>CAMFLK010000107.1 GCA_945957135.1 uncultured Rhodospirillales bacterium
CGGGGTCAAGGCTCTTGAGCGAAGCGCGCCTTGACGCCGCCGAGCACGGCGCCACGCTCGAAGAAGGCGGGCGCCTTCAGTACCCGATCGCCGCCCCCGCCGGACGCCTGGAATCGTTGGCGCCATAGAACAGGCCGGGCCGCATGCCGCCGCCCAGCGTGGAATCGTTGCCGGAGGAGGCAGCCCCCGCCGTCGTCGCCTTGGCCGGGCCGATGGCGATCACCTCCGCGGCGCCCCAGGGCGTCTGCTCCACGATGCGGTAGCCCATTCCCTCGAGCAGCCGCCGCGTGTCCGGCGAGATGCCGCGCTGCTCCACGAACACCTCGTCCGGCAGCCATTGCTGATGGAAGCGCGGCGCGTCCACCGCCTCCTGCAGCGCCATGCCGTAATCCAGCATGTTGATCAGCGTCAGCAGCGTGATGGTGATGATGCGCGACCCGCCGGGCGAACCCAGCACCAGGAACGGCTTGCCCTCGCGCATCACCAGCGTCGGCGCCATGGACGACAGCGGCCGCTTGCCCGGCGCGATGGCGTTGGCCTCGCCCTGCACCAGGCCGAACAGGTTGGGCACGCCGGGCTTGACGGTGAAATCGTCCATCTCGTCGTTGAGGAAGAAGCCGCTGTCGCCGGCGATCACCTGCGCGCCGAACAACCCGTTGATCGTGTAGGTCACCGAGACCGCGTTGCCCGCGGAATCCGCGACGGAGTAATGCGTGGTCTCCGGCTTCTCATGGGGTGCCGTGCCCGGCAGCAGGCTGCGCGAGGGGGTGGCGCGGTCCGGCGCGATCGTCGCGCGGATCCGCGCCGCGTAGTCCTTGCTCAGCAGCCGCTCCAGCGGGTTGGCGACGAATTCCGGGTCGGCGAGGAAGGTGTTGCGGTCGAGATAGGCGTGGCGCATCGCCTCGGTGAGATAGTGGATGCTCTCGGCCGAGCGGAAGCCCATCGCGCGCAGGTCGTAGCCCTCGACGATGTTGAGGATTTCGCACAGCGTGGTGCCGCCGGAGGAGGGCGGCGGGGCGGAGAGCACCACGGCGCCGCGATAGGTGCAGCGCACGGGCGCGGTTTCCGTCACGTGATAGGCGGCGAAATCGGCGGCGGTGAGGATGCCGCCATGGGCGCGCGACTCGCGCTCCACCAGGGCGGGAATGCGGCCCTTGTAGAACGCGTCCGACCCGTCCCGCGCGATCGCCTCCAGCGTGGCCGCGAGATTGGTTTGCACCAGACGATCGCCGGGCTGGAAATTGGCGCCGTCCGGCCGCAGGAAGATCGCCGCCACGTTGGGCTCGCGGCGGAAGGCGTCGGCGCGGGCGTCGAGAATGTCGGTGTCGCCGCGGGTCAGCACGAAACCCTCGCGGGCGAGGCGGATGGAAGGCGCCATCACCACGGCGCGGGGCAGGCTGCCGTAGCGGGCCAGCGCCGTCTCCAGCCCCAGCACCGTGCCGGGCACGCCGGCCGATTTGTAGCCGATCAGGCTGGCGTTCTTCACCACCTTGCCCTCGGCGTCGAGATACATGTCCGCCGTCGCGGCGGCGGGGGCCTGTTCGCGGAAATTGATGAAGGCGTCGCGCCCGTCGGCCAGGTGCAGCGTCATGAACCCGCCACCGCCGATATTGCCGCAGCACGGGTTGGTCACCGCCAGCGCGTAGCCCACGGCCACCGCGGCATCCACCGCGTTGCCGCCGGCCTTGAGGATGTCCACCCCGGCCTGCGAGGCATAGGATTGGGAGGAGACCACCATGCCGTGCTGGGCTTCGACCGCCGGGGCGGAGGCGGCCCAGGCCGGACCGGGGCAGGCGAGCAGGGCGAGCAGGACCAGCCGGCGCATGTCAGGCCACCTTGGGGACGGTCACCCCGATCATGTCGCCCTCATGCACCAGGGCGGCGAGGCGCTCGGCCGGCCAGAACTCGGTGCCCGCCGGGCGCAGCGGCAGCACCATCCAGCGGTAATCGGCCGTGCTGTCCACCACCCGCAGCTTCACCTCCGCCGGCAGGGTGGTGCCGAAATCGCGCAGCAACCCGCGCGGGTCGCGCACGGCGCGGGCGCGATAGGCGGCGGATTTGAACCAGAAGGGCGGGTAGCCCAGCACCGCGCGGGGGTAGCAGCTGCACAGGGTGCAGACCACGAGGTGGTGCAGGTCGGGCGTGTTCTCCAGCACGCCGAGCGGCGGCAGGCCCCGCATGGGAATGTCCATCGCCTCCGCCGCGCGGGTGCCGTCCGCCAGCATCAGCGCGCGGAACTCGGGCTCGGTCCAGGCCCGCGCGACCATGGCGGCGCCGAGGGCGGGCGAGGCGGCGTCGGTCGCGGCGATGCGCTCGGCGATCTCGGCCGGGCCGGCGATGCCCTTGGCCGCCAGCAGGCCGCGCACGGCGGCGAGCAGGCGGGGGCTTTCGGTTTCGAGAACGGCCATATTGCTCCGCATCCGCGGCACCTCAGCTCCGATGTCGAAGGGCGAAGAATAGGACGCCGGCGACGAACGGCGCCAGGATGGCGGTGGGCCACACGATGTAGATCACGACATCAGGCCAGCTCATCGGAGCCTCCCCAGCAGGAATTGCGCGCAGCCATGAAGCGCCAGCGCGGCGATCGCCCAGTAGAGGCCGACAATCCACTGCCCCCAAGTCATCTGGCCGCTGACGGCCGGCAGGACAAGACCGGCGCCGAGGACAGCCATGGCGATGTTGTTCAGCGTCGTGGCGGCCAGCTTGTACCGCTCGTTGGAGACGACCTGCCCGGCGCCGCCGGCGCCGCTCATGGTGCCACCTCCAGCCAGGTTTCGTAGAGTTCCACGACGAGGTCGTCCGTGCCCACCGCATCCGGCCAGATCGCCGCCAGCGGGAAACGCACATGATACAGCGCCAGCGTGGCCGCCGGGAGGGAGAAGGCGAGGTCCTCGGGGTTGGGATAGTCGCCGAGATGGCGCACCACGGTGCCGCGATGCCCGCGCAGATACCAGGGCGTGCGGATATGGCAGGGGCCGCGCGTCTCCGGCCAGTCGTCGCGCACCCGCACGGCGGTGCCGGGGGCGAGCATCACGCGTCGTCCAGCGCGGCGCGCAGCTCGGCCTCGGTGAACACGCCCTTTTCCAGCAGGTTGGCGGTGATGGAGCGGATCCAGCGCTGGTAGTAGCTCAGCCGGTGATACTCCGCCTCCGGGATCGCCTCGATGCCCCGGCGCAGCTCATCGACCGACATCACCCGCTTCATGCCGAGAATCTGGCGGATGGCGTCCACCTCCCGGTCGAAATCGTCGAGCGCGTGCGGGGAGGTATCGACCGCCTCGCACAGGAAGGCGCTGACGCCGCCGAGATCGTGCATGGCGCGCGGAGGAGGGTCGGTGCTCATGCCGGCAGGATAGGACGGACGCGCCGGAAAGTCAGCCGCGCCCCGCGCCCTCGAAGAACTCGCGCACCTTGGCGAAGAAGCCCTCGGATTCCGGGCTGCCGCTGGCATGGGTCTTGGCCTCGGCGTCGAACTCCTCCAGCAGCTCGCGCTGGCGGCGGGTGAGGTGCTGCGGGGTCTCGACGGCGACCTGGATGAACATGTCGCCGCGCGCCGCACTGTGCAGCACGGAGAAGCCCTTGGCGCGCAGGCGGAACTGGTCGCCGGTCTGGGTGCCCGGCGGGATCTTCACGCGCGCCTTGCTGCCGTCGATGGCCGGCACCTCCACCTCGCCGCCCAGGGCCGCCTGGGTCATGCGCAGCGGCACGCGGCAGAAGATGTTGGCGCCGTCGCGCTGGAAAATCTCGTGGGCGGTGATGCCGACATGCACGTAGAGATCGCCCGGCGGCGCGCCGGGGCCGCCGGCCTCGCCCTCGCCGGACAGGCGGATGCGCGTGCCGTCCTCGACACCGGCGGGGATGGTCACGTCCAGGCTGCGCTCGCGCTGCACGGTGCCAGCGCCGCGGCAGATGCGGCAGGGGTTGCGGATGACGCGCCCGGCGCCGCCGCAGGTGGGGCAGGTGCGCTCCACCAGGAAGAAGCCCTGCTGGGCGCGCACCTTGCCCGCGCCATGGCAGGTGGCGCAGGTGTCGGCGGCGGAACGGTCCTTGGACTCGGAGCCGGTGCCGGCGCAGGCCTCGCAGGCCACGCGGGTGGGCACGCGGATCTGCACCTTGGTGCCGGCGAAGGCCTGGGCGAGGTCGATCTCCACGGCGGTGCGGATGTCCGCGCCGCCGCGCGGGCCGCCACGACGCTGGCGGCCGCCCATGAAGTCGCCGAACATCTGGTCGAAGATGTCGCCGAGGCCGCCGGCGTCGAAGCCGCCGCCCCCGCCGCCCTGCTCGAAGGCGGCGTGGCCGAAGCGGTCATAGGCGGCGCGCTTCTGGTCGTCCTTCAGAACGTCATAGGCCTCGTTCACTTCCTTGAACTTGGCCTCGGCCACCGCGTCGCCCGGATTGCGGTCCGGGTGGTACTGCATGGCGAGCTTGCGGTACGCCTTCTTCAGCTCGTCGGCGCCGGCACCGCGCGCCACGCCCAGCGTGGCGTAATAATCTTCCTTCGCCATTCCCGGTCCTCATGCGCGGGCCCCGCCACCCGCGCCCGTCCATCCAGTTTGTACAAAAGCGCCGCGCCCGGCTTGTGAAAAAGCACGGGCGCGGCTGTCAGCTCATTCGCAAACCCCGGGGATCAGTGGGGCTTCTTCTTGTCGTCCACTTCCTCGAACTCGGCGTCCACCACCTTGTCGTCCGGCTTGGCGGCGGCCTCGGCACCCGGCTGGGCCTGGGCCTGCTCCGCCTTGTAGATGGCCTCGCCGATCTTCATGGCGATCTGGCTCAGCTTGTCGGCGGCGGCCTTCAGCGCGTCGGTGTCCGTGCCCTCCATCGCCGTGCGCGCGGCGGCGATCGCCGCCTCGGCCTCGGTCTTGTCCGCGGCGGCCACCTTGCCCTCGTTGTCCTTCAGCGTCTTTTCCAGCTGATGGGCGAGGCCCTCGGTCTGGTTGCGCGCCTCGACCTGCTCGCGCTTCTTCTTGTCGGCCTCGGCATTGGCCTCGGCCTCGCGCACCATCGCCTCGATGTCGGACTCGGACAGGCCGCCGCTGGCCTGGATCTTGATCTGCTGCTCCTTGCCCGTGCCCTTGTCCTTGGCCTGGACCGAGACGATGCCGTTCGCGTCGATGTCGAAGGTCACCTCGATCTGCGGCACGCCGCGCGGCGCGGGCGGGATGCCTTGCAGGTCGAAATTGCCCAGCAGCTTGTTGTCCGCCGCCATTTCGCGCTCGCCCTGGAACACCTTGATGGTGACCGCGGTCTGCCCGTCCTCGGCGGTGGAGAACACCTGGCTCTTCTTGGTCGGGATGGTCGTGTTGCGCTCGATCAGCCGGGTGAACACGCCGCCCAGGGTCTCGATGCCCAGGGAGAGCGGGGTCACGTCCAGCAGCAGCACGTCCTTCACGTCGCCCTTCAGCACCGCGCCCTGGACGGCGGCACCGATCGCCACCACCTCGTCCGGGTTGACGTTGCGGGCGGGCTCCTTGCCGAAGAACTGCTTCACCGCCTCGATGACCTTGGGCATGCGGGTCATGCCGCCGACCAGGATCACCTCGTCGATCTCGCCGGCGGTGACGCCGGCATCCTTCAGCGCGGCCTTGCACGGCTCCATCGTGCGGGTGACCAGGTCGTCCACCAGGCTTTCCAGCTTGGCGCGGGACAGCTTGAGCACGAGGTGCTTGGGGCCGGAGGCGTCGGCGGTGATGAAGGGCAGGTTGACCTCGGTCTCCTTGGAGGAGGAGAGCTCGATCTTGGCCTTCTCGGCCGCTTCCTTCAGCCGCTGCAGCGCCAGCTTGTCCTTGCGCAGGTCGATGCCCTGGTCGCGCTTGAACTCGTCGGCCAGGTAGTCGATGACGCGCAGGTCGAAATCCTCACCGCCGAGGAAGGTGTCGCCGTTGGTGGACTTCACCTCGAACACGCCGTCGCCGATCTCCAGGATGGAGATGTCGAACGTGCCGCCGCCGAGGTCGTACACCGCCACGGTGCCGGACTTCTTCTTGTCCAGCCCATAGGCCAGGGCGGCCGCCGTCGGCTCGTTGATGATGCGCAGCACCTCGAGCCCGGCGATGCGGCCGGCGTCCTTGGTGGCCTGGCGCTGGCTGTCGTTGAAATAGGCCGGCACGGTGATGACGGCCTGGGTGACGGGCTCGCCGAGATAGGCCTCGGCGGTCTCCTTCATCTTGCCGAGCACGAAGGCGCTGATCTGGCTGGGGGCGTATTTCTCGCCGCGCGCGGCCACCCAGGCGTCGCCGTTGTCGCCGCGGACGATCTCGTAGGGCACCATCGCCTTGTCCTTGGCGACCACGGGGTCGTCGAACCGGCGGCCGATCAGGCGCTTGACGGCGTAGAACGTGTTGGTCGGGTTGGTGACGGCCTGCCGCTTGGCGGACTGGCCGACGAGGCGCTCGCCGTTGTCGGCGAAGGCGACGATGCTGGGCGTGGTGCGGGCGCCCTCGCTGTTCTCGATCACGCGGATGTCGGCCTTGCCGGCCGAGCCTTCCATGATCGCGACGCAGGAATTGGTGGTGCCGAGGTCGATGCCGATGACCTTGCTCATGCGAAACTCCTTCTTTGGCGGATGAAGGCGGCCCGAAGCACCGTCCGCATCCCCTGGATTGCTACACCCCGGATGTATTCAACCGCCGGCCTCGGGGCAAGACCGGACTGCGCAAAAATTGTGCAGACGCGAAGGCTGGAGCGTGATGACGTTTGGCGGAACCGCCAAAAAGTCTGAATCACGCGACCAAACAAAGGGCTTCAAGCAGTCGTGTCCATCCGCCCGGCGGGGGCGCCGGCGGGCGCCTTGGCCACCACCACCATGGCCGGGCGCAGCAGCCGGCCGTTCAGCGTCCAGGCGTCGGTCCAGGCCTGGATGACCGTGCCGGGCGGGTGCTCGGCGCTTTCCTGCTCCGCCATGGCCTGGTGCAGATTGGGGTCGAACACCGCGCCGGTGGGGTCCTCGCGCTTGATGCCGTTGCGCTCCAGCAGGCTGAGGATGTTGCGCTCCACCCCCTCGAACCCCTCGCGCAGCTTGGCGACCAGCTCGGGCTCGCCGGGCGCGGCGGCGGGGATGGCGGTCAGGCCGCGATGCAAATTGTCCGCCGCCTCCACCACGTCGCGGGCGAATTTCTGCACGGCGAACTGGCGCGTCTCCTCCACCTCGCGGCGGCCGCGGGCGCGGATATTGGCGGTTTCGGCCTCGGCGCGCTTCCAGCGGTCTTCCAGCTCGGCGCGCTCGGCCTCCAGCTCCGCGATCCGGGCGGTGGCGGCCTGCATCAGCTCGTCCGCCGTCTGGGGCGGGGTCGCGTCGGTCTCGGGGTGGGGTTCGTTGCTCATGGCGGTGAGCTAGGATGGAAACGGGCCGACGACAAGGCTCCGAATAATCATCCCAGCAACCGTCCTATGACACGGGCGGTATAGTCCACCACCGGGATGATGCGGCCGTAGTTGATGCGGGTGGGGCCGATGACGCCGATGGCGCCGACGATGCGGTTGGCGGCGTTGCGCGCCGGGGCCACCACCATGGCCACGCCGGAGGTGCCGAACAGCCCGCTCTCCGAGCCGATGAAGATCCGTACCCCCTCACTGGCCTCGGCGAGGTCGAGCAGGCGGATCAGCGTCTCCTGCATCTCCAGCCGCTCGAACAGATGCTGGATGGCGGCGATGCGCTCCACCTGGGTCACGTCGGACAGCAGGCGGGCCTGGCCGCGCAGGATCAGCGAGCCCCCCCTGCCCTCCCCGGTCCAGGTGGCGAGCCCGGCCTCCACCACCTGGCTCGACAGCGCGTCGAGGTCGTGGCGGTCGGCGGCCATTTCCTCGGTCACCAGCCGGCGCAGCTCGGGCAGCGGGCGGTTGGCGAGGCGGGCGTTGAGGTAGTTGCCGGCCTGTTGCAGGGCGGAGGCGGGCACGCCGGGCGGGATTTCGATGACCCGGTTCTCCACCTGGCCGTCGGCCATCACCAGGATCACCAGGGCGCGGCCGGTGCCGAGCGGGACGAACTCGATATGGCGCAGCGCGCCCTCCGATTTCGGCGCCAGCACCAGCCCGGCGGCGGCGGACAGGCCGGAAAGCATGGTGGAGGCCTCGGCCAGCGTGGCTTCCAGGCTGCGCCCGGCGGTGGCCAGGGCGCCGGAGACGGCCTCGCGGTCGTCCTCGGTCAGCTCGCCGAATTGCAGCAGCCCGTCCACGAACAGGCGCAGCCCCTGCTCGGTGGGCAGGCGGCCGGCGGAGGTGTGCGGGGCGAAGAGCAGCCCGGCATCGGTGAGGTCGGCCATCACGTTGCGGATGGTGGCGGGCGACAGGTTCAGCGGCAGGCGGCGCGAGATGGTGCGGCTGCCGACGGGGTCGCCGGTCTCGACATACTGCTCGACGATCTCGCGCAGGATGGCGGCGGACCGCGCATCGAGCGCCGGCGGCGACGCGGTCCGGCCGGTGCCGGGCGGGCTGAGCGGGTCGATGGGCATGGCGGGCAGTCTGGCAGATACGGGGGCTGAGACCAAGAATTGCCGTTGGTACGCGGCCCCGCCTTTTTCGAGGATGGCGCCGTGCTCGGGGTCGTCAAGGCACGCTTCGCTCAAGAGCCTTGACGACCCCTGCGCGCGACGCCTTGCGGAAGTCGGCCGGGGCAAAGAAACGGCCCTCTTTCAGCCGAACAAAGAAACGGAAAAGGGCTCACTTCCTTTCATTCTTCGCATGTCCCGCAGGCTTTGCCTGCGTGGCACTCGCTTCGTTGCGGGGGGCGGGGTCAAGGCGCTTGAGCGAAGCGTGCCTTGACGCCGTCTCCCGCAACGCAAGCACAATCGAACAAGCGAAGGAGCCCCGCCGCGATCGCGCGCGGCAGGGCTTCCCGGATGCGGTGGGTTGGAGGGACGCCGCGTCCTTCAGTAGCCCAGCGCCACCTTCACGCCGAACAGCGCGGTCAGCCCCGGCGCGTAGGTCGGCGACAGCACGTCCGTGCGGTAGTTGTTGTTGCCGATGTTCTGCACGTTGGCGAAGAGCTGCACCTGCTCGGTCAGCTTGTACTGCGCGAACAGATCCACCACCGCATAGCCCGGCACGCTGGCCGCACTGCCCACCGGGCTGCCGTTCACCTTGGTCTCCGACACGGCGGTGACGCGGGTGCCGAAGGTCAGCTTCTGCTCGAACAGCCGCACGCCCAGCGTGGTGGAGAACACGTCGCGCGGCGGCTGGGTGGGCACCCGGCCGGGATTGTCGGTGTAGAACGCCGTGGGTGGCAGGCTGGTCAGCGTGTTGGTGTAGGCGAGGCGGCCGAATACTGGGCCGGAATCGTAGCTGGCCTCCAGCTCGACGCCCTGGGTGGTCGTGGTGCCCGGCACGTTCTGGTAGGTGTAGAGATAGGCGGGAATGCGCCCGCTGGCCGGCCGGCCGAGCACCAGGGTCTGGGCGATGTAGTCGTCGATATCCGTGTGGAAGTAGTCGGCCTTGAACGTCACCTTGTCATTGGCCTGCAGCACGTCGGCATAGGCGAGCTTGGCGCCGAATTCATAGCCGTGGGTGGTTTCCGGATTCAGGAACGGGTTCGGGATGAAGCGGATGAACGACAGGCCCGGATGCGCGCCGGCCCACAGCGTCTCGGTCAGCGCCGGCGGCCGCCAGCCATTTCCGTAGGAGCCGTACAGCTCCATCCCCGTCATCGGCCGCACCGCGAGCGTGATCTTGGGGCTGGCGCCGGTGGCGCTCCTGTTCACGTTGTACGGGCCGAACGGCGTGACGGTGGAATAGGGGTAGGTGTTGGTGCCCGAACCGGTGAGGTTGTAGGTGTCCACCCGCACGCCGGGAATCAGCGAGACGATGCCCCAGCTGGCGTTGGCCTGGATGAACCCGCCGCCCACGCCGCGATCGCCCTGCGGCGTCTGCCCGTTGGTTATGCTGATCGAGCTGCTGCTGCCCACCGAATCGTGGAAATACTCGCCGCCATAGGCGACGGCGAAATCCACCGGCCCGGCGCTGAAGCGCGAGGTGTTGTCCATCGTGAAGCCCGCCGTGTTCACCTGCACGTTGGTGGCCTCGGCGGGGGCGAAGGACGTGCCGTAGAACGCGTCGGTCGCCGTGTCCTCGTTCACCGAGTTGAAATAGGCGCCCAGGTTCAGGTCGATCCACGGGTTGCCGGCGGGCTTCCAGCCGTATTTCGCGGTGACCGTGTTGGAATTGATCGAGGTGTAGGAGTTCACGCCCTCGGACGCGCCGCCGTAATTGTTGGCGTAGAACACGCCGCCGAGGTTGAAATACATGTCCTCGCCCGGCTTGGTCTCCACCTTGAACAGGCCGGAATACAGCTTCTGCGCGGTGCCGGGCTGCAACACCCCGTCGCCGCTGTTGTAGTTGCCGCCGCTGCGCATGCTGAAGGCGCCGACCACGCCGACATAGGGGTCCACCTTCGCGCCGAAGGCCATCATGCCCGACAGGTCGTAATGGTTGGTGCCGCCGATCACCGTGGCCAGCGCGCCATACCGCTTGCCGGCGGGCACCACGTCGTCCACGCCGATGGTGCGCAGGTTCACCACGCCGCCGATGGCGCCGGCGCCGCCGGTGCCGGTGACGGTGCCGCGCGAGACGTCCACCCCGGCCAGCAGGGCCGGATCGACGAACACCGTGCCGTTGGCGTTGTGGCCGCTGCTCTGGAAGTTCTGGCGGGCGCCGTCGATCATCACGTTGATCCGGCCGAAATCGGACATGCCGCGGATGCTGATGGACAGGCCGGGCGCGTTGGGGTCCTGCGTCCAGATGCCCGGCATGTCGCGCAGGATGTCCGAGGGCGCCAGCGGCGGGTTGAGGTTGATCTGGGCGCGGTTGACCGAGCTTTGCGCCTGCGGCGGGCTCGCCGATTCGGCCGAAACCTCGACGGGCGGAAGCTGCGTCGCCTCCTGGGCCGCGGCCGAAACCAAGGGGATGAAGGCGGCGCTGGCGCCGAGAAGGGCACGCAGGGACAGGCGTCGGCTCACTGAAAGCTCTCCGGGGGATGACGTGGACGCAATCTATGCGAATGAGACCTATTCGCATTTACGGGCGATCGTCAAGCAGTTGCGAATGACTCGCAATATCATTATCATGCGGCCATGACGGAATTTCGAAGCGGCTCGCGCGGCCTGCGCCGCCGCGGCCTTCTTGCGCTCCCCATCCTGGCCCTGCCCGCGATAGCCCGCGCGGCGGCGCCGGTGCCACCCCTCACCCCGGCGCAGACCGCCCGGCTGGTGGCCATCGGCGGCGCGGTGACGGAGACGGTCTATGCGCTGGGCATGGGCGACAAACTCGTCGCCGTGGACAGCACCAGCCTCTATCCGCCCACCGCCCTGCGCGAGAAGAAGAATGTCGGCTACATGCGCGCCCTGTCGGCCGAGGGCGTGCTGTCGGTGGAGCCGAGCGCCATCCTGCTGATCGACGGGTCCGGCCCGCCGCCGGTGGTGGAGCTGCTGCGCCGCTCCCCGGTGCCGGTGGTGGCGGTGGACGGCGCCCCGACCGCCGAGGCGGTGGGCGGGCGGGCGCGCTTCCTGGGCCAGGTGCTCGACGCCCAGGCGCGCGGCGCGGCGCTGGCCCGCGACATCGAGGCCGGCTTCGCCACGCTGGCCGCCGCCCGCGCGGCCCATACACGCCAGGCCGGCGTGATGTTCATCCTGTCGCTGCGCGGCGGCCGGCCGCTGGCGGCGGGGCGCGACACCGCGGCGGATTCGATCATCGCGCTGGCAGGCGCCCGCAACGTGCTGACCGGCTTCTCCGGCTACAAGGCGCTGACCGACGAGGCGGTGATCCAGGCCGCGCCGGAGGTGATCCTGATGATGGAAGCGGGCGACGGCACCGCCACGGCCGAGGCGGTGCTGGCCATGTCCGCCTTCCGCGCCACGCCGGCGGGCCAGGCGCGCGCCGTGGTCAGCGTGGACGGCGAGGCGCTGCTGGGTTTCGGCCCGCGCACGCCCGAGACGGCGCTGGCGCTGATGAAGCGCTTCGCCGTCCTGGTTCCGGCATGACCCTGCCGCGCATCTGGCTGCTGTTCGCCGCCCTGCTGGCGATGGCCGCGGCGATGCTGGCCTCGCTCGGCATCGGCGCGACCGGCGCCGGGCTGGGGTCGTGGCTGCGGCTCGTTCAAGGTGCGCCCGAAATGGGCGTGCAGACCAAGCTGGTGCTGCTGGAAATCCGCCTGCCGCGCACCGTGCTGGGCCTGCTGGCCGGCGCCAGCCTCGCCTCGGCGGGAGCAGTGATGCAGGGGCTGTTCCGCAATCCGCTGGCCGACCCCGCGC
>CAMFLK010000108.1 GCA_945957135.1 uncultured Rhodospirillales bacterium
TCAGCATCGGCCGTTCGTGCCAGGGAATCCCCTGCAACTCCGGATGCGGCGCCATGGCGAAATCACTTGGCAGGTTGTTGGCCGCGAGATAGTCGGCCACCGCGCCCGGCACGGCAGCGAGGTCGGGCACCCGGACGACGCTGCCGAACTCCTTCTCCACGTTGCGCGCGAACAGGGCGATCTGTTCCGGCCGGCTCACCCGGCTGCGCGCGGGAATCAGATGGCGCGGATGCGCCTCCATCCGCGCCCGCAACGCCATCGCCTGGTCCTCCGGCAACGGGCCGCGCCGCAGGCCGCGGCGGATGCCGTTGAGGATGGCCTCCTTGCTCACGCCGCCCCCTTCCGCTGCGCGCGGGCATAGCGGGCGAAGAACGTGTCGCCTTCCGGCGCCGGCAGGTCGCGCGTGCCGGTCCAGCCGCCGGCCAGCGGCAGGCGGCGCAACCGGCCGTCCCGCCCGCCCAGCTTGCCCAGCACCCAGGCCCCCACCCGCGTCGCCGCGCGATACATCCCCGGCCGCCGCGCGAACCAGCCCCACACGCCCAGGCCCCGGCGCACGGATTGCGGGCCGAGATGCCGCTCGAACTCCCGCTCCCGCCAATGGCGCATCAGCCCGGGCAGGGGAATCTTCACCGGGCACACGCTCTCGCACTTGCCGCAGAAGGTACTGGCGTTCGGCAGATTGCCCGCCTTGTCCACCCCCACCAGGCCGGGCGTCAGCACGCTGCCCATCGGCCCGGGATAGACCCAGCCATAGGAATGCCCGCCGACCGAGAAATACACCGGACAGTGGTTCATGCACGCCGCGCAGCGGATGCAGCGCAGCATGTCCTGGAACTCGGTGCCCAGCATGTTGGACCGGCCATTGTCCACCAGCACCACATGATACTGCTCCGGCCCATCCAGATCGCCCGCCCGCCGGCCGCCCGTGGAGAAGGTTGTGTAAACCGAATAATCCTGCCCGGTCGCCGAACGCGCCAGCAGCCGCAACAGGCTGCACGCATCCTCCAGCGTCGGCACCACCTTCTCGATGCTCGCCAGCGCGATATGCACCTTCGGCAAGGTCTGCGTCAGGTCGCCATTGCCCTCGTTGGTGACGATCACGCTGCTGCCGGTCTCGGCGATCAGGAAATTCGCCCCAGTGATGCCCACATCCGCCGCCAGGAACTTCTGCCGCAGCCGCGAACGCGCCTCGGTCAGAATGTCCCGCCGCTCATGGAACACCCGGTCCGCCGGCAGATCGGTGTGGACCTTGCGGAAACTCTCCTCCCAATCCTCGCGATTGAGGTGGAACGCCGGCGCGATGATATGGCTCGGCCCCTCATCGCGAATCTGCAGGATATACTCCCCCAGATCCGTCTCCACCGGCGCGATGCCGTGTGCCTCCAGATGCTCGTTGATCCCCAACTCCTCGGAAATCATCGACTTGCCCTTGGTGACCGTCCGCGCCCCCACCTCCTGGCAAATCTTCAGCACCGCCGCCCGCGCCTCGTCGGCCGTGGCACACCAATGCACCGTGCCCCCGGCCCGCTCCACATTGGCCGCCCAGGTCTCGAGATAGAAATCGAGATGCGCCAACGTATGATTCTTGATATCCCGCCCAATCTCCCGCAGCCGCTCGAACTCCGGCAACCCCGCCACCGCCGCCGCCCGCTTCGCCGGAAACGCCGGCCGCGTGAAGGCCAACGCCTTCTGCAACCCTGGATCGGCGAGGGCTTTTGCCGCGTTCTGCTTGAAGGAGGGGGAGGTCAGGTGCATGGGGCGCTCGCGTTAAGGAAGGCAAGGGGCGCTGCCCCTCGACCCCGCTGGGGCCTTAGGCCCCAGACCCCATTCGTTTGGAGTTTTCTGGGTTCCCTGGCGAAGCCAATTCTTTTTTTGCCGACAAAGATGATGGGGCCTTCGGCCCAAGAATAAGGAGCGGGGTCTGGGGCCTGAGGCCCCAGCGGGTCCAGGGCGGAGCCCTGGCCTTCCTTCTTCATCGCCCCTCTCCAATCGGCGGCACGTCCCCCGTCATGTTCGCGAGCACTTCCGCGACATGGCGCACATGGACGGGGCTGTTTTCGCGTCGCAGGCGGCCGGCCATGTTGAGGAGGCAGCCGAGGTCGCCGGCGAGGATTGTGTCGGCGCCGGTGGCGGTGATGTCGCGGGTTTTGTCGCTGACCATGCGGGTGGAGATGTCGGGGTATTTCACGCAGAACGTGCCGCCGAAGCCGCAGCACACTTCGGGTTCGCTCATTTCCGTCAGCGACAGGCCGGCGACGCTGGCGAGCAGGGTGCGGGGTTGGGCTTTCACGCCGAGTTCGCGCAGGCCGGAGCAGGAATCGTGGTACGTGGCGGTGCCGGCGTAGGCGGCGGTGACTTCGGTCATGCCGCGGATGTCGGTGAGGAAGCTGATGAGTTCGTGGGTTTTGGCGGCGAGCGCGTCGGCGCGGGCGCGGGTGTTGGGATCGTCGTCGAACAGGTGGGGCATGTGGTGGCGCAGCATGCCGGCGCAGGAGCCGGAGGGCGCGACGACGTAGTCGTAGCCGCTGAAGGCGTCGATCACCGTGCGGGCGATGTCGCGGGTGGTGGCGCGGTCGCCGCTGTTATAGGCGGGCTGGCCGCAGCAGGTCTGGGCGCGCGGCACCTCCACCTGGCAGCCGGCGTTTTCCAGCAGGCGGATGGCGGCGAAGCCGATGGTGGGCCGGTGCAGGTCCACCAGGCAGGTGACGAACAGGGCGACGCGTGGGCGATCGGTCATGGCGCTACTCTACGGCGTCCGCGGGAAAAGACGAGGCTCCTCCGCCAGCCGCGTTTCCGCGATGGCGACATAGCTGGGGTCGAGGTCGATGCCGATGGCCCGGCAGCCCTCGCGCCGGGCGGCGACCGGGGTCGTGCCGGTGCCCATGAACGGGTCGAGCACCAGCGCGTCGGCCCGCCCGTGCAGGCGGATGCACCAGCGTGGCAGCATGACGGGGAAGGTGCCGGGGTGGTGGAATTTCTGCGCCTTGCTGTTCACCGTGTCGTAGGGGATGAACCAGGTATTGCCGCGGCAGCGCAAATCGGCCGCGTGGCCGCGCCGGGCGATGTTCGATTTGTCCTTGAACGGCACGCCGATCGCCAGCCGGTCCAGCTGAACGTCGCCGGAGCGGGTGAGGTGGAAGATGTGTTCGTGCGCGTGGTGCAGGAAGCGCGTGCCGCCCACCGGCTTGAAATGCCCCACGCTGTCGTCCGCCGTGGAGATCGCCTTGATCCAGGTGATGTGGTTCTGCAGCACGAACAGCGCGCGCAGCCGCACGATCAGCTCGAAGGGCAGCCAGGGCTGGCGGGAGCTGCCGGAGATGTTGAGGAAGAACGACCCGTCCGGCCGCATCACCCGGCGCAGTTCGGTGCACACCGCCACCATCCAGTCGAGATAGGCGTCTTCCGGCCGGCGGTCGCGGTAGCTTCGGTAGGCGAGGTCGAGATTGTACGGCGGCGAGGTCACCACCACATCCACGCTGTCCGCATCGAGCGTGGGCAGCAGCTCCAGGCAGTCGCCGCAGAGCAGGCGGATGCGCTCCGTGGTCAGTTCGCCGCCATCGGCGTGGTCGCCGGCGTCTTGGGCAGCAGGATATAGGCGTTGCCCGTGCCGCGCTGCTTGCCGGCATGGGCGGCGGCGTCCGGTGTCCAGCCGAAGAAGATGTCCGCCCGCACCTGGCCCTTGATCGCGCCGCCGAGGTCCTGTGCCAGCATCAGCCGGCGGATCGGCTTGCCGTCCAGCGTGTCCTTGGTGTCGATCCACACCGGCGCGCCGAGCGGGATGAAGGCGCGGTCCACCGCGATGGAGCGCATCGGCGTCAGCTTCGCGCCGAGCGCGCCGGGCGGGCCTTCCTCCTGGCCGCTGCCGCGGATTTCGCGGAAGAACACGTAGGAGGGGTTCTTGTCCATCAGCGCCGGCGCTTCCTTCGGGTGCGCCTCCATCCAGGCGCGGATGCTCTGCATCGACACCTGGTCGATCGTCATTTCCCCGCGATCCACCAGCACGCGGCCGATGGGCACGTAGGGCTTGCCGTTCTGCCCGTCATAGGAGACGCGCACCACCTCGCCATTGGTGAACTGCACGCGGCCGGAGCCCTGGATTTCGATGAAGAACGCGTCGATCGGGTCGTTCACCCACAGCATCTCCAGCCCCTTGTGGGCGAGCGCGCCGCGCACGATCTGCGCCCGTGCCGGCAGCTTGGCGGGCGCGACGCCCACGGGCTTGCGCAGCAGCGGGGTCTGGTACTCGCCGCCGCGCGCCCAGGCGCCGCGCGCCACCGGCTCGTAATAGCCGGTGAACATGCCCGCGGCGCTGCCGTCGGTGGAGAGGATGTAGGCCTGGAAATTGGTCTCGAAGAAGGCGCGGGCCAGCGCGTCGTCGCCCGGCGTCACCAGCTTGGCGGCGAGGCACACGTCGCGCCAGCGATCCGCGCTGCCGCCCAGCGCCGCCACCGTGCCCTGGCCGCCCAGGTTGCGGTCGGGCCTGGTCATCGCGGCGCAGCCGGCGCGGAAGGCGGGCACGGCCTCGGACAGGCGGTCGGTCTTCCAATCGTGGATCTGGTCGAAGCGGATGGGCGTCAGCGCCGGCCCGGGCTGCTGCGGCACCTCGATCTTGGTGCCCTGTTCGGTCACCACCAGGGCACCCGGCGGCTCGGACTGGCAGGCGGCGAGGGCGAGCAGGCCGGCGAGCGCGGCCCACAGCCCCGGTACGCGCAGCCGGGATGACGCCGACATCAGGCGCTGCGCGCGGCCACCAGCCGCCAGGTGGGGTCGGGCGAGGTCAGGTCGCGTTCGAAGGTCCACAGATCGGTGATCTCGGTCACCGCGTCCGCCCCGGCCACCGGCGTGCCGTCGCGGCCGAGCGTGATGTTCACCTGGTCGGAGACGAAGCGCACGGTGATGCTGGCCACGTTGCCGCGCTGGTCCGCCTGCTCGATGGTGGCGGCTTCCACGGCGCGGATTTCCGTGCGCTGCTGCTCGCCCGCCGCCTCGCGCGCGGCGATGGCGGCCTGGAAGGCGCGGAACGTGTCCTCGCTCAGCAGGCCCTTCAGCGTGTCGCGATTCCCCTCGGCGAAGGCGGCGACGATCATGCGGAAGGCCGCTTCCGCGCCGTTGAGGAAGGCGGCGGGGGTGAAGCCGCGGCCCATCGCCTCCATCCGCGCCAGCGCCTGCCCGGTGGGGCTGGCGGGGTCGGGCAGGATGCGCGGCGTGCCGGCGGCCGCGTCGATGGTCGGCGGCATCGGGGCGGGGCCGGGCACGGGCTGCACCGGGCTGGCCTCGGGCGGGCGCTCGTAGCCCTGGCGGCGGCCGAGGATGCTGCGCAGCCGCAGCACGAGAAAGGCCGCGATCATCCCGAACAGCACGAGATCGATCGGAAAACTGCCGCTGGCCCCCATCACGCCCTCCAAACCCGCTCTCCGCGCGGGTCCCTGACATAAGCATGTCGCGCGCGCCGCACAATCGCGGCGTGGCGGCATTGCGCCCGCATGAGCGCGCTTGTAATCGGACTTCCATGATTCTCCTGCGCCACGGCCAGAGCGAGTTCAACCTGCATTTCGCCCGCACGCGGCGCGACCCCGGCATTCCCGACCCCAAACTCACCCCGCACGGCCACGCCCAGGCCCGGGCGGCGGCCGAGGCGCTGCGCGGCGAGGGCATCGCCCGGATCGTGGTCTCGCCCTACACCCGCGCGCTGGAAACCGCCGCCCCGATCGCCGCGGCGCTGCGCGTGCCCGTGCTGGTGAACCCGATCGTGCGCGAACGTTACGCCTTCGCCTGCGACATCGGCTCGCCGCGCACCGAACTCGCCTTCGCCTGGCCGGAGCGCGACTTCTCCGCCATCGAGGAAGTGTGGTGGCCGGCGATCGAGGAGCCGTACGACGGCATCATCGGCCGCGCCGGCCTGTTCCGCGCGGAGATGGCGGCGCTGCCGGAATGGCGCTCCACGCTGGTGGTGAGCCATTGGGGCTTCATCCTGGCGATGACCGGCGAAAGCGTGACCAATGGCCAATGGCTGCGCTGCGACCCCACCACGCCGGCGCCGGCCGAGGTGGTGTGGCGGCACGGGTGATGTCAGAGGCAGAAAGGAAGCGGTTCTTTTTTGAAAAAAAGAACCAAAAAACTTTTTGATATTTGGCTGCGCCGTGGCTTTTTCTTCCAAACTCTCCATTTTCGTCTTGGCCGGGCTTGTCCCGGCCATCCACGCGGTGGGGTTCCGCTATGCCGTGATGGCTTCGCACGAGGCCGACGCAGTCTGCGCCCCTCCCATCGCCGGCGGCACGGCCAAGACGGGAAAAATGACACGATCCTACGGGCCGGCGCCGGCCTCGGCCGCCCGCTCCCGCACCTGCCCCGAAAACAGCACGCCCTCCGCGCGGATCGGCAGTCCCGCCGCGGCCAGCGCCTCCGCCGTCCAGGTGTTGCAGGTATAGACGCCGCTATAGGGCGTGGTCGCCGCGTAGAACAGGCTGCCGGGATAGGGGCCGCGGTCGATCAGCGCCGGCCGCCCTGCCGTGTCCCTGCCGAATTCGCCGGCGAGGTGGCGGGCCAGGTTGGCCTCGCCGGCTTCGGTCACGCGCAGCGCCGTCACCCGCCATTCGGGAAAGGCGGCCTGCGGATCGGTGGACAGGCCGGTGACCAGCAGCGCGCCGGGGCTGGGGAACAGCGCCCGCGCCTCGGAGATCACGCCGAGATAGGGGGCGGTGACGTAGGCGCGCTCGCCGAACCCCACCGCCAGGTAGCGCGCGCCGGGAAAGATGGCGGCGAAGCCGGGCAGCGCCGCCTCCAGCGCCTCCGCGCGCAGCGCCACGTCGCTGTGCCAGCCCCGCTCCACCAGGAAGATGGTGCGATCGGCGGGGCCGGCGGCGAGATCGGGCGGCGTCAGGCCCCGCGCGCAGGCGGACAAGGCGAGCAGGAGCAGGACGCAGCGGATCATCCCGCGCGGCGGGCAGGCGGGGCCGTCACCTTGGCGGGATAGCGGCACCATTCCGCGCCGACGCAGCGCCAGCATTCCGGCGCCCGCGCCTTGCACACGTAGCGCCCGTGCAGGATCAGCCAGTGATGCGCGTCGCGCAGCATGTCCGGCGGAATGCGCCGCACCAGCGCCTCCTCCACCTGGCGCACATTGGCGCCGGGCGCGATGCCGGTGCGGTTGCCGAGGCGGAAGATGTGCGTATCGACCGCCATGGTCGCCTCGCCGAAGGCGACGTTCATCACCACATTGGCGGTCTTGCGGCCCACGCCGGGCAGCGCCTCCAGCCCGTCGCGGTCGTTGGGCACCGCGCCGCCATGGCGGTCGAGCAATTGCTGGGACAGCGCCACCACGTTGCGCGCCTTGCCCTGCCACAGCCCGATGCTGCGGATGTGCCGGGCCACCCCCTCCACCCCCAGCGCCACCATCGCCGCCGGCGTGTCGGCCTCGCGGAACAGCGTCGCGGTGGCCTTGTTGACCGAGGCGTCGGTGGCCTGGGCGGACAGCGCCACGGCGACCAGCAGCGTGTAGGGGTCGCGATAGTCGAGCTCGCTGCGCGGGGCGGGGTTGGCGCGGGCGAGGGCGCCGAGGAAGGCGGCGACCTCGGCACGGGTCATCGGCGGCGTGCGGCGGACGCGCTTCGTCTTGGCAGGCGGGTGGGGAGCTTGCGGCATGATTTCCACTCTCCCCGGCGTCGTGGCGGCTGACAAGCGGGCCATCCATGCCATATCTGGGTGATGGCCGAGGCCGAAGCGCCGCTGTTCGAGGCATTGATCGTCCCCCACCGCAGCCTGTCGCCGCGCGGGCTGCGGCTGCTGCTGGCGGCGATCTGCATCCTGTGCGGGGCCAGCGCCTTCACCTTCGTCCGGCTCGGCGCCTGGCCGGTGGGCGGGTTCACCGGGCTGGAACTGCTGCTCGCCGCCTGGCTGTTCCGGCTGAACGCGCGCGGGGCGAAGGCGAGCGAGCTGCTGCTGCTCTCCCCCGCCGCCCTGCGGGTGATCCACACCGACCCGCGCGGCGCGCGGCGCGAATGGGCGCTGCCCACCGCCTGGCTCAGTGTGACGCTGGAGGAACGGCCGGGCCGCACCCCCGCCCTGCTGCTGCTGGCGCGCGGCACCCGCACCGAGGTGGCGGCCGCGCTGGGCGAGGCGGAGAAGCGCGACCTCGCCCGGGCGCTCGCCGAGGCGCTGCACCGCTGGCGCCACCCGGTGTTCGACAACCCACAGCTGCGCGAACCGTAACCCCCTGTTGCAGGACCGCCGCAGGCCCGGCGGAAAGCGCGCCACCCGTTCCAAATTCCGCCCGATTTCATGCTATGAGCGCGCGTTCCTGCCACCGCGTGTGCGATGCCGCCCTCCCTGCTGCGCCTCATTCCCGTGCTGCTGCTCGTGCTGGCCTGCGCCGGCTGCGGCGGCACCCGCACGGCGCGGTGGGACGGGCGGCGCGGCTATGACGGCAACGGGGATTACGGCTACGACCTCGCCGCCTCGCGCGCCGAGGCCCGCACCTATCGCCAGCGCGCGGCGCGCAGCTACCCCGTGCCCGGCCCGGCCTCGGACCCATGGGGGCCCTACATCACCGACGCCGCCGCCCGCTTCGCCGTGCCGGACCAGTGGATCCGCGCGGTGATGCGCCAGGAGAGCGGCGGGCGGCTGTATGACGGCGGCGGATACCTCATCATGTCCTCGGCCGGGGCGATGGGGCTGATGCAGGTGATGCCCGGCACCTACGACATGCTGCGCCGCCGCTACGGGCTGGGGCCGGACCCGTACGAGCCGCACGACAACATCCTCGCCGGCGCCGCCTATATCCGCGAGATGTACGACCAGTTCGGCTCGCCCGGCTTCCTCGCCGCCTACAATGCCGGCCCGCAGCGCGCCGCCCAGTCCTTCGCCGATGGCAGCCCGCTGCCGGACGAGACGGTGAACTACGTGGCGCGCAT
Organism: uncultured Rhodospirillales bacterium; assembly: GCA_945957135.1. Taxonomy (GTDB): domain Bacteria; phylum Pseudomonadota; class Alphaproteobacteria; order Acetobacterales; family Acetobacteraceae; genus CAMFLK01. The sequence continues at coordinate 8,910 of CAMFLK010000108.1, forward strand.
CAGCCCCAACCTGGGCAACGCGACGCCCGGCGGCGGTGGCGTCTATGCCGCCGGTGGCGGACAGGTGCAGCTCGCCGCCGCGATGGCGCCCATCGGCGGTTCCGGCCCCTCCCCGGCGGATCGGGCCTTCGCCGGCGGCGGGCTGGTCACGCCGGGATCGCCGACCGGCGACCTGACCGGGCGCGTCTCCGCCGCCGATGACCCGGAGATCGCGGCGCTGACCGGCACGGCCCCGCCGCCCCAGGGCCAGGCCGAGTCCCAGCCAATGATGACCGCGTCGGCGGCGCCGGCGATGGCCGCCTCGGTGATGACCGCCTCCGCCATCCGCCCCGCGGCAATGCGCGGCGCGCCCCCGCCGATCTACGTGCGCGGCGCGCCTGCGCCGACGGTCCAGCCGGCGGTGGCCCAGGCGGTGGTGGGCCAGCCCGTCGCCAGCCAGCCGCTGGCCGCGCCGGCCTCGCCGCTGCGCCCGCTGGTCGCGCCCGGCACCGCCGGCGGCGCCTGGGCCGTGCAGGTGGGGGCGTTCCCCGACCCCGCGACCTCCCAGGCCGCCATCGCCACTGCCCGCGCGCGGGCCGGCGAGCTGCTGTCCGGCACCCAGCCGATGCTGGTGCCGGTGCAGCGCGGCGCCACGCTGTATCGCGCCCGGCTGGTGGGGCTGTCGCCGGACGCGGCGGCCAGCGCCTGCGCGCGGCTGTCGGGCCAGGGCATGGCCTGCTTCACCGTGCCGCCGGGCTCGTGACCCGCTCGCCACCGGGGACCCGCGCGGAGTACCGGGCGTTCTATCCCGTCACCACCCGCTGGGCGGACAACGACCCCTACGGGCATGTGAACAACACCGTGTACCACGCCTGGTTCGACACGGCGGTGAACCGGTTCCTGATCGTCAACGGGCTGCTCGAGCTCGGCGCCAGCCGGGTGGTGGCGGTGATGGCCGAGAATTTCTGCCGCTATCACGGCGAGATCGCCTATCCCGACGACGTCACCATCGGCATCCGCGTCGCCCGGCTGGGCACCAGCTCGGTGCGCTACGAATCCGCCGCCTTCCGCGAGGGGGCGGACAGCGCGTCGGCGGAAGGCTATTTCGTCCATGTCTATGTGGACCGGGCCACCATGCGGCCCGTGCCGATCCCCGCCGAGGTGCGCGCGGCGCTGGCGGGGATCGTCGCGTAAACCCTACCGGCGGAAGGTGCCGCGGGCGATCGCCTCGAAATCATAGGGGCTGATGCCCAGATCGAGCAGCTCGCGCGGGTCGCAGGCGCGCAGTTCGCGCAGCACCTGCCGGCGGGCCTTCAGTTCCGCGCGATGCGCCCGGAAGCGCGCAAGGCCGTTCTGCAAACGGCTGAAAACATTGAAGGAGGGGTGGTCGAAGCGACCGTGGGTCACGCTGGCCATGGGTTGGCCCTTTCTGCAATTGCACCATACTTGCTGCACTGCAACATAAGGCGGCCAGGCCAACTAAGTCAAGATCGCTGTCATTATTTTGTGCATTTTCCGGTCAATCCCCAGAATGCCGCGATAAGAGGCACCGCCGCCAGGCCGGCATCGCCCACCCAGGCGCCCTCCTGCCCGCCGCCGGGCTGGCGGGGATTGACCGGGAACTGGTGGCCGATCGGGTCGAGCGTCCACAGCTCCACCGCCGGCCGGCCGGGCGCGCCCCAGGCGCGGCGGCGGGTGCCGCCGGGCGCCGTGGTGTCGGTGGCGGGTTCGGCCGGCAGCCCGTGCAGCTCGCTCCATTGCGCGGCGAGCAATTCCGCATTGCCGGCGGCCACGGTGCGGTCGCGCAGCCCCTGCCAGATGGTCAGGCGCGGCCATTTGCGGGTCGCGCTGTCGGGCAGCTGGGCGCGCACCCGAAGCGCCCATTCGGCCCGGCTGCGGCCGGATTCGGGGCGGTTCATGTGCAGCAGGGCCTGGCCGGGGCTGATCGCCGTGCCCACGGGCATGCCGGCGACCACCGCGCCGGCGGCGAACACGTTGGGGTAGGCCGCCAGCAGCGCCGCCGTCATCGCCCCGCCGGCCGAGAACCCGGCGACGAACACCCGCCGGGGGTCGGCATGGAAGCGCTTCAGCCCGGCGCGGACCATCTGGCGGATGGACAGCGCCTCGCCCCGCCCGCGCCGGGCATCGGCCGGACGGAACCAGTTGAAGCAGCGGGCATGGTTGTTCTCGGCGGCCTGCTCCGGCAGCACCAGCGCGGCGCCCAGCTGGTCGGCCAGCGCCATCCAGCCGCCATCGCGCGCGAAATCCACCGCCTGCTGGCCGCAGCCATGCAGCACCACCAGCAGCGGCGACCCCCGCCGCAGCCGTGGCGGCGTGTAGGCCAGCATGCGCAGCCCGCCGGGATTGGTGCCGAATTCGCCGATCTCCACCAGCCCCGGCCCGCGTGGCGCGGCGAGCGGCAGGGGCAGGGCGGGTGGGCGCAGCAGCCGGGCCGGGGACAGGCTGGTGGCCATGTCGATGGCCTTGCGCAGCCGCGCGGGCGACAGCGCCGCCGTGCTCAAGCGCGCGGCGCGGCGGGACAGGCGGAAAAATCCATGGCGCGCGGACATGACGGAAACCGGACAGTGTTCATGACCTAAACATGGGGCGGCCGCTGCGGTTGCGCCAGACAAATTGTGCGGCGCAGCAAATTCGCATGGCTGTCCGCACGACCCATCAAAAAAATCTGCGAACGATGAATTTTAACGTTGCAACGCCGATCGGAGATGGCTATACGACGCATGAGTTCGCCTGAAGTTCTTCATAGAGGAGATACCACCATGGACCGGCCGAGCCCCTTCACCCTGATCGTGCAGACGCTTTCTGCGCTGTTGGGTGGGGTGTGGGCGCGGCTGTTCCTGGGCCGCGCGGAAGCGGCGGCGATGCAGGAGATGGTGGCCGCGTTCCGGGCGCTGGAGGAGTTGTACGCCGATTGGCGGGCGGGGAAGCTGGCGTGTGTGCCGGAGAGCATCCCGGTGCGGGACGCGGTCGCGCAGGCGGCGGATGGGGCTGTCCGTCGGCCCCGGACGCGCCGCGTCCGCACGGCGACCTGCCGCCGCCGGATACAGACGCAAGCCAGGCCGCGGCGGATTGGGCGCCGGCCGGTGAATTGGAGCTTCATCCCCGACTGGATCGGGCCGCTTGCCAAGCGGCGCAGTCTGGCTGTGCCGCGGCTGGCCGAATGGTCGGGATGACCCTGAATCCCGCCTGACCCACCCGTCTTTTCTTCAACTTCAACTCGGCTGACCGCGATTTTTTTTACCTTGGGTCACTCCCGAGGCGATGCCGCGTGTACGGATCAAATAATAAAAGTTTTTTGCTTCTTTTTTTCAAAAAAGAA
>CAMFLK010000109.1 GCA_945957135.1 uncultured Rhodospirillales bacterium
TCAGGTTGGGCATGGCGTTCACCTTGTCGAACTGGTCCGGGTTGAACTGCCAGATCCAGTCGGCCTGGCCGCCGAGCAGCCCGGTCATTTCCGCCGTGGCGTCGGTGACTTCCTTGATGATCAGCTTCTTGATCGGCGGCCGGCCCTTGCCGCCGCCCTCGGAGTAGCCCTCGTACCGCTCCATATCGATCTGGTTCGGCCCATCGACGCGGGTGATGCGGTAGGGGCCGGCGGCGATCGGCTCCTTCTTGTAGCCATCATGCCCCACCTTCTCGCGATAGGCGGCGGGGTAGATCGGCATCACGAAGGAGACGTATTCGATGGCGGCGGGAAAGGGCTGCTTCAGCTTCAGCCGCACCTTGAAATCGTCCACCTTCTCGGCACCCGCGAGCCAGGTGTAGTTGCTCGGCACGGCGAGGCCGGATTTCGGATCGGTGATGACCTTGATGGTATAGACCACGTCATCGGCGGTGAACTTGTCGCCGTTGTGGAACGTCACGCCCTTGCGCAGGTCGAATTCCAGCGTGGTGTCGTCCACCCAGCGCCAGGCGGTGGCCAGCAGCGGCTTCATGACGAAACCGTTGGGGTCGCGGAAGACCAGCCCGTCCCACGCCTGATGCGCGACGATCAGCCCGGTGCGCAAGGAGTTGTAGTAGGGATCGACATCCGTGATCTGGTCCCGCCAATACACCCTGAGCGTATCGGCGGATTTCTGCGCATGGGCCGGCATCGCCCCAAATGCCGCCCCACAGGCCGCCATCGCCATCGCCGCAAGCCAAGTCCGTCCACGCATCAGCCTCGCCCCTGTTTTTTTGTCGCTATGCACAAACGCTATGGCGCGGCGCGAGGACTCGCAATGGGAATTCGTCAGTCGATCGCCACCACCACCCCACGCCCGTCCCGCTCCGCCCGGGCAAGGATGAAGCTGGCGGCGGCGATATCCTGGGCGGCGATGCCGAGGGAGCGGTACATCGTCACCTCCGCCGAATCCGCCCGGCCGGGCGCGCCATCAAGAACGGCGCCGATCTCGGTGATGGGATGGTCCGCACCGATCAGCCCGTCGCCGCGCGCCGCGATCACCTCGCTGGCCTGGGCTTCCAGCGAGGGCAGGTAGTCGGTGAACAGGCGCAGATGCGGCAGGCAGGCGGGGGCGATCTCCTGCATCGGCGGCATGCTGGCGCCCACCGCGTTGATGTGCAGGCCGGGATGCAGCATGGCCGGACGGATCAGCGGCGCCATCGCCGGCGTGACGGTGCAGACGATGTCGGCCGCCGCCACGGCCCGCGCGATGTCCGCCTCCGCCTCGATGCCGTGGTGGCGGGCGAAGGCGGCGGCGCGGGCGGGGTCGCGGCCCCAGACGATCGCGCGACCGATCGGCCGCACCGCGCGCATGGCGTGCAGATGCGCCTCCGCCTGCTCGCCGCAGCCGATCAGGGCGAGGGTGGCCGCATCGGGCCGGGCGAGCGCGCGCGTGGCCAGCGCCGTGGCCGCGGCGGTGCGCAGCGCGGTGAGCACCGCCGCGTTCAGGCAGGCGGCGGGCAGGCCGGTGGCCACGTCGAAGATCAGCATCACCCCGCTATGGGAGGAGCGGCCCTGGGCGGGGTTGTCGGGGAACAGGCTCAGCAGCTTCGCGCCGTAGCCGGCCGGCGACGCGAGGGAACCGGGCATCACCCCCAGCCGGTTGCGCCCGCCCACCGGCGTCACGCTGCGCAGCGGCAACTCCGCCTGCCGGCGCGAGACGCTGCGCATCGCCGCCTCCAGCGGCGCGATCAGCGCGGCGCTGTCCACCAGGGCGGCGATATCGGCGCCAGAGAGAATGCGCATCAGCCTTGCCGCTTGATGGCGAGCGGGCCTGAGGCCTGGCAGGTGGGCATCAGCTCCATACGGTTGACGTTCATATGCGCGGGCAGGCCGAGCACCCAGGAGACGGCGGCGGCGATATCCTCCGGCGAGAGCGGGGTGGTGCCGGCATAGACGCCGGCGGCACGCGTGGCATCGCCGCCGAAGCGCACGGTGGAGAATTCGGAGCCGCCGACCAGGCCGGGCTCCAGATCGGTGACGCGCACCGCGCTGCCCACCAGATCGGCGCGCAGGTTCAGGCTGAACTGGGTGACGAAGGCCTTGGACGCGCCATACACATGCCCGCCGGGATAAGGGTACAGCGCGGCGGTGCTGGAAATATTCACCACATGGCCGCGATCGCGCGCGACCATTCCGGGCAGCAGGGCGCGGGTCATGTGCATCAGCCCGCTGACATTGGTGGCGACCATCGTGTCCCAGTCGGCGAGGCTGGCCTTCCAGGCGGGATCGAGGCCGAGGGCGAGGCCGGCATTGTTGACCAGCACATCCACCTCCCGCCAGCCGGCCGGCAAAGCCTCCGGCAGGGCCGCGACCGCGTCGCCGTCGGTGACGTCCAGGGTGAAGGGCAGCAGGGCGTTGCCGAGCTCTCCGCCCAGCGCCGCCAGCCGGTCCTTGCGCCGGGCGCAGGCGATGACGCGGTGCCCCTCACCGACCAGGCGGCGGGCGATGGCGGCGCCGAACCCGGCGGAGGCGCCGGTGACGAGAACGGTGAGGGACATGGCGATACTCCGCGAGTGGGTCAGTCGGGCAGGTGGAAACGAACGGAGACCGGGCAGTGATCGGACAGCCGGTCCTTCCAGGCGATGCCGGTCTCCTTGAACACCATCACCCGCAGCGTGTCCGGCTGCATCCAGCCGATCGCGGGGCCGCCGGCGACGATGTGGTCGATGAAGCCGCCGCCGCCCCAGCACGGGCTCGACCGTGCCTCGGTGGCGCGGGCGAGCGGGCCGGAGGACTGCAACGCCGCGTAGAACCCGTCCCGCCCGTCAAACCAGCGGTTGAAATCGCCGAGCAGCACGAACGGCACCCCCTCCGCCCGGCGCTGGGCGATCCAGCCCTGCAGAACGGGCAGCTGGCGGGCGAGAATCTCGCATTGCGGGCGGGAGCTGGTCAGCCGGTCCTCACGGCAGCCGGTCTTGAGGTGCACGGCGAGCAGGCGCAGCAGGCCGCCCGGCGTCTTCACCGTGATGTCCGCCCCGCTGCGCAGGCGCTGCGGCGCGGCGGGGTCGATGTCGAGCGCCACGAGATCGGGATTGGCGGTGAAGGCCAGGCCGCGGCGGATCGCGAAGCCCACGCGCTGCACCACGCGGTCGTTGGTGACGTGCAGCGCGTAGCGGTCGGGCGGAAAGACGGTGGCGGCCATGCGCGCGCCGTCCACCTCCTGGAAGGCGACGATGTCGGCCTCCAGCCGGGCGGCGTAGTCGCGCAGCCTGGCGATGTCCTCCGCGGCCTTGGGCCTCACATCGGCGGGCAGGCCAGGGTCGCCGGCCTGGCGGTCGGTGAGCCATTCCAGGTTCCAGGTGGCGACCTTCAGCTCCGCCGCCCCGGCGGGGAGCGGGCCGAGCAACACGAACAGCAAAAGAACGAACCGGCGCATGCGGCCATGATCGCCGCTGCGTTGCGGTCTGGCCAGCCCTGCCCGGCGGGGTTAGCGCGCGAGCGGGAGTGATGGCATAGTGCGCGGCCCCGCGCGCGAGCGGAATCGCCGCCAAGGGGGCAAACCGGCCCGGCCAACGGGTGTCTGCGCGCATGGGAGCATTCTCGTCTTGAAGCCGACCGACATCACCGACCCCGCCTATTTTCACAAAGTCGTCGATTGCCAATGGGCCTGCCCGGCCCACACCCCGGTTCCCGAATACATCCGGCTGATCGCCGACGGCCGCTATGCCGACGCGTATATGATCAACTGGAAGTCCAATGTCTTCCCCGGCATCCTCGGCCGCACCTGCGACCGGCCATGCGAGCCCGCCTGCCGGCGCGGCCGGGTGGAGGAGGAGGCGGTGGCGATCTGCCGCCTCAAGCGCGTCGCCGCCGACAACAAGGGGGATGTCACCGCCCGCATGCCCGCGCCCGCCGCGACGCGGAACGGCAAACGCATCGCCTGCGTCGGCGCCGGCCCCGCCAGCCTGACCGTCGCGCGCGACCTCGCCGCCGTGGGCTACGAGGTGGTGGTGTTCGACAGCGCGCCAGCCGGCGGCGGCTTCATCCGCCAGCAGATCCCCAAATTCCGCCTGCCCGAGAGCGTGATCGACGAGGAGGTCGGCTTCATCACCGCGCTGGGGGTGGAGACGCGCTACAACACCACCATCACCAGCCTCACCGCCCTGCTCGCCGAGAATTACGACGCGGTGTTCGTGGGCAGCGGTGCCCCGCGCGGGCGCGACCTGCACATCCCCGGCCGCGAGGAGGCGGCCGCCAACATCCATATCGGCATCGACTGGCTGGCCTCGGTCTCCTTCGGCCATATCAGCCGCATCGGCAAGCGGGTGATCGTGCTCGGCGGCGGCAACACCGCCATGGATTGCTGCCGCTCCGCCCGCCGCCTCGGGGGTGCCGAGGTGAAGGTGGTGGTGCGCAGCGGGTTCGAGGAGATGAAGGCGTCGCCCTGGGAAAAGGAAGACGCCATGAACGAGGACATCCCCATCCTCAACTACATGGTGCCCAAGGCGTTCATCCACGCGAACGGCACGCTGACCGGCATGACCTTCGAGCACGTGAAGGCCGAATACGACGAGAAGGGCCGCCGCCGGCTGGTGCCCACCGGCGAGCCGGACACGCTGTTGCCCTGCGACGACGTGCTGGTGGCCGTCGGCCAGGAGAACGCCTTCCCCTGGATCGAGCCCGAGTCCGGCGTGGAATTCGACCGCTGGGGCATGCCAGTGGTCAACGAGACCACCTTCGCCTCCACCAACAAGCGGGTGTTCTTCGGCGGCGACGCGGCGTTCGGCCCCAAGAACATCATCTGGGCCGTCGCCCATGGCCACCAGGCGGCGATTTCCATCGACCTGTTCTGCAACGGCCAGGACGCGGATGACCGGCCGCCACCGGCGACCACGCTGGTCAGCCAGAAGATGGGCATCCACGAGTGGAGCTACGACAACGACATCGCCATCGACCTGCGCTACAAGGTGCCGCATCGCGACAAGGCGGCGGCGCTGTCCTCCATCACCGAGGAGGTGGAGCTCGGCTACGACCGTGCGCTGGCCTACAAGGAAGCGCAGCGCTGCCTGAACTGCGACGTGCAGACCGTCTTCGCACCCAAGCTGTGCATCGAATGCGATGCCTGCGTGGATATCTGCCCGATGGACTGCATCACCTTCACCGATGACGGGACGGAGGCGGAGCTGCGCACCCACCTCAACGCTCCCGCCCCCAACACGCACCAGGCGATCTACATCGCCGACGGGCTCAAGACCGGACGGATCATGGCCAAGGACGAGGATGTCTGCCTGCATTGCGGCCTGTGCGCCGAACGCTGCCCCACCGGCGCGTGGGACATGCAGCGTTTCCGCATCGACATCGCGCAGGTGACCACGAAGCAGGTGCACGCATGCGCACGCTAGAAGAGGCCGCGCCGGCAGTGGCGCCGTTGCAGGCGGTCAACGACTTCGTCATCCGCTTCGCCAACGTCAACGGCTCCGGCTCGGCGTCCGCCAACCGGCTGTTCGCGCGCGCCATCCTGCGCATGGGCGTGCCGGCGACGCCGCGCAACATCTTTCCCTCCAACATCCAGGGCCTGCCCACCTGGTATGAAATCCGGGTCAGCGAGGCCGGGCATCTCGGCGCGCGCGGCGGCACCGACCTGCTGGTGCAGATGAACCCGCAGACCTGGGACGCCGACATCCGCGCCATCGAGCCGGGCGGCTACCTGTTCTACGACAGCACCAAGCCGCTGCCCGCCTCGAAATTCCGTGACGACATCACGGTGATCGGCATGCCGCTCACCGAGATCTGCAACCGCACCTACACGGACAGCCGCCAGCGCCAGCTGTTCAAGAACATCATCTATGTCGGCGCGCTGTCCGCCCTGCTGGACATGGACCCTGTGGCCATCGAGGACCTGCTGCGCGAGCAGTTCCGCGCCAAGGAGAAGCTGATCCCGCCGAATCTCGAGGCGCTGCATCTCGGCCGCGACTACGCGCTGGCGCATCTGCCCTGCCCGATCGGCCTGCGCGTGCGGCCCTCCGAGGCGGTGGGTGACCGCGTGTTCCTGGAAGGCAACGCCGCTGCCGGGCTCGGTGCCGTCTATGGCGGGGCCACGGTGTGCGCCTGGTACCCGATCACGCCCTCCACCTCGCTCGCCGAGGGCTACATGCGCTTCGCCGCGCGCTACCGCACGGACAAGGAGACCGGCAAGAAGCGCTTCGCCAGCGTGCAGGCGGAGGACGAGTTGGCCTCGATCGGCATGGTGATCGGCGCCTCGTGGAACGGCGCCCGCGCCTTCACAGCCACCTCGGGCCCCGGCATCTCGCTGATGCAGGAGTTCCTCGGCCTCGCCTATTTCGCGGAAATCCCAGCGGTGCTCTTCAACGTTCAGCGCGCCGGCCCGTCCACCGGCATGCCCACGCGCACCCAGCAATGCGACATCCTCGTCTGCGCCCAGGCCTCGCATGGCGACACCAGGCACGTTCTGCTGTTCCCCGAGGACCCGCATGAATGCTTCACCATGGGGGCGCTGGCCTTCGACCTCGCGGAGCGGCTGCAGACCCCGATCTTCGTCATGCTCGACCTCGATATCGGCATGAACGAACGGCTCTGCGCCCCGCTCGCCTGGGATGATTCCAAGCGCATGGACCGCGGCAAGGTGATGACCGCCGCCGAGCTGGAAGCCGGGCGCGATTTCGGCCGCTATCTCGACGTGGACGGCGACGGCATTCCCTACCGCACCTATCCCGGCACCCACGCCACGCGCGGCAGCTTCTTCACCCGCGGCACCAGCCGCGACCGCTACGCCCGCTACACCGAAGACGGCGCGGCCTACCAGGACAACATGGAACGGCTGCTGGTGAAGTTCGACACCGCCAAGCAGCTTGTCCCGCCGGCCATCCGCCGCGACGCCGCCCAGCCCACACGGCTCGGCGCGATCTACTACGGCTCCACCGCTGCCCCGATGGACGAGGCAGTGGAACTGCTCGCCGCCCGCGGCATCCATCTCGACCTGCTGCGTGTGCGCGCCTACCCGTTCGGCGCGGAGGTGCTCGATTTCATCGAAGGCCACGACACGATCTTCGTCGTCGAGCAGAATCGCGACGCGCAGCTGCGCCAGCTGCTCATCGCCGAAAGCGAGACCAACCCCAAGCGCCTGGTGCGCGTGCTGCACTATGACGGCTCGCCCATCACCGCGCGCATCATCGCCGCCGCGATCTGGAACGACGCGGCGCCCGCCCGATCCGTGGCGCAGCCGGAGGCCGTGAAATGACCTTCCTTCCCAAGCCCCGCCTGCACCACCCCGACCTCGCCGCTAACGAGCTGGGCTTCACACGGCGCGACTACGAGGGATCGATCTCCACCCTCTGCGCCGGCTGCGGCCATGATTCGATCAGTGCCGCGATCATCCGCGCCTGCTACGAGCTCAACCTGCCGCCACACCGCATCGCCAAGCTGTCGGGCATCGGCTGCTCGTCCAAAACCCCCACCTATTTCCTGGGGAATTCGCACGGCTTCAACTCCGTGCACGGGCGCATGCCCAGCGTGCTGACCGGCGCCAACCTGGCCAATCGCGACCTGATCTATCTCGGCGTGTCCGGCGACGGCGACAGCGCCTCCATCGGCCTCGGCCAGTTCGCCCATGCCATCCGCCGCGCGGTGAACATGTGCTACATCGTGGAGAACAACGGCGTGTACGGGCTCACCAAGGGCCAGTTCTCCGCCACCGCCGATCGCGGCGCCACCAACAAGCGCGGTGTCGCCAACCAGGACCAGCCGATCGACCTCGTCAGCATGGCGCTGCAACTCGGCGCCACCTATGTCGGGCGCAGCTTCTCCGGCGACAAGGGCCAGCTCGTGCCGCTGATCAAGGGCGCGCTCAGCCATCGCGGCGCCGCCTTCATCGACTGCATCAGCCCGTGCATCGCCTTCAACAATCACCAAGGCTCCACCAAGAGCTTCGACTATGTGCGCGAGCACAACGAGGCGATGAACGCGCTCGACGTGCTGACCGGCCGCGACGAGATCACGCTCGACCAGGAGCCCGGCACGGTGGAGGTGGTGCGCCAGCACGACGGCTCGCTGCTCAAGCTGCGCAAGCTCGACGCCGCCTACGACCCCACCGACCGCATCGGCGCGATGAACTTCCTGCAAACCCATCACGCCCGCGGCGAGATCGTCACCGGCCTGCTCTATGTCGATCCCGACGCCGAGGACATGCACGGATTCCACGAGACGGTGGACACGCCGCTGAACGCGCTGGACGATGCGGTGCTGTGCCCCGGCAGCGCCGCGCTGGACAAGATCAACGCGTCGCTGCGGTGATACCAAATGCACGAAATGATGACTCTTCCATCATGAAGTGCATTTGGTATCGCGCGCCGGGTTGGCCGGCGGCGGCGCGCCAAATAAAGACTCATGCCGATGGCCATTCTTCATGGCCGTCGGCATGATCCCCACCCTCGACCACGTCGTCGTCAACGCGCGCGAGCGGATGGACGAGGCGGCGGAGATCTACCGCCGCCTCGGCTTCACCCTCACGCCGCGCGGCCATCACACGCTGGGCTCGATCAACCATCTCGCGATGTTCGGCAGCGACTACCTGGAACTGATCGGCGTGCCCGATCTGGCCAGCGGCCGGCGCAGCATTCTCGACTACCCCTTCGGCGTGAACGGGCTGGTGTTCGGCACCGAGGACGCCAATGCCGTCCACGCCACCCTCGCCGCCGCCGGCGTGCCCGTGGAAGCGCCGCAGGATTTCTCCCGCCCCGTCGATCTGCCCGAGGGTTCGCGCGACGCGCGTTTCCGCACCGTGCGCATGCCCAACGGCACGGTGGAAGCCGGGCGCGTCTATTTCTGCCAGCATTTCACCCGCGACCTCGTCTGGCGCGAGGAATGGCAGCACCACGCGAACGGCGCCGTCGCCGTGGCCGGCGCCACCATCACCTGCGCCGATCCCGCCGCCCTCGCCGCCCTGTTCGCCCGGATGTTCGGCGCCGAGGCCCTTCAGCCCATCGCCGGCGGCCACCGCCTCGCCGTGGGCCTGGCGTCCTTCGACATGATCGACCGCGCCGCCACGCGCGCCCGCTTCGGCGACGCGGCGCCGGAGGCCGCGGGCGACCGCATGACCGCGCTCACCTTCCGCACCACCTCCCTCGCCCGCGCCGCCGCCTGCGCGGGGGTGGCGCCCGGCGAAAATCGCGTGCTGGTGCCAGCGGATCAGGCGATGGGCGCCGTGATCGAGTTCGTCGCCTAGCCGCCCGGCCCCGCCTCCAGCAGCGCCAGGTTCTGCTGCGCCAGGTCGGCCGTCGCGCTGTCGGGTGCCAGTTCCACCACGCGCTGCCAATCCTCGCGCGCGCCTTTGCGGTCGCCTCGGCGCTGGCGTTCGATGCCGCGTTCCAGCAGCGCCTCGGCGTTGTCGGGGTCCAGGGTCAGGGCGTGGTCGATATCCGCCCGCGCGAGGTCGAGCTTGTTGAGGTGGCGCAGGGCCGTGGCGCGCAGCACCAGCGCTTCGCCGCGGCGCGGGTCGATGGCCAGCAGATGGCCGAGGTCCTCCACCGCCGCGGCGTGGCGGTCGAGCGTGGTCTCGGTCTGGGCGCGGTCCAGCAGCAGGTCGGGGTCGTCGGGCAGCAGGGCCAGCGCCAGCGTGGCGGTGGCGTAGGCGTTGGCTGTCTCGCCGGCCATCATCCAGGCCTGGGTGGCTTGGCCGAACACCGCCGCGCGCGCCGCTGCCGCGCCCCGCCCGCTGGTGGCCAGCGCCTGCAGCATCTCGGCGCCGGAGGCCGCCTCGCCCAGCGCCACTTTCGACAGCGCGAGGCAATGCGCCGCCCCGTCGCCGCCGCCATTGGCCACCCAGGCCTCGGCGAAGCCGGCCGCGCCGGCGGGGTCGGTGCCCAGCATGGACAGGCAGTTCTCGTAATCCGCGCCGGTGGCGATGCGCGGGGGCACCGGGGGCACCGGCAGCGTCGCGTCGGCCTCGCCGGCATCCGACTCGGCGGCGGCGTCGGGCAGGGCGAACCACACCACGCCGCCGGCGGCGGCCAGCAGCAGCGCGAGCCCGCTTGCGATCAGGAGACGGCTGTTCATATCAAGCCAATGTAGGCGCTGGAGTCCCGGTGCCGCAAACCTGCCGAGGGGGCTGAAAGCGCATGGCCGAACCGCATCTGCTGGTGTTCGGGCTCGGCTACACCGGCGCCGCCATCGCCCGTGCCGCCCGGGACGCCGGTTTCGCCGTCACCGGCACGAAGCGCTCTCCCGCACCGGTGGAGGGGCTCGATGTCGTGCCGTTCGATGCGGTGGCGCTCCACGGCATCACCCATGTGGTCGCCACCGCCGCGCCCGACTCGGGGCAGGACCCGGTGCTCGCCCGCCATGGCGCCGCCCTGGCCGCCCTGCCCAGCCTGCGCTGGGCCGGCTATCTCTCCAGCACCGGCGTGTATGGCGACCGCGATGGCGGCTGGGTGGACGAGACCACGCCGCCCGCCCCCGGCTCCGCCCGCACCCGCGCCCGGCTGGCGGCGGAGCGGGCATGGGCCGCCCGCCTGCCTCATCTGCCGGTGGACATCTTCCGCGTCGCCGGCATCTACGGCCCCGGCCGCTCGGCGCTCGACGAAATCCGCGGCGGCACGGCACGGCGCGTGATCAAGGCGGGGCACATGTTCGGCCGCATCCACCGCGACGACATCGCCGCCGCCGTGCTCGCCGCCATGCGCCAGACCCGGCCGCCCGGCCCGCGCGTGCTGAACCTGGCCGACGACCTGCCGGCCCCGCGCGCGGAGGTGCTGGCCGAGGCCGCGCGCCTGCTCGGCCAGCCGCCGCCGCCGGACATCCCCTTCGCCGAGGCACTGGCGGGCATGAGCCCCATGGCCGCCGGCTTCTGGGCGGAGAACCGCCGCGTCGCCAGCGCCGCCACCCAGTCAGCACTCGGCCTGCGCTGGCGCTACCCGACCTATCGCGAGGGCCTCGCCGCCATCCTGGCCGGAGAAATCACATCCACGCCCGCAGCCCCATCACCAGCAAAGTGAGGGTCGCCACCGACAGGGCGGTGGAAAGCAGGATGGCGCGGGAGGTGGTGCGCACATCCACCCGGTAGTGATGCGCCAGCATGAACGCCCCGGTGCCGGTGGGCAGCGCCGCCGTCAGCACCGCCACACCCGTGGCGGCGCGCGACTGCCCGAACACCAACCAGGCCAGCAGCCCCACCGCCAGCGGATGCGCCACCAGCTTGGCGAGGGTCAGCGCGATGGCCAGCGACCACGGCGAGTCCTCCCCCGCCGGCGCCTTCTGCGCGAAGAACAGCCCGATCGCCACCAGCGCGCAGGGGCTGGCCGCCGCGCCGAGCATGTGCAGGAACATGTCCCCGGCCGGCGGCATGGCGATGCCCAGCGCGGCCCAGGCCCCGCCCAGCACCGGCGCCATCACGATCGGGTTGCGCAGCACGGAGCCGGCGACGCGGCGCGCCACGCGCAGCGGATGCGCGCCCGCGTGGCTGCCCACCTCCAGCAGCACCACCGCGACGGCGAACATCACGCCGGCGGTCATGATGATGGCGATGGAGATCAGCGGGAAGGCGCCGCGCCCGAACACCGGCTCGCCGATCGCGAAGCCGAGATAGCCGACATTGGCGTAGCTCGCGGAGAGTCCGTTCAGCGACGCCCCGGCCAGCCGCTCCCCCCGCCGCATGCGCCAGATCAGCGTTCCCGCCATCACCGCCAGCCCGCCGCCGAGGAAGGAGGCCGCGAAGCCGGGCTGCCACAGCACCGCCCAATCCGCCTCCGCCAGGGTCTGGAACAGCAGCGCCGGCAAGGCGAGCCAGATGACGAAGCGGTTCAGCTCCGAACTCGCCGCCGGCCCCAGCCCGCCGAGGCGGCCGGTCAGCCAGCCCGCGCCGATGATGGCGAAGGCCGGGAGAACCGCGAGGAAGGCGGTCAGCATCTCATGGCAGGCAGCACCGGCTCCTTCGCACTCTCGATTGTGCTTGCGTTGCGGGAGGCGGCGTCAAGGCACGCTTCGCTCAAGGGCCTTGACCCCGCCTCCCGCAACGAAGCCAGAGCCGACATGCGAAGAATGAGGAAAAGTGAGCCTTTTCCCGTTTCTCTGTTCGGCTGAAAAGGGCCGTTTCTCCACCCCGGCCTTCCGTCCGCAGGGCGTCGCGCGCAGGTGTCGTCAAGGGCTTGAGCGAAGCGCCCCTTGACGACACCGAGCACGGCGCCACCCTC
>CAMFLK010000110.1 GCA_945957135.1 uncultured Rhodospirillales bacterium
TGGGCGGGGTGTGGGGCCGGTTGTTCCTCAGCCGGAAAGACAAGGCCGAGGCGAATGTCCTGATGGAGACCATGCGCGCCTTCGATGAACTCCTCGCCCAGTGGCGCGCCGGCACCCTGGTGCCGGAGGTGGAGGTGGAGGTGGAGGCGCCGGTCCGCGTCCGGAAGACTCGGTCGGCCGGTCCCCGCACGCGCTCCGCGTCTCCCCGTGGTCCGCGGCCGGCCAAGCCGGAGGCAAGACGGCGGATCATCCGCCTCCGGCCGGTGAACTGGGCGGTCATTCCAAGGCGGATCGAGTCCCGTTGGAAGCGGCGGAAGGTTACCGTGCCGCGAGCCGACGAGTGGTCGGGATGACGCCCCGGCCCGCACGCATTTCGCACCTTTTTCGTCAATTCCAGCCGGCTACCCCGAATTTTTTACCTTGGGTCATTCCCGAGGCGATGGCGCGTGGACATGCGTCAACCGCCGGCGGCGCGGCACGGCTGCCGCGACAAGAGGTCGCGGCGGGATGACCGGGACAAGCCCGGCCAAGACAAAAACGGGAGTTTTGGAAGAGAAAGCCCCGGCGCAGCCAAATATCAAAAAGTTTTTTGCTTCTTTTTTTCAAAAAAGAAGCGCTTTCTTTCTCCCTTCCTTACTCCGCAAACGCATCCAATGGCCAGATCGGCCGCCGCACATGGCGGAAGCCTTCGTTGCGCCAGATCACTGCGCCGAGGGCGCCGCCGTCCACGGTGACCACTTCGCGGGCGATGGGTTCGAAGGCGGCGCGGAAGTGGTGGTTGGATTTCACGGCGATGGTGGCTTTGCGGGTGGGGTCGAGGCCGAGGGAGGTGAGTTGGGCGGTGTCCAGGGCCTGGCCGTTGCGGCTGATGACGGCGATGTCGATGCCGCCGACGCGGAACAGCAGGGAGGGGCCGTAGTCCCGCCACACGCCGCCGCCCATCGGCCCGAACACCTGGAAGTGGCCATCGGTCAGGCTCACCACGCGGCCGGTGAGGTCGATCGGCGGGCCGCCGGCTTCGGGGTCGTGCTTGCCGCCCATGCGGATGGTGCCGGTGTTGCCCACGCCGAGCGCGATGCCGGCCTGCACGGCTTCGGGGTCGAAGATGGCGTAGAAGCCGGCGTTCTGGAGGTCGGCGGCGACCATGGCGGCGAGCAGGTTGGTGGCGTCGCCGTAATGGCCGCTGCCGGGGTTGTCGGTGACGTCGGAGAGGACGAGGGGCTTGGTGGCGTCGGCCTCGCCGGCTTTGGCGTGGCGGATGGCGTCGGCGATGCTGCGGTGGTTGGTGCTGGTCCAGGCGCGGGTGGCCCAGGCGTGGTCCATGAAGGATTCGGCGATCTCCCGGCCGGCGGGGCTGGTGCCGTCGGTGGTGACGGTGACGCTGGGGCCGATGTCGTGGATGTCGGCCGCGGTGAAGCCGGAGCAGACGCTGACGACGAGGGCGCGGCCTTCCTGTTCCAGCGCCTCGCCGCGGTCGATCAGCTCGCGCATCGGGCCGGACTGGGTGCGCCCGCCATCGAGGCCGCGCAGCAGGGGGCGGCGGGCGATGACGGTGCGGGGGTTGATCTCGCCGCGCATGGCGCGGTCGAGCAGGTCGGCCCCCTGCCAGGCGCGTTCGTACTGGTCGATATGCGGGTAGGTGCGCACGGCGATCAGCGCGTTGGCGGAGTCGGCCATCAGCTGGGTGATGTTGCCGTGCAGATCGAGCGTGACGACGATCGGCACGTTGGGGCCCACGGCTTCGCGCAGGCGGCGGAGCAGTTCGCCTTCGCCGTCCTCGTAGCTGTCGGTGACCATGGCGCCGTGCAGATGGAGCAGGGCGCCGTCGATGCCTTTGGCGCCTTCGAGGAACAGGGCGGCGACGGTCTCGAAGGCTTCGTCGCTGACGCGGCCGGCGGGGTTCGCGGCGGCGGCGATGGGGTGGACCAGGGTCCAGCCGTATTTCTCCGCCGCCTCGAAGGTGGCGCCGAAATCGGTGTGGGTGTTGAGGCGGGCGGCCTTCAGCGCGTTGCCGGTCAGCCAGGTGCTGGCGCGGAATGTGTCGAGCGTGGTCGGCACCTTGCAGAAGGTGTTGGTTTCATGGCTGAACTGGGCGGTCAGCACGCGGAAGCTCATGGCTCGGGCACTCCGTTTTCGGGAAAGGCGTCGGCGACGGCGCGCTGGCCGGCGGGGGCGAGGCGGTACCAGCCCAGCCGCACCCGCTCGAACCAGCCATACACGTTGCGTTGCAGGATGGCGGCGGCGTCGGGCGTGATGGCGCGCAGGTCGCGCGGCCGGCTGTCAGCCTCGCGCAGGGCGGCGGCGCAGGCCAGGGCGGTTTGCCGGTAGGCGGTCATGATCGGGCGGCGGGTGGAGCCGCCTTCGGTGGGGTCGCCGCGGCGGGCGTGGAATTCCTTGAGCAGCTGCCTGCGCTTTTGCGTGTTGGGGCGCGGGCGGTAGGGGGCGGGTTCGACCAGGATGTCCACCCGCTCGCGCGCCGCGTTCACCGTCAGCAGGCCGATGCCGAGCAGGCGGCACAGCTTGTGGGCGCGGCGGTCCTGGTCGCGGCCGCGGCGCGTGGCGGGCACGGCGAGCCAGACTTCGTCGGCGACCGCCATGCGGTCGATGGCCTGGAGCAGCAGTTCGAAGGAGAAGCCGAGCTTGAGTTCGCCCACCACCACCAGTTCGCCGTCGGCACGGGTCGCCACCAGGTCGCAGCCGCGGATTTCGCCCTTCACGGTGAAGCCGAGGTTCTCGAAGAACCGCTTCACCGGCGGGTACAGCGTCGCTTCCATGCGTTGAGCATCCGGCGGCGGCGGGATAGCGTCAACCGGCCCGAAGGAAGCAAGCCATGAAGCCAGCCCCCGTGTTCCGGCCCAAACCGAACGCCATCGAGACGCTGTTCGGTCGGCGCAAGGCGGTGATCGGCGTGGTGCATTCCCGCCCGCTGCCGGGGGCGCCGGCCTATGACGGCGAGGCGATGGAGGATGTGATCGGCTTCGCGGTGGCCGAGGCGCGGCGCTATGCGGCGGGCGGGGTGGATGGGCTGATCGTGGAGAATCACGGCGACATCCCCTTCGCCAAGCCGGATGCGCTGGGGCCGGAGACGGCGGCCTGCATGGCGGTGATGACGCGGGCGGTGCGCGAGGCGACGGGGCTGACGGTGGGGGTGAACGTGCTGGCCAATGCCGCGATCCCCGCGCTGGCGGTGGCGAAGGCGGCGGGGGCGGCGTTCATCCGTGTCAACCAATGGGCCAATGCCTATGTCGCCAACGAGGGCATCATCGAGGGGCCGGCCGGGGCGGCGATGCGCTATCGCGCGGGGTTGCGGGCCGGCGAGGTGCGCGTGTTCGCCGATGTGCATGTGAAGCACGGGGCGCACGCCATCGCCGCGGATCGCAGCATCGCGGAGATGGCGCGCGACGCGGAGTTCTTCGACGCCGACGTGGCCATCGCCACCGGCCAGCGCACGGGGGATGCCGCGAGCCTGGACGAGCTGCGCGCCATCGCCGGGGGAACGTCGCTGCCGGTGGTGGTGGGCAGCGGCGTCAATCCCGACAATGTCGGCGATATCCTCTCGGTGGCGGACGGGGTGATCGTGGCGAGCTGGCTGAAGCGCGACGGGGTGTGGTGGAACGCGGTGGAGCCGGAGCGGCTGGCGTTCTTCATGCAGGCCGTCGCCAAGGCACGGGGCTGATGGGCAGCAACGCCTTCGGCCAGCCGCTGCGCCGGCGCGAGGACGCGCGGCTGCTGACCGGCACCGGCCGCTTCACCGCCGACCTGATCGCGCCGGGCACCGCGCAGGCCGTGATGGTCCGCAGCCCGCACGCCCATGCGCGGATCGCGGCGATCGACACGGCGGTGGCGCGGGCGATGCCCGGCGTGCTCGCGGTGCTGACCGGGGCGGATTACGCGCGGGACGGGCTGGGCGGCATTCCCAGCGGCAGCGATTTGATCCGCCTGCCGGGCACGCCTGCCGATCAGGATTTCGCCTTTCGCCCTGAACGACCGGCGCTGGCGATGGAGATCGTGCGCTTCGTCGGCGACAGCGTGGCCATGGTGGTGGCGGAGAGCGAGGCGCTGGCGCGGGACGCGGCGGAAGCCGTGCTGGTGGAATACGAGCCGCTGCCGGCGGTGACGCGCACCGAAGAGGCCTGCCTGAAGGGGGCGCCGCCGGTCTGGCCGGAGGCGCCGGACAATGTCTGCTTCCACTGGCAGGCCGGCGATCGCGCGGCGGTGGACGCGGCCTTCGCGCGGGCGCATCGCGTGGTGCGGCTCGATGCCGTCAATCCCCGCGTGCATGTCGGCGCGCTGGAAACGCGAGGGGCCATCGGCGGCTTTGCCGGGGGGCGCTACACGTTGCGCACCGGATCGCAGATGCCGCACGGGCTGAAATCGGCGCTGGCGGAGGTGCTCGGCGTGGCGCCCGAGGGGGTGCGGGTGCTGGTCGCCGATGTCGGCGGCAGCTTCGGCATCAAGAACGCGCTCTATCCCGAGCAGGTGCTGGTGCTGTGGGCGGCGCGGAAGCTGGGGCGCGAGGTCGCGTGGATCGGCGAGCGGGCCGACGGGTTCCTGTCCGACTACCACGCCCGCGACAACGCCTATGCCGGCGAGCTGGCGCTGGATGCCGAGGGTCGGTTCCTCGGCCTGCGCGTGACCTCTATCGCGGCGATCGGCGCCTATCTCGCGCCCAAGGGCCAGCTGTCGCCGACTTCCAACATGCCGGCACTCGCCGGGGTGTATCGGCTGCCCTGCATCCATGTCGGCGTGACCGGCGTGTTCACCCACACCGCGCCGACCGAAGTCTATCGCGGCGCCGGGCGGCCGGAGGCGGTGTATCTGCTGGAAAGGCTGGTGGACCATGCCGCGCGCGAGACGGGCATCGACCCGCTGATCCTGCGCCGGCGCAACCTGCTGACCCCCGCCGAACTGCCCTACGCCACCGGCCTCGGCCTGCGCTACGACAGCGGCGATTTCCCGGCGATGCTCGACGCCGCGCTGGAGGAGGCCGATCACGCGGGCTTTCCCATCCGCGCCGCCGAGGCCGCGGCGCGGGGCAGGCTGCGCGGCCTGGGCTGGGCGCATTACTGCGAGCGCGTCGCCGGCAGCTGGGACGAGCATGCCTGGATCGAACTGCATGCCGATGGGCGGGTGACGGCGCTGGTCGGCGCCATGTCCAACGGCCAGGGCCACGAGACCGCCTTCGCCCAGCTCGTCGCCGCCCAGCTCGGCGTGGCGCCGGAGGATGTCACGGTGGTGCAGGGCGATACCGACCGCATTCCCTCCGGCCACGGCACCGGCGGCTCCGCCTCCATCCCCATCGCCGGCGCCGCGCTGTCGGTGGCGACCGACGACCTGATCCGCAAGGCCACCGCCCTGGCCGCGGATGTTCTGGAGGCGGCGGAGGCGGACATCGAATTCGCCGACGGCGAATTCCGCATCGCCGGAACCGACCGCCGGGCCGGGCTGCGCGCGGTGGCGGCGCTGCTCGGCGAGCGGGTGCTGGAAGGGGCGGGCTGGTGGAAGCCGGAGGGGCCGACCTTTCCGAACGGCTGCCACGTCGCGGAGGTGGAGATCGATCCCGAGACCGGCGCCTGGACCCTGGTCCGCTACACCATGCTGCACGATTTCGGCCGCGTGCTGAATCCCATGCTGCTGCAGGGCCAGTTGCAGGGCGGCGTGGTGCAGGGCATCGGCCAGGCGGCCAGCGAGAGCGTGCGCCACGACGAGGCCGGCCAGGTGCTGACCGGCTCGTTCATGGACTACGCCATCCCCCGCGCCGACGAGCTGCCGCCGCTCGAACTCATCACCCGCCCCACGCCGGCGCCCGCCAATATCCTCGGCGTGAAGGGCTGCGGCGAGGCGGGGGCGGCGGGTGGGGCGCCGGCGGTGATGAACGCGCTGATGCAGGCGCTCGCCACGCGCGGCGTGCGGCATCTGGACATGCCCGCGACGCCGGAACGGGTGTGGCGCGCCCTGCACGCCACGCGCTTGTGAGAAGGCAAATCCGTGCGGGGGTGAGACAAATGAGCCTCCTCTCCACGGAGCCCCCCGCGTGCGCGTCACCCTCGATCTCGACCAGCTTCTGCGCGACGGCAGCATCACCGCGGAGGAATACGCGCGGCTGAGCCGCTTCGCCCGGCGCGACACCGGCACGCTGCTGGTCAACGTGCTCGGCGGCTTCGGGGTGATCGCGGTGGCGGCCGCGGGGATCATGCTGATCCCCAACGCGGTGACCGGCTGCGCGCTCGGCGGGCTGCTGATGGCGCTGGGCCTGGGCCTGCAATGGTCCGGCCGGCCGCAATGGGGGCTGTTCGCGGCGTTCAGCATCCTGATCGCGGCCCTGCTGCTGGGCGGCGGGGTGATGCTGATCAGCCAGGGCATTACCTCGCCGGACGCCATGGACGCGGATGTGGTGCCGCTGATCCCACTGCCGCTGGCCTGGCTGGCGGTGGCGCTGATCTTCGCCGCCTCCGCCGTGGCCGGGCGCAGCGGATTGCTCGCGGCGCTGGCGGTGCTCGCGCTGTCGCCCATGCTCGGCGGATGGACGGGCTACACCCATGCCGCGTACTGGGTGGCCATCACCCGGCCGCTGGCGACGGTGCTGGTGTTCTCCGCGATCGCGCTCGGCCTGCACGGTGCGAGCCGGGTGCTGGCGCCGGAATGGGAGCGGCTGGCCACCATCGCCGCGCGCACGGCCCTGCTGGTGGTCAATCTCGGCTTCTGGGTGGGCTCGCTATGGGGCAGCGAGCGGGAGACGGAGATGGTGCGCCTGTCCCCCGGCGCGTTCAGCGTGCTGTGGGCCGTCGGCCTGATCGGCGCCGGGGTGTGGGCCGGGCGGACCAACCGGCGCTGGCTGCTGAACCTCGCCGCCATTTTCGGCGGCATCCATTTCTACACCCAGTGGTTCGAGCATCTCGGCGCCGACCCGCTGACCATCCTGGCCGCCGGGCTGCTCACCCTCGGCGCCGCCTTCCTGCTGCGCGCGGCGAACCGGCGGATGGAGGGATAGCTACTTCGCCGCTTTCTCGATGTTCCACGCCACCGGATACAGCGTCTTCAGCACGCCGCTGAGGGTGGCGCGATAGGCTACCTGGCGCTGGAAGATGCCGGTGCTCACATAGGGCACCACCTCGTAGTAGCGGGTCTGGATGCGCGCGATCAGCTTCATCCGCCCCTCCGGCGACACCTCGTCGAAATAGGCGGCGCGCAGCTTCTCCATCTCGGGGTCGCAGGGCCAGCCGTAGAGGTTCTTGCCGTCGCAGCTCATCACCAGCGGCGTGTTGTTCAGCGGGCTGGACAGCGAGAATCCGCCCCACAGGGTGAAGGCGAGGTCCCAGCCCTGCGGGTTCACCGCCGGCGACTCGCGCGTGTTGCGGCGGGTGACCAGGGTGGACCAGTCCATGGCCTGGAGATCGACGTTCACATCGGCCCGGCGCAGCGCGTCGGCGGTGAGCTGGGCGATGAGGTGGATTTCCGGCTGGTCGGTGGGGTCCATCAGCACCACGCGCTCGCCCTTGTAGCCGGCCTCGGCCAGCAGCGCCTTGGCGCGGGGAATGTCGGGCTTGCGCCAGGGGCCGGTGGCGATGTCGGTCTCGTAGGGCGTGCCGCAGACGAACACGGCGAAGCAGGCGCGGCCGAGCGCCTTGCTGCCGCCCAGCGCCTCCGCGAACGCCTCCTGATCGACCAGCAGCAGCAGGGCCTGGCGCGCGCGCGGGTCGCTGAACGGGGGGTGCGCGGTGTTGGGGCGGATATTGCCGATATTGCCGCTCTCGTTCAGCACCTCCACGCGGATTCCCGGCTTGCCGGTCAGCAGCGGCGCGAGATCGGCGGGCAGGGCTTCGAGGAAATCGACCTCGCCGGTCTGAAGGGCGGCCACCGAGGTGGCGCTGTCCGGCAGGTATTTCCAGCGCACGGCTTCGAGTTTCGCGACCTTGCCGCCGGCATAGCCGTCCGGCGGCTCGGCGCGCGGCACGTAGGCGGGATTGCGGCGATACAGCACGGTGTCGCCCGGCCGGTAGGCATCGGCGGCGAAGGTGAAGGGGCCGGAACCGATTGCGGTCTTCACCTGCTCGAACGGGCTGGTCTTCGCATCCTGCGCGCGCATGACGAAGGGGGCGAGCACCGGCGAGGCCAGCGCCTCCATCACCGGGCCGAACGGGCGGGAGAACACCAGTTCCAGCCGCCGCGCATCCAGCGCGTCGATGCTGGCGAGGTGGGACATCAGCGCCTGGCCGGCGGTGACCCGCGCTCCCCAGCGACGGATGGAATAGACCACGTCCTCGGCCGTCACCGGCGATCCGTCGTGGAACACCAGGCCGGGGCGCAGGGTGAAAGTCCAGCGCAGCCCGTCCGGCGAGGTGGCGACGCTCTCGGCCATCTGCAGCTTGGGTTGCAGCTTGCTGTCCATCGTCACCAGCACGTCGTAGATCAACTGGGCGTGGTTCAGGGTGATGGCGGCGCTGGTCCAGACGGGGTCGAGCACGCGCAGATCGCCGACCGGCACGTAGTTCAGCGTCTGGGCCTGGGCGGAGCCGCATAGCAGGGCGAGCAGGGCGAGGACGCGCTTCATGCCACCGCCTCCGCCGCCAGCGCCGCTTCCACCTCGGGCAGCGGGTCGAGCGGCCAGATCGGCCGGCGCGCCTTGGTCCATTCCAGCGTGGTCTGCACCCGGCTGGACACGCCGCCGGATTCAAAGGCGATCACCGCGCGGGCGATGGGGGTGAAGGCGGCGCGGAAGGCGTCCATGCATTTGATGGCGATCAGGCCGCATGCCCTGGGGTCGATGCCGAACATCTTCACTTGCTGGAGATCGACGATGTTGCGCTGGAAGGTGGTGGCGACGACGCGCACCTCGCCGTGGCGCAGCAGCACGGATTGGCCGAAATTGCCGATCATGCCCGGCGTGTAAGGCCCCTCATGGGTGAACTTGCCGTCCACGATCTTCAGCACCTCGAACGCCGCCTCCACCGGCCCGCCGCCATGAAGGGGCGCGGTGTGGCCGCCGAGGGAGAGTTGCACCGTGGCCCCGACCCCGGCGGCAGCGGCTTTTTCCACCGAGCCGGCATCGGCGATGCTGAGGAACAGCGTGTTGGGGAACGGGTCGTCCATCAGCGCGCGCAGCATGGCCGTCGCGTCGCCATAGCCGCCGCCGCCCGGCGCGTCGCCGAAATCGGACATCACGATGGGCAGCGGTCCCGGCGGCACGGCGCGGGCCTGGGCCAGCGCCTCGGCCACGCTGATCATCTTCACCGTGTCGTTCTCGCGCTCGTCCCAGGCGAAGCGCATCAGCTCGCGGGCGAGTTCGCCGCAGCGCGGGCCCTCGCCGGTGACGGCGACGGAGGGGCCGACCTGCCACACATCGGCCAGCACGAACCCGGCCTGGATGCTGACCTCCACCACCCCCGGCTCCTGCTCCATGCGGCGGGCGATGGCCTGCGCGCGGCGGGCGGGGCCGTCGGGCAGGGTGGTGCGGGCGGCGTCGAAGCCGCGCATCTGGCGGCCGCGGGCGAGGTGCACGCGCGGCGAAATCTCGCCGGCCAGGATGCGCGACAGGATGGCGGCGGCGCGCAGGCCGGTCTCCTTGTGGTCGGTGTGCGGGTGGGTGCGATAGGCGGTGATGCCGTTCACCGCTGCGGCCAGCCGGTCCGAAACATTCGAGTGGGGATCGAGGGTGATGACGATCGGCAGGTCCGGCCCCACCGCGTCGCGCACCGCCTGGGCCACCGCGCCGTCCGGGTCGTCCTCGCCATCCACCACGTTGGCGCCGTGCAGGGCGAGCAGCACGCCGTCGAGCGGCATCGCCGCGCGCAGACCGTCGAGCAGCGTGTCGCGGAAATAAGTGAACGCCTCCATCGACATCGGCCCGGCCGGCGCGCAGGGCACCACGATGGGGATGGTGGTGTGCCAGTCTTCCCGCGCCGCGGCTTCCAGGAACCCGGCCATTTCCGTGCGGGTCTGGCTGAAACGCTCGCGCGCCGCCTCGCCGAGGAAGACGCCCTGGCGGTGGAAATGCGCGATGGGCGCTTGGGTGCGGGCGAAGCTGTTGGCCTCGTGCAGGATCTGGGCGAGCAGGATGCGCTTCATCGGAATGTCCCTAGGTCCACAGCGCGGCGGCCAGCCGGTCCTGCCCGTCGAGCAGGTCCTGGCGCACCGCCGCGTCCAGCTTCGCCGCGTCGCCGGCGATGATGGCGTTCAGCATGTCCGTATGGTTGCGCCCGCCGATCCAGCCGGCGTCGAACGAGGCGGGGTAGAGCAGGTTCATCGAGGGGCCGACCTGCAGCCACAGCGCCTCGATCAGCCGCAGCAGCGCGGGCATTCCGGCGGCGGCGTAGATCGTGAAATGGAAATCCTCGTTGAGCTGAAGCGAGGAAGCCGCGTCGCGGGCGGTGAAGGCGGCGTGGTGCTCCTCATAGAGCCGGCGCAGGCGGGCGAGCGGGGCGGGGGCGGCGAGGGCGGCGCAGGCCTGGCGGGCGGCCAGCCCCTCCAGCTCCAGCCGGATCAGGCACAGCTCGCGATACCGCTCCCGCGTCAGCACGGGAACCAGCACGGTGCGGTCGGCCGATTGTTCCAGCGCGCCCTCGGCCACCAGCCGGTTGAGCGCCTCGCGCGCCGGGGTGAGGCTGATGCCCAGCGTGGCGGCGATGCGGCGGGTGGAGAGCTTCTCGCCCGGCGCCAGCGCGCCGCGCCGCAGGGCGGCGCGCAGCGAGGCGCTGGCCTGGTCGCCCAGCGTGGTGACCCGCTGCACGGGGGCGAGGTCGAACCGGTCCGGGGAAACGCTCTCGTTCATGGCGCTCGCGCCCTGCTCACCGGAGTGATATAACACATATCACAGAACGGCCAAGTCACGGAGTGTGCCATGTCCCAGGCCTTCCCACGCCAGACCTTTCCGCGCCACGGCCAGGCGCCGGCGGCGCTGCTCGACGCGCTGACGGCGATGAAGGAGGGGGATGCCGACTGGCGGGGCGGGCGGGTGCCGCTCTACGTGTTCGGCGCCACGCGCGAGGTGGCGGAGATCGGCCGCGACGCCTTCAACCTGTTCTTCACCGAGAACGCGCTGGGCGCCAAGCGCGCCTTCACCAGCCTGGCGCGGGCCGAGGCGGAGGTGATCGGCATGACCCTCGCGCTGTTCTCGGCGCCGGAAGGGGCGACGGGCACCATGACCTCCGGCGGCACCGAGAGCATCGTGCTGGCGGTGCAGGCGGCCCGCAACTTCGCCCGCGCGCGGCGCGGCGATGCCGCCCATCGCGGCAATCTCGTGCTGCCGGAAACTGCCCATCCCGCCTTCGACAAGGCGGCCGGGCTGATGGACCTCGAAGTGCGCCGGGTGCCGCTCGCCGCCAGCCTGCGTGCCGACCCCGCGGCGATGGAGGCGGCGATCGACGCGGACACGATCCTGCTGGTCGGCTCGGTGCCGTGCTTCCCCTACGGGGTGGTGGACCCGATCCCGGAGCTGTCGGAACTCGCCTTGCGCCACGACGTGTGGCTGCACGTGGATGCCTGCGTCGGCGGCTATTTCGCGCCCTTCGCCCGCGATCTCGGGCGGGACATTCCGGTGTTCGACTTCGCCAATCCCGGCGTGGCCTCGCTGTCGGCCGATCTGCACAAATTCGGCTTCTGCCCCAAGCCGGCCTCCACCGTGTTCTACCGCACGGCGGCGCATGCGGCGGGGCAGGGGTTCGACCTGGATGTGTGGCCCAATGGCCGCTTCGCCACGTCCACGCTGGTGGGCACGCGGCCGGGCGGCGGGGTGGCGGCGGCCTGGGCGGTGCTGCGCTTCCTCGGCCATGACGGCTACACCCGCCTCGCCGAGCGGCTGCTGGCGATGGCCGACGCCTATGTGGCGGGCATCGAGGCCATTCCGGGCATGCGGATGTTCGGCCGCCCCGACCTCTCCATCATCGCCTTCGGCGACCCCGGCCGGGACATGGGCGCGGTGGCCGAGGGCATGGCGCGGCGCGGCTGGGTGCCCGGCCTGGTGCGCCGCCCGGCTGGGCTGCACATGATGATGTCGCTGCTGCACGAACCGGTGCGGGAGCGCTACCTCGCCGACCTCGCCGCTTCGGCCGCCGAGGCGCCGGCCGTCGCGGGGGCGGCGGTCAACGCGGTTTACTGAGGCTCCTTCGCACTTTCGATTGTGCTTGCGTCGCGGTGGGCGCCGTCAAGGCACGCTTCGCTCAAGGGCCTTGAC
>CAMFLK010000111.1 GCA_945957135.1 uncultured Rhodospirillales bacterium
GCCGGGCCGTTCCTGCGCGGCACCGCGCTGCGCGCGCTGGGGCGGCCGGCGGAGGCGGCTTCGGCGCTGGACCGGGCGGTGGCGCTGGCGCCCGACCATGCCGATGCCTGGCTCAATCTCGGCAATGCCCGCGCCGATCTCGGCGATCTCGACGGCGCGGAGGCGCATCTGCGGGTGGCGCTGGCGCGCGACCCCGCGCTGGCGGAGGCGCATGCCAGCCTGGGCTGGCTGCTGACCTGCCGGGGCCGGCTGGCGGAGGGGATGGAGGCCTGCGAAGCGGCGCTGGCGCTGCGGCCGGACTTCGCCCAGGCGCATTGGAACCTCTCCACCACCTGCATGCTGGCCGGCGACTGGGCGCGCGGCTGGGAAGAATATGAGTGGCGCAAGCTGCATCCGCGCTTCGGCGCCGACTATCCCGGCCTGCCCGGAGAGGAATGGACCGGCGGCCCGCTCGCCGGCCGCACCCTGCTGGTCCATGCCGAGCAGGGGCTGGGCGACACCATCCAGTTCGCGCGCTACCTGCCGCTGCTCGTCGCGCGCGGCGCGCGGGTGGTGCTGGCCTGCGCCAGGCCGCTGATCGCGCTGCTGCGGCAATTGCCGGTGGAGGTGGTGGACCGGGCGGGGCGCCTGCCGCCCTACGATCTTTGGGTGGACCAGATGAGCCTGCCGCGCCTGTTCGGCACGCGGCCGGACAGCGTGCCGGCGGCCGGGGGCTATCTGCGGCCAGGGGTGGGGGCCGAGGCGGGGCGGGCGGGCGGCATCGGCGTGGTGTGGGCCGGCAATCCCGCGCATTCCAACGACGCCAACCGCTCGATGCCCACGCGCTGCCTCAGCCCGCTGGTGGCGGCGGCGGGGGAGCGGCTGGTGAGTTTGCAGGTGGGGCCGCGCAGCGGCGAGATCGCCGATCTGTTCGACATTCCCGATCGCGCGGCGTCGCTGCCGGATTTCGCCGCCACGGCTCGGCTGGTGGCGGGGCTGGACCTGGTGATCGCGGTCGATACCTCCACCGCCCATCTGGCGGGAGCGCTGGGCAAGGAGGTGTGGCTGATGCTGCCGCACGCGCCGGACTGGCGCTGGCTGCTGGGGCGGGACGACACGCCGTGGTACGCGCGGATGCGCCTGTTCCGCCAGGCGCGGCCGGGGGATTGGGACGGGGTGATCGACAGGGTGGTATCGGCGCTCGGCTGAACCGGCCATCATCGGCGAATGATGGCGGTTCTCTCCGTGCTGGCGGGGGCGGCGCTGCTGCTGTGGCCGTCGTTCCTCAACGGCTACCCGCTGGTGTTCAGCGACACCCATGCCTTCCTGGTACAGGCGGGGCAGCCCGTCATGGTGTGGGACAAGCCCTGGACCTACGGGCCATTCCTGCTCGCCTGGCACGGCGACACCACGCTGTGGACGCCGATGGTGGTGCAGGGGCTGCTGCTGTCGCACCTGCTGTGGCTGACCCAGAAGGTGGTGGCGCCGCCGCGGCCGGGCGCGCATCTGCTGCTCTGCGCCGGTCTCGCGCTGGGCAGCGCCGCGCCGTGGTTCGCGGCGCAGCTGATGCCCGACATCTTCGCGCCGATGACGGTGCTGTGCCTGTTCGTGCTGGGCTTCGGCGACCGCCTGTCGCGCGGCGAACGCGGCTGGGCGGCGGGGCTGGGGGTGATGGCGGTGGCGTTCCACCTCTCGCATCTCATCATCGCCGCCGCCTGCCTCGGGGTGATCGCGCTGCGCCGCCGCTGGCCGGCCCTGCGCGCCGCGTCCGTTCCGCTGGTGGGCGCGGTGGCGATCCTGCTGCTGACGAACGCCATCGGCCACGGGCGGCTGGGGATTTCGCCGTTCGGGTCGGTGTTCGCCCTGGCGCGGCTGGTGGCGGACGGGCCGGCGCGGGCGGTGATCGACCGGGAATGCCCAGAGGCGGGCTGGAAGCTCTGCGCCTGGAAAGGAAAGCTGCCCACCGACAGCGACGCCTTCCTGTGGGACGGAAAGGGCCCCGCCTGGGCCCCCCATCCGCGCGACCTCGGGGCCGAAGCCTCCGCCATCCTGCGGCGCACGGTGTGGACCGATCCGCTCGGCGTGCTGCGCGCGGCAATGGGCAACACGCTCACGCAACTGCGCCGCGTGGCGCTGGGCGACACGCTGGGGCCGGACTGGCTGGAAGGGAGCATCACCGGCAGCCTGCGCGCCTGGTTCCCGCCGGCGGAAATGGCGCGGTTCGAAGCGTCGGCCCAGTTGCAAGGCCGCCTCGCGCCCTGGGGCCGGATGCTGAACCCGCTGCACGCCGCCCTGCTGCTGGCCGGCGCCGCCGGCACGGGCTTCGTGCTGCTGCGCGGCGCCGGACCGGCGCGGGGGCTGGCGGCGATGGTGCTGGCGGGGTTGCTCGCCAACGCCTTCGCAACCGGCGCCCTGTCCGGCCCGCACGACCGCTACCAGGCGCGGATCGCCTGGCTGCTGCTCCTTGCTCCGATGGTTTATGCCGCCAGCCGGTCCACCTCCGCCGGGGACATGCGCACCAGCGCCTCGTAATCGTCCAGCAGCGTCTTGGTGATGCGGCCGGGCGTGTAGCTGTGCGGGCCGATCTCGCGCACCGGCGTCACCTCGGCCCCGGTGCCGACCAGGAACGCCTCGCTGGCGCCCGGCAGTTCATCCGGCAGGATGGCGCGCTCCACAACCTTCATCTGGTGACGCCGGGCGATGGACATCACCGTGCGGCGGGTGATGCCGTCGAGGAAGCAATCCGGCGTGGGCGTGTGCAGGTCGCCATCGAACACGAAGAACACGTTCGCCCCGGTCGCCTCGGCCACCCGGCCGCGCCAGTCGTACATCAGCGCGTCCGCATAGCCCTTGGCCTCCGCCGCGTTCTTGGCGAGCGTGCCGATCATGTAGAGCCCGGCGGCCTTGGAGGCGGTGGGCGCGGTCTGCGGGTGCGGGCGGCGCCACTCCGCGATGTCGAGCCGGATGCCCTCCATGCGGTTGGCGAACATCGCGGGCCACGACCAGCTGGCGATGGCGAGATGGATTTTCGTGTGCTGGGCGGCGACGGCCAGCTGCTCCGACCCGCGCCAGGCGACGGGGCGGACATAGGCGTCGGTCTGGCCATTGGCCTGGATCACCGCCATGCAGGCCGCGTCGATCTCCTCGTCGGTCCAGGGCAGGTCGAAGCCCAGCAGGCCGGCGGAGCGGCGCAGGCGCTCGGTATGCGCGCGCAGCTTGAAGATGTTGCCGGCATAGGCCCTCTCGCCTTCGAAGATGCTGCTGGCATAGTGCAGGCCATGCGACAGGACATGCAGCTTGGCCTCCCGCCACGGCACCATGGCGCCGTCCAACCAGATCTGACCGTCCCGGTCGTCGAAAGGAATTAGCGCCATGGGAGTTTCCCTCGTAAGAATGTTGCTCTATTCCGCCAAAAGTTATAATTGATCCCCGGTTCCGTCAATAAACCTGCCTTAACGGCGAGGAATGCCTGCCATGTCCGAGATCAAGGGCGAGTCGCGGCCGACAGGCTTCGCCCCCGCCCCCCGCGCCCCTGATCCGCGCGCCCCCAGCCCCCCGGCACCGGGCGCCGGGACCAACCTGCTGTTCCTGCGCGAGGCGGAAATCCGCGCCGCCCAGGACCTGCTGTTCTTCGCCTATCGCGATTTCACCAACGCCGCCGACGTGATCCTCGACGAGCTCGGGCTGGGCCGCGCCCATCACCGCGCCCTGCATTTCATCGGCCGCAATCCCGGCATTTCCGTCAGCGACCTGCTCGCCATCCTGCGCATCACCAAGCAGAGTCTGGCGCGCGTGCTGGGCGAGCTGGTGGCGCAGGGCTATGTCGGCCAGGCCCAGGGCCGGGCGGACCGCCGCCAGCGGCTGCTCACCCTCACCGGCCCCGGCCAGGCGCTGGAACGGCGGCTGTACGAGCGCCAGCGCGAAAGGCTGGTCAACGCCTATCGCGACGCCGGCGGGGCGGCGGTGGAAGGCTTCCGCCGGGTGATGCGGGGGGTCATGGACGAGGCCGCGCGTGCCTATATGGACCGCAGCGAAAGCCGCAACCGCCGGGAATAGGGACGCCGCCCATGTCCGACGACGCGCTGATCTTCGTGGTCGATGACGATGTGCGCCTGCGCGGCCTGCTGTCGCGCTACCTGGGCGAGAACGGCTTCCGTGTCGCCACCGCCGAGAACGCCGCCGAGGCGCGCGACCGGCTGCGCTTCGTGCAGCCCGACCTGATGGTGCTGGACGTGATGATGCCCGGCGAATCCGGTCTCGACCTGGTGGAATCGCTGCGCCGCGACAACAGCGACACGCCGGTGCTGCTGCTCACCGCCCGCGGCGCGCCGGAAGACCGCATCGCCGGCTTCGAGGCCGGGGCTGACGACTACCTGCCCAAGCCCTTCGCGCCGAAGGAGCTGGTGCTACGCATCCGCGCCATGCTGCGTCGCGCCGCCCCGCCCGCGCCGGCCGAACCGCCGCTCGGCCCCATCCAGCTCGGCCCGCTGGTGTTCGACGCCGCCCGCGCCGAGCTGCGCGGCCCCAACGGCCCAGTGCGGCTGACCGGCGGCGAATCCGCCCTGCTCGGCGCGCTCGCCCGCCGGCCCAACGAAATCCTCTCCCGCGAGGATCTGGCCACCGCGCTGGACATGGACGAATCCGGCGAGCGCGCCATCGACGTGCAGGTGACGCGCCTGCGCCGCAAGATCGAGGCCGACCCGCGCGAGCCACGCTTCCTGCACACGGTGCGCGGGCGGGGCTACACGCTGAAGCCTGGGCTGTGAGGATTAGGCTTCCCTTTCTGTCGAACAACACCCGCGTGGTGCGCAAGGTCCTGCCGCGCTCGCTGCTCGGCCGCAGCCTGCTGATCATCCTGGTGCCGCTGGTGCTGGTGGAGGCGGTGGCGCTGCTGATCTTCTACGGCAGCCATCTCGATGTCGTCTCCCGCCGCATGTCCATGGGCGTCGCCGGCGACATCGCCATGACCATCGACCTGCTGGACCGCTTCCCCGACCCCGCGGACCGCAACTGGATTTTCCGCAACGCCTTCGAACGTTTCGACCTCTACATGACTGTGGAGCCCGGCGCCGTGCTGCCGCCCAGCCGCAAGGTGCGGCTGATCAGCCTGGTGGAGGACAACATGGCCGCGGCGCTGCACGAACGCGTCCGCCTGCCCTTCACCATGGACTGGCAGTCCGACGCCACCTCCGTGCTGATCCGCGTGCAGATGGGCGACCAGGTGCTGGACGTGCAGGCGCCGCGCAAGCGGCTCTACACCGGCACGATCTACATCTTCGTGCTGTGGCTGGTGGGGTCGGCGCTGCTGCTGTTCGGCATCGCCGCCATCTTCATGCGCAACCAGGTGCGCGGCATCCGGCGGCTGGCGGTGGCGGCAGAGGCGTTCGGCATGGGGCGCGACCCCGGCCCGATCAAGCTGGAAGGCGCGACCGAAGTGCGCCAAGCCGCGCACGCCTTCAACCTGATGCAGGAGCGCATCCGCCGCTTCCTGCGCCAGCGCACGGAAATGCTGGCGGGCGTGTCGCACGACCTGCGCACGCCGCTGACCCGCATGCGGCTGGTGCTGGACATGCTGCCGGTCGGCGAGGACTCGCAAGCCGATATCGCCGAGATGAACGCGGATATCGAGGAGATGGACCGGATGATCGGCGGCTATCTCGCCTTCGCCCGCGGGGTGGGGGAGGAGAAGTCCCAGCCCACCGACCTGTCGGACCTGCTGCAGGGCGTCGCCGCCCGCGCGCGCCGCGCCGGGGCGGCGGTGGAGCTGGACGTGCCGGAGGATCTGGTACTGAAGCTGCGCCCCGATGCGGTGCGCCGGGCGGTGACCAATCTGGTGGACAATGCCCGCCGGCACGCCCGCCACGTCAGCCTCGCTGCCGGCCGCGCCGGCGAGCACAACGTGCAGCTCATCGTCGATGACGACGGGCCGGGCATTCCCAGCGCCCAGCGCGAGGACATGTTCCGTCCGTTCGAGACGGGCGCGCAGGGCGGCACCGGGCTGGGGCTGACCATCGCGCGCGACATCGTGCGCGCCCATGGCGGGGATATCACGCTGGAGGACAGCCCGATGGGCGGGCTGCGGGCGCGCATCCAGCTGCCGGTATGAATCCGGCAGACAAGCTCGTCGCGCTTCTGGCGCGGGACACGCTGCGCATGGACGCGCTGCGCGCCCTGCACGCGCTGTCCCTGCCCGATGGCTGGATCGCCGCGGGCTTCGTGCGCGACGCGGTGTGGGACCATCTGCACTTGCGCCCGGCCGGCCTGCCGCATGCCGATGTGGACGTGCTGTGGTTCGACCCCGCCTGTCTCGATCCGGCGCGCGATCACGCCATCGAACAGGAATTGGCGCGGCGCGATCCGCGCTTCGACTGGTCGGTGAAGAACCAGGCCCGCATGCACCGGCGCAACGGCGATGCGCCCTATGCCTCCGCAACGGATGCCATGCGCTTCTGGTGCGAGACCGCGACCGCCGTCGCCGTGCGCCTGACCTCGGCCGGCCGGCTGGAATTGAGCGCGCCGCTCGGGCTGGACGATCTTTTCGCCCTGCGGCTATCGCCAGCCGGCGCCTTCGTCGATCGCAAGCGCGCGATCTTCGATGCCAGGCTGGCGGAAAAGAACTGGACGGCGCGGTACCCGCGATTGACGGTGGCGCCGCCCGGCTGATGCTATTCCGCCAGGCTGACCGGGGCGGGCAGCGTGGCCCATTCCTCGTCGTCCGCCTTGCGGCCAGTGGTCCACATCAGCATGGCGAAGCGGCCCGGCCGGTCGAGCGCGCGCAGCGGATGATGCCAGGTGCCGAGATGGTAGTTCACCGCCTGGTCCCCGCGCGCCATGAAGCCCCGCAGCTTCGTCGCGTCGGGCACGCCGCCCTTGTCCGGGGCGACCAGCAGCACCCAGCGCGAGACGTCGAGCGGCACGAAGCATTGCGAGGAGCGGTTGTGCCGCTCCATTTCGCGCGCGCGCAGCGGCAGGCTCCAGGGTTTGACATGGTTGAACGAAAGCTGCGCGGCGACCGCGCCGTCCTTCGCCGCCAGCGTCTGCATCAGCGCCGCCCTTCCCTCCAGCGCCGGCGCGTCCACCACGTCGCCGAACGGCGCGAAGGCGGCGGCCGTGAGCGGCTCCAGCGTCACCACCGCCGTCATGCGCCATCTCCCGCGCCGATCCGCGCGATCTGCTCCATGCCCGGCCGATACGGGAAATGCGCATGCCAGTGCTCGGCGATTTCACTCCGCCGCGCCACCCAGACACGCTCCTTGCCGCGAATATAGTCGAGAAAGCGCGCAAGGCCGGCGGCGCGGGCGGGATGGCCGATGGAGCGCAGATGCAGGCCGCAGGACATCATCTTCGGCTGGGTCGCCCCCTCCTCGTAAAGCATGTCGAACTGGTCGCGGAGGAAGACGAAGTAGTCGTCCGCCGTGCCGAACACGCCACGGCCGAACTTGCTGTCATTGGTCACCAGGGAATACGGCACCACCAGATGCGGCTTGCCGTCCTGCAACACCCAATAGGGCAGCTCGTCGTTGTAGCAGTCGCTGTCGTAGCGGAACCCACCCTCCTCCACCAGCAGGGCGCGCGTGTTCACGCTGGGTCCGTAGCGGCAGTACCAGCCCAGCGGGCGGGAACCCAGGCTACGGCTGAGGCTTTCGATCGCCAGGCGGATATGCGCGTGCTCCTGCTCGCGCGTCAGCTTGAAATGCTCGATCCAGCGCCAGCCATGGCAGCAGACATCGTGCCCAGCCGCGATGATCGCCGCGGCCGCCGGCGGATGGCGTTCCAGCGCCAGGGCGCAGGCGAAGACGGTCATCGGCAGGTTGCGTTCGCGGAACAGGCGCATGATGCGCCAGAACCCCACGCGCACGCCGTATTCGAACATGCCCTCGGCCGCGAGGTCGCGCATGCCGTCGGGCACGGGCGAGACGCTGCTTTCGGTCAGGGACGCCTCGGAACGCCCCTCGCCATCCATGAAGGAGTATTCCGAACCCTCCTCGAAATTCATCACGAAATTGACGGCGATGCGCGCCGCGTCCGGCCAGTTGGGATGCGGCGGATGGGCGCCGTAGCCGATGAGGTCGCGGGCATAGGCGGGGCGTTTCGCGGCGTCCATCCACTTCTCCAGCGTTCATGGCGGAGGCGTGCAGCCCCGCCTTCCCGGGAGGGTGGCACCGTGCTCGCCGCGGTCAAGCCACGCGGCATCCGAGCGGCGAGGCGCCGGCTTGACGCCGCTTTTGCCCGACGCGGATAGTGGCGGGAGTCGTGCGAAGCAGGCTGCCGATGTCTTCCCCTTTCCATCTTGGCTGGTTTCTCGCGAACAGTTTCGGCGTGCATGGCTGGGGCCAGGCCTGGGGCGGCGTCACGGCGCGGGACTGGGCCGGCCCCGACCTGCACATCGACCTCGCGCGCGGACTGGAACGCGCCTGCTTCGATTTCATCCTGCTCGAGGATTCGCTGTTCGTGCCCGACAACTACGGCGCGTCCACCCGTTTCTACCTGGAGCGGGCGCTGCGCGCGCCCAAGAACGACCCGCTGCCGTTGGTGCCGCTGATGGCACAGGCGACGGCGCGCATCGGCCTGGTGCCGACCCTTTCCACCTCCTTCTACCCGCCCTTCCTGCTCGCCCGGCTGATCGCGACCCTCGATTTCCTCTCCCATGGCCGCATGGGCTGCAATTTCGTCACCTCCACCGCGGCACGGGCCGCGCAGAATTTCGGCCTCGACGCGCATATCGAGCACGACACGCGCTACGAAATGGCCGACGAGTTCGTCACGCTGGTGCGGGAATTGTGGAATTCCTGGGACGCGGACGCGATCGTCATGGACGAGGAACGCGGCGTGTTCGCGGACCCCGACCGGGTGCGCGCCATCGATTTCAAGGGCCGCTTCCACGCCTCGCGCGGGCCGCTCAACACCGCGCGGCCGCCGCAGGGCAGCCCGGTGCTGGTGCAGGCGGGCAGTTCACCCCAGGGGCGGCAATTCGCGGCGGGGCACATGGACGTGGTGCTCGCCGCCTACAACTCCGTCGCGGACATGAAGGCGTTCCGCGCGGACATGCGCGCCCGCCTCGCCGCCCGCGGCCGCGATCCCGACCGGTGCAAGGTGATGTTCGTGATCTCACCGACGCTCGGCGAAACCGCGGCGGAGGCGGAGGCGCGCCACCAGCGGCGCCAGCAGGCCAAGAACGACGCGCCGGATCTCACGCTGGCCGCCATGGCGAGCCTGACGGATATCGACTTCTCGCAATTCGATCTCGACGCGCCGCTGGAGGAGCTGACCACCAACGGCCAGCAGGGCACGCTGAAGCTGTTCCTGAAACAGGGCCGCACGCTGCGCGAAGTGGCGCGCAACTACCGCTACGGGCTCGAGGACCTTCACGGCACGCCGGACCAGGTCGCGGGCCGGATGGACGAGATCATGCAGGAGGTGGGCGGCGACGGCTTCATGATCACCGGCCCGCTCACCCGCCGCTACCTCGCGGAAATCGCCGACGGCCTCACCCCCGCGCTGCAGAAGCGCGGCCTGACGCGGCGCGCCTACGCCCACGCGCATTTCCGCGACAACCTCATGGAGTTCTGACCCCGACGGGGTTGCGGGCAGGGCCGGGAAATGCTGCAAGACGGCGCACCGT
This sequence comes from uncultured Rhodospirillales bacterium, assembly GCA_945957135.1. Classification (GTDB taxonomy): domain Bacteria; phylum Pseudomonadota; class Alphaproteobacteria; order Acetobacterales; family Acetobacteraceae; genus CAMFLK01. The sequence goes on from CAMFLK010000111.1 coordinate 9,602, forward strand.
ATGCAAACCGTATGCAAAGGGTGCCGCCCGATGTCCCAGAACATGTCGCAGACCGTCGTTCCGCCCGCCGGCAACCGGGTGCTGATCCTGGATTTCGGCAGCCAGGTCACCCAGCTGATCGCCCGCCGCCTGCGCGAGACCGGGGTTTACTGCGAAATCTGGCCCTATGACGCCGACCCCGCGCGCATCGCCGCCTTCGCACCGGCCGCCATCATCCTCTCCGGCGGTCCGTGCAGCGTTACCGATCCCGATTCGCCCCGCGCCCCCCAGACGGTGTTCGAGGCCGGCGTGCCGGTGCTGGGCATCTGCTACGGCCAGCAGACCATGTGCGCCCAGCTCGGCGGCGAGGTGCTGGGCTCCGACCACCGCGAATTCGGCCGCGCGTTCCTGGACATCACCGCCGACTGCGCCCTGTTCCATGGCGTGTGGAACGTGGGCGGGCGCGAGCAGGTGTGGATGAGCCATGGCGACCGCGCCACCCGCCTGCCGCCGGGCTTTCGCGCCGTCGGCACCAGCGAGGGGGCGCCGTTCGCCGCCATCGCCGACGACACGCGCCGCTTCTACGGCGTGCAGTTCCACCCCGAGGTGGTGCACACCCCGCACGGCGCGCAGCTGCTGCGCAATTTCGTGCACGGCGTCGCCGGCCTCGCCTCCGATTGGACGATGTCCGGCTTCCGCGATGCCCAGATCGCGCGTATCCGCGCCCAGGTGGGAACGGGCCGCGTGATCTGCGGCCTGTCGGGCGGCGTGGACTCCGCCGTCGCCGCCGTGCTGATCCACGAGGCAATCGGCGACCAGCTCACCTGCATCTTCGTCGATCACGGCCTGCTGCGTGCCGGCGAGGCAGAGGACGTGGTGAGCACCTTCCGCGACCGTTTCAACATCCGCCTGGTGCATCGCGACGCCTCCGATATGTTCCTCGGCGCGCTGGACGGGGTGACCGACCCGGAGACCAAGCGCAAGACCATCGGCAAGCTGTTCATCGACGTGTTCGAGGAAGAGGCCCAGCGCCTCGGCGGCGCCGACTTCCTCGCCCAGGGCACGCTGTACCCGGACGTGATCGAGAGCGTCAGCTTCACCGGCGGGCCGAGCGTGACCATCAAATCCCACCACAATGTCGGCGGCCTGCCGGCGCGCATGCGCATGCAGCTGGTGGAGCCGCTGCGCGAGCTGTTCAAGGACGAGGTGCGCGTGCTCGGCCGCGAACTCGGCCTGCCGGAAATCATCGTCGGCCGTCACCCCTTCCCCGGCCCGGGCCTCGCCATCCGCATCCCCGGCGCCATCACCCGCGAAAAGGCCGACCTGCTGCGCCGGGTGGACGCCATCTATCTCGAGGAAATCCGCGCCGCCGGGCTGTATGACGCGATCTGGCAGGCTTTCGCCGTGCTTCTGCCGGTGCGCACCGTGGGCGTGATGGGCGATGGCCGTACCTACGACATGGCCTGCGCGCTCAGGGCGGTGACCAGCACGGACGGCATGACCGCGGACGTTTACCCGTTCGACATGGCCTTCCTCACCCGCGTGTCCAACCGCATCGTCAACGAGGTCCGCGGCATCAACCGCGTGACCTACGACATCACCAGCAAGCCGCCCGGCACGATCGAGTGGGAATAATTTTTGCCCATCCGAGGGTATCCGAAACTACGCCGGAATACGCTCTAATACACTGAAAAACAAAAATAATTGAGCCAAGTTCTATCGAGGTCTATCGGTGGGCATAGAACGCGTCTGTCGGGTCTGGTGACGGACCCGCCCCCCGTTGATCATCCGGAAAATCGAAAGTACCGTCAGACCGACCGAGGCCAATGACGGTACTTTTTTCAGCCTTACACACTGAAATTAAACAGATTTCTCCGCCTGACGCCTCCAAAAACCGCGTGACGGTCCTTTTCCGCGAGGAGGTCCACATGTTGACAGACGCAGCACTCAAGTGCCTGAAACCAAAAGCCAAAATGTACAAGGTGACCGATCGTGACGGCATGTATGTGCGCGTCGCGCCGACAGGCGGCATCTCGTTCAGGCTCGACTACCGGCTGAACGGCAGGCGGGAGACCGTCCATCTCGGCAAGTATGCCCGAGATGGGATCTCACTCGCCCGGGCGCGCGAGCTGTGCCTGGACGCGAAACGGATGATCGCCGAGGGGCGGTCCCCCGCCATAGAGAAGCAGCGGGAGAAGCGCCGGATCAAGGAGGCCAAGAGCTTCGGCGAGTTCGGCGAGAAGTGGCTGACGGGCGCCCCGATGGCCGACAGCACACGAGCCATGCGCCGCGCGATCTTCGAGCGTGAACTCAAGCCCGTCTGGCGAAACCGTTTGCTGACCGAGATCACGCCTGACGACCTGCGCGCCCACTGCGCCAAGATCGTCGAACGGGGCGCGCCGGCGACGGCCATCCATGTGCGGGATATCCTGAAGCAGATCTACGCCTTCGCCATTCTCCACGGCGAAAAGGTCGCGAACCCGGCCGATGACGTTGGTCCTGCCTCGATCGCCACCTTTACGCCGAAGGACAGGGCGCTGTCGCCGACCGAGATCCGCATCATGCTCAAGCACCTCGA
>CAMFLK010000112.1 GCA_945957135.1 uncultured Rhodospirillales bacterium
CGTTGCGGGGGACGGGGTCAAGGCTCTTGAGCGAAGCGCGCCTTGACGCCGGCCAACGCAACGCAAGCACAATCGGCCGTGCGAAGGAGGCCGGGCAAAACTCCGGCCTCCCCGCCCCAGCAAAGATCACGCCTGGGCCAGCACCTCCGCCCGGCGCTGCTCGTATTCCGCCTTGGCCATCGGCTGGGCCCCGGCATGGCCGAGATCGTCGGTGCGGATGCGGTAGGTCTCCCGCGCCGTGAACGCGGCGATGGCGGCGATCGCGGTGATGCCGAAGGCCCAGGCGCCGACGGTGAGCGGGATGTTGGCCGAGCCGGGCGGGGCGACGGTGGCGAACAGCGCCGGCAGCAGCGCCGTGATGGTGGTGCCCACGTTCTGCGAGATGGCCATGGCGGACACGCGGGTGCGCGCCTGGAACAGCTCGGGGAAGAAGCTCGGGAACACCGCGTTGTAGCCCTGGTACACCATGCCCCACATCAGCAGCGACATGACGATGGCCAGCACCACGTTGTGGGTGCTGATGGCATAGAGATAGACGAAGGACAGCAACCCCGAACCGAGTGCGCCCACCACGATGGGAATGCGCCGGCCGATGCGGTCCGACAGATTGCCCACATAGGGGATCACCAGCACCGCGACGATGTTGCCCAGCACGGGAATCCACAGATAAACGTCCTTGTGGAAGCCGATGCCGTAGGCCTGCTGCACCGCATAGGCGCCGCCGAATATGGTGGTGACCACGGGAATGACGTTCATCAGCGCCATGCAGACCACGCGCAGCATATCGCCGGCGCTGAGCTTGAAGGCCTGCACGATGGGTGCCCGCGGCACCTCGCCGCCGGCTTCCTCGCGGGTGAAGACCGGGGTTTCCTCCACCTCGCGGCGGATGATGTAGCCGGCCACGATCACCAGGGCGCTGGCCAGGAACGGGATGCGCCAGCCCCAGCTGACGAAGGCCTCGTCCGGCATGTAGTGGGCCAGCGGCAGGAACACCGCGGCGGCCAGGATCTGCCCGGCCTGCACGCCCTGCAGGGTGAAGCTGGCGTAGAAGCCGCGGCGGCCGAACGGCGCGTGTTCCAGGATCATCGAGCTGGCGCCGGAGATTTCACCGGCCACCGCGAAGCCCTGCACCAGGCGCAGGATCACCAGCAGCACCGGGGCCAGCATGCCCACCTGGTTATAGGTGGGCAGCAGGCCGACCAGCATGGTGGAGATGCCCATCAGGAACATGCACAGGATCAGCACCTGCTTGCGCCCGTGCGTGTCGCCCCAATGGCCGAGCACGAAGGCGCCCACCGGGCGGGCGACATAGCCCACGCCGTAGGTGGCGAGCGAGGCGACGATGGCGACGGTGGGGTTGCCGGAGGGGAAGAAGATCTGCGGAAACACCAGCGCGGCGGCCGTCGCGTAGATGAAGAAGTCGTAGTATTCCAGCGCCGATCCGATCCAGCCGCTGGCCGCGGCTTTCCTGGATTGCGCGCGCTGGTGCGCGTCCTGGGCGACTTGTGCGCTCATGGGTTCCTCCCTCGTCGTGATTGCGGACGTATGTGTGTTCTGGACGTACGGGCAAGCGCGTGGCGGGGGCCACAAAACTTACTGACTGGTAAGTAATGGATGTGCGGTGCGCGATGCAAGCGGTTTTTCGCATTTCCCTTGCGTCCGCATGCGGGGAACGGCATCAATGAAACCTACCTACCGGTCAGGAGGAGGGGAAATGTCCGACAGGACCGCGGCCAAGGCGCGCCCGCGCGACATCGCGCGCACGCGGGCGGACATTCTCGCCGCGGCCTTCGCGGTGTTCGCGGAGAAGGGGCTGGTGGGCGCGCATGTGGACGACATCGCGGCGCTGACCCGCACCACCAAGCCCACCATCTACTACCATTTCGGCAGCAAGGAAGGGCTCTACACCGCCGTGCTGGAACAGGCCTATGGCGGCATCCGCGACCTCGAATCGACGCTGGACCTGGACAGCCTGACCCCGCGCGCGGCGATGCGGCGGCTGGTGGAGGCGAGTTTCGACTACCATGCCCAGAACCCCGAATGGGTGCGGCTGGTCAGTGTGGAGAACATCCACGGCGCCCGCCACATCGCCGGCCTGCCCGCCTTCGGCCGGCGCAACGCCACGGTGATCGAATCCCTGCGCGCCCTGCTCGTCCGCGGCGTGGCGGCCGGCGTGTTCCGGCCCGGGGTGGAGCCGGTGCACCTGCACTGGATGATCAGCTCGCTGTGCTTCTATCGTGTGTCCAACCGGCACACCTGGAAGGTCAATTTCGGCCTCGACCTGCTGGCCGTGCGCCAGGCCGCCGCCCAGCGCCGCATGGCGGTGGAGGCGGTGCTGCGCTATCTGGACCCTCGCTGCGAAGGGATTGAGGAAACGACATGATCACCGGACGCACGCGACTCGTCGCCCATCTCGGCTGGCCCACGGAATCCTTCAAGGCGCCGATGATCTACAATCCGTGGTTCGCCGCGCATGGCGTGGACGCGGTGGTGGTGCCGATGGGGGTGAAGGCACCGGACTATCCCGATTTCTTCCGCGCCCTGTTCCGGCTGACCAATATCCACGGCGCGCTGATCACCATGCCGCACAAGGTGACCACGCTCGCCCTGGTGGACGAGGTCACCCCCACCGCACGCATCGCCGGCGCGATGAACGCCGTGCTGAAGCGCGCGGACGGAACCCTGCTCGGCGACATGTTCGACGGCGCCGGCTTCGTGCGCGGCGCACAGCGCAAGGGTGCCCGCATCCAGGGTGCCCGGGCGCTGGTGGTGGGCAGCGGCGGCGTGGGCTCGGCCATCGCCGCCTCGCTCGCCGCCGCCGGCCTCGCCGAGCTCGGCCTGTTCGACATGGCCAGCGCCTCGGCCGAGGCGCTGGCCGACCGGCTGCGCGAACACGACCCCGCCCTCACCGTCACCACCGGCAGCCGCGACCCCGCGGGATGGGACATGGTGGTGAACGCCACCCCGCTGGGCATGAAACCCGACGACCCCCTGCCCTTCGACCCCACCCGCCTCGCGCCGACCACCTTCGTCGGCGAGGTGGTGATGAAGGAGGAATTCACCCCCCTGCTGCGCGCCGCACAGGAGATCGGCTGCACGGTGCAGGTGGGCACGGACATGCTGTTCGAGATGATCCCCGCCTATCTCGAATTCTTCGGCTTCGGCACCAGCGATCCGGAGGAGCTGCGGCGGCTGGCGACGATTATGTACTGAGAAGAAAGGAAGGAAGCGTGTTCTTTTTTGAAAAAAGAACCAAAAAACGTTTATCTATTGAAGACCCACCTCGCCTTCGCTACCCGAAGAATAACGGATAAAGTCTTCTTGCTTCTTTTTCTTCAGAAAAAGAAGACGCTTCCTTCCTTTACGGGTACCCCATGACCGCCAGCCCCGGCTTCGCCGAATTCCTGCGTGAGCATCTCGCCCCGGTCGGCGGCGTGGCGATGCGGCGCATGTTCGGCAGCACCGGCCTGTTTCGCGACGGGCTGCTCTTCGCCCTTGTGTCACGGGACACGCTATATCTGCGCGTGGATTCGCAGAATCAGCCCGCGTTCGAGGAAGCCGGGCCGCCCGAGCCGATGCGCTACACGCGCCAGGGCAAACTGCGCGAGCTGCCCTATTGGCGCGTGCCCGACCAGTTGCTCGACGAGCCGGACACGCTGCGCGACTGGGCGCGCGCCGCCATCGCCGCCTCCCGTCGCGTGGCGGCGGAGCGCAAGCCGCGGAAGCGTCAGGCGGCGCCGGCGACGTAGGCTTTCAGGCTGTCCACCTCCTGCGCCTGCTGCTCCAGCCGGCTCTTCACGATGTCGCCGATGCTGACGATGCCCAGCAGTTTCCCATTTTCCACCACCGGCAGATGGCGGAAGCGGCCCAGCGTCATCATGCCCATGGCCTGTTCCACGGACATCTCCCGCGTCGCGGTCTTGATGTCGCTGGTCATCAGCCGCTCCGCGGTCAGCGCCAGCGCCTCCGCCCCGTGGCGGGCGAGGCCGTGGACGATGTCGCGCTCGCTGAGGATGCCGTGCAGATGCCCGGCCTCGTCCTGCACCACCACCGCGCCGATGCGGTGGCGGGACAGCAGGCTGGCGACGGCGGCGATGGTGTCGGCGGGGCGGACGCTGGCGACGTCGGCCCCCTTGTGACGAAGGATGGCGGCGATGGTCATCGTTGGCCCTCCCGATGTTAACGATTGATCACGAGCATGCCCGCCCGCGCGCGCCGGATGCAAATTCTTCCCGTGCGGTGCAGCAAATACCGGAAGCCGAGGCTATTCCGCCGCGCGCGGCTGCGGTGCGGCGGCCAGCTGGGTCGCCACCAGTTCGGCGAACCGCCCGCCGAGCGCCAGCAGCGCCTCGAAATTCCCCCGCTCCACCACGCGCCCGTTCTCGAACACCAGGATCTCGTCGGCATCGCGCACGGTGGACAGGCGGTGGGCGATGATGAAGGTGGTGCGGCCCTGCATCAGCGTCCGCAGCGCGCGGGCCACCCGTGCCTCGGTCGCGGCATCCAGCGCGCTGGTCGCCTCGTCCAGGATCAGGATGGGCGGGTCCTTCAGCAGCGCGCGGGCGATCGCCAGGCGCTGGCGCTGGCCACCGGAGAGCGTGGCGCCGCGCTCGCCCACCATCGTGTCGTAGCCCTGCGGCTGGCGCAGGATGAAGTCGTGCGCGTCGGCCATGCGGCAGGCCTGCTCCAGCTCCGCCTCCGTCGCGTCGGGCTTGCCGATCAGCAAATTGTCGCGGATCGAGCGGTTGAGCAGCATGGCTTCCTGGAACACCACGCCGATCGTCGCGCGCAGGCTTTCCAGCGTCACGTCGCGCAGATCCTGCCCGTCGATCAGGATGCGCCCGCCGGCCGGGTCCCACAGCCGTTGCAGCATGGCCATGGCGGTGGATTTGCCGGCGCCGGTCTGGCCCACCAGCGCGATGGACTGGCCGGGATGGGCGGTGAACGACACGTCCGACAGGATGGGCGGGCCGCCGGGATAGGCGAAGCCCACGTCTTCAAAAACCACCTCGCCCGGCCCGCGCAGCAGCGGTTTCGCGCCCGGCTTCTCCGGCACCGTGCTCTTCGCGTCCATCACCGCGAAGAACTCGATCAGCCCCGGCATTTCGAAGAACAGCTTGGCGCAGAACCCCATGGCGCTGTCCAGCCGCGCGATCAGCATGGTGGCGAAGCCCATGAAGGTGACGATCTCGCCCACGCTGGCCTGGCCCTGGATGTGCAGGACGGTGCCGATGATGACGATGGAGATCACCGCGATGGTGCTCGCCGCCTTGGTCATCACGTTCACCACCGCCCACCAGGTGAGCACCGGGAACTGGTGGGTGATCACCTGCTGCACGATGTCGCCGAACAGCCGCGTCTCCGCCCCCAGCCGGGTGAAGGACTGCACCACGGTCACGTTGGCCAGCGCGTCCTGCGCGGTGCCGGCGAGCTGCACCTGAAATTTTTGTGCCGCCTGCTGCCCCGCCTCGGTGCGCAGGATCACCGCCACCGTCAGCACGCAGAACAGCACCACCAGCACGATCAGGCACAGGGCCAGCCGCCAGTTGAGGAACAGGGTCAGCGGCAGGAGCACCAGAGCGGCGACGAAGGTGGAGAGCTGGTCGCGGAAGAAGGTGAGCCACAGCCAGAACAGCGCGTCCGCCCCGGACAGCATCACCTTCATCAGCCGGCCGGAATGGGCGTCGCCATGGAAGGAAGGCGGCAGCGACAGCACATGCGCGTAGTAGCGGCTCATCGCCGCGAGACGGTTGCGATGGGCCAGCCGCTCGGCATGCAGCGAGGAGAAGATGTTGCAGACGATGCCGGTGATGCCCACCGCCGCCCACAGGCCGAGCAGCCGCGCGGCGTCGTGCCACAGCGTGGCCGGGTCGGCGCTGGCCGAGCCCGAGAGCATCTGGATCACCCGGCCGAACAGCACGGGGTCGAGAAACTGCAAGGAGGCGACGAGCAGGTTGACCAGGCCGAGAACGGCCGCGATGCGCATGTCCCGGCCGAGGAACCGCATGGCCCGGCCGTAGATGCGCACCAGCTTCATCAGCAGGGCACCGCGACGAAACGCTCGGCCGGGTTCACGAATTCCTCGCGCGCGGCGACGGTGAGGATTTCGCGCGACCCCGCCTCGGCGGTGCGGCGCATCAGCCCGTGGATCGAGCTGCCCGCCGCCTCCAGCGCCGCGGCGGCGCTGCCGGTCTTCAGGCGGTGGAACAGGTAGAGCGCCGCGATGGCATCGCCGGCGCCGTTCACCGACACGGGATGCAGCGGCGTGCGCAGGCGGTGGAAGGCGCCGCCCTCGCCGGCCAGCAGGTCGATCGCGTCGTCCGGCGTGTCCTCGCTGCGCAGGCTGGTCAGCAGCACGCTGCGCGGGCCGCCGGCGGCCATCATGGCCTGGAGCGCGGCCACCGCCGCCTTGGCGTCGTCCAGCGTGCGGCAGGTCCGGCCGGTGAGGTGTTCCAGCTCGAACCGGTTGGGCGTGGCGATGTCGGCGGCGGGCAGGGCGCGGGTCTTCATGAATTCGGGAATGCCCGGCCGGACGTACACGCCGCGGTCGTCATCGCCGATCACCGGGTCGCAGCAATAGAGCGCCTTGGGGTTCGCCGCCTTCACCCGCGCGGCGGCCTGCACGATGGCGGTGCCGATGCCGGCATCGCCCATGTAGCCGGACAGCACGGCGTCGCAGCGCGGCAGCACGCCGCGTTCGGCGATGCCCTCGATCACCTCGGCCACCGCCTCACCGCTGAACACCTGGCCCTTCCAGCTGCCATAGCCGGTGTGGTTGGAGAACTGCACCGTGTTCACCGCCCACACCTCGGCGCCGAGCAGTTGCAGGGGAAACACCGCGCTGGCGTTGCCGACATGGCCGTAGGCGACCCAGGACTGGATGGAGAGAATGTTCACGGGCACTTGCGACGGGTTGTTGAGGCCGCGAGGGTAGAGCAAACCCCGCCGCGCGGGAAACGCCGCCCCGCTCTTGCCATGCCGTCTGCCCGCCTCTACCGCTTGCCATCATTCCACCGCCGGGACGCCCCATGCCCACTCCGAAGCTTTTCGAGCCGATTTCGTTCCGCGGGGTGACCGCGCGCAACCGCATCGTGCTGTCGCCCATGTGCCAGTACAGCGCCACCGACGGGCTGGGCGACGACTGGCATGTCCAGCATATCGGCGCCCACGCCTTCGGCGGCGCCGGCATCGTGTTCACCGAGGCGACGCATGTCTCCGCCCCCGGCCGCATCACGCCGGGCTGCCTCGGCCTGTGGAACGCGGCGCACACCCATCTGATGGGCCGGCTCGCGGCGCTGGTCACCCGCGCCGGCGCGGTGCCGGGCATGCAGATCGCCCATGCCGGCCGCAAGGCGAGCAGCCAGCGCCCGTGGGAGGGCGGCAAGGGCCTGCCCGTGGAGCAGGGCGGCTGGGTGCCCTCGGCCCCCTCCGCCATCGCCTTCGGCGACACCCACACCACCCCGCACGCGCTGAGCGTGGCGGAGATCGCCGCCATCGCCGCCGAATTCGCCGCCACCGCCCGCCGGGCGCGCCACGCGGGCATCAAGGTGATCGAGCTGCATGCGGCGCATGGCTACCTGCTGCACTCCTTCCTCTCGCCCATCTCCAACACCCGCACGGACCAGTACGGCGGCGATTTCGCCGGCCGCACCCGGTTTCTTATGGAAGCTGTGGAGGCGATCCGCGCGGAATGGCCGGATGAGCTGCCGCTGTTCGTGCGCCTGTCCACGGTGGATTGGATGGCCGGCGGGCTGACCATCGACGACAGCATCGCCATCGCCAAGCTGCTGAAGGCGACCAGCAAGGTGGATCTGATCGACTGTTCCTCGGGCGGGGTGGCGCTGTCCGGCCCGCGCATCCCCTCGCTGCATCCGGGCTACCAGGTGCCGATGGCCGAGGCCGTCCGCGCCGGCGCCGGCATCGCCACCGGCGCGGTGGGGCTGATCACCGAGGCCAGCCACGCCGCCGAGATCGTCGCCAACGACCGCGCCGACCTGGTGTTCATCGGCCGCGCCGCCCTGGCGGACCCGGCCTGGCCGCTGCGCGCCCACCGCCAGTTCGGCGTGACGCCGCCGCTGCCGCCGCAATACCAGCGGGCCACCCTCACCTAGCCCGTTCCTTGCGTTCGCCGGGCCACACCGCTATACGCCCGCCTTCGCGCGGCCGGTCGCATCGGCGGCGCCAGCACATGAGGTTTCCGATGAAGCAGGGCATCCACCCCGACTACCACGAGATCAACGTGGTGATGACCGACGGCACCACCTTCAAGACCCGGTCCTGCGCCGGCAAGGAAGGCGACACCATCCGCCTCGACATCGACCCGAAATCCCACCCGGCCTGGACCGGCGTGCAGCGCATCCTCGACACCGGGGGCCAGGTGGCGAAGTTCAACAAGAAGTTCGCCGGGCTGGGCGCGAAGAAGGGCTGATTCCCACTTCGCCGGCTTGGAATAGTCGCCCCAAGCGCCGCCCCTCCAACGCGAAAGGGCGGCACCGTGCCCGGTGCCGCCCCCGCGACGACGATGGACGCGACGCCGCGCGCCGCTACACGTGCACGTACAGCACCGGCCGCTCGCGCCCTTCCACCGTTTCCACCGAGACCGCATAGGTCTCGATGCCCGGGTCCGCCGCCTCCGCCTCCGCGGTCGCCAGCACCCGCGCCTCGGTCTCGACGCTCACCTGGTAGCTGCGCACCCACACCTTGTGCGGGTTGAACACGGATTCGCCGGTCTTCAGGTCGAACTCCCAGCCATGCCACGGGCAGCGCAGGATTTCCCCCTCGCGCTCGAAGGTGAACTCGCCGGGCCGCTCACCCGTCACGTACCCCTCCACCACGCCCAGGCACAGCGGCGCGCCCTTGTGCGGGCAGCTGTTGCGCACCGCATAGAAGCGGTTGTCGATGTTGAACACCCCGATGCTGCGCCCCGCGGCATCGACGATCCGTCGTCCGCCGGCGGGAATCTCGTCGGCGAAACACACTTCGTATTTGCTCGGCATCCTCGCTCGCTCCGCTCAGGCCGCCTGCGACATCGAAGGCAGCGTCAGGCCGAACGTCTCGATGGCGTTCTCGCAGAACACGCGGCGGCGCAGATCCTCGGGATAGCCGGCCAGCGTCATCGCCGGATCGTCCCAGTCCCAATGCGGATAGTCGGTCGAGAACATCAGCGTGCGGCGGCCGTCGATCCAGTCGATGATGTGCTTCAGCGCGTTGGGGTCGTCCGGCTCCTCCATCGGCTGGGTGGCGAAGCGGATATGGCTCTTCACCGTCTCGCTCGGCAGGTTCTTCACCCAGGGCGTCTGGCGGCGCAGCCCCTTCCAGTCCAGGTCCATCTTCCACATCAGCGGCGCCAGCCAGGCGAAGCCACCCTCCAGCATGCCCAGCTTCAGCGTGGGGAACTTGTCGAACACCCCCTCGAACACGAAGCTCACCACGTGCACCGCGTAGAATGAAGGCCGCAGCTGGCGATTCTCGATGTAGTAGCTGGGATAGCCGGCAGCCGAGGGCGGCGGATTGGTGCCCGCCCCCTCCGCGCCGAAATGCATCGCCACCGCCAGCCCGTTGCGCACGCAGGCCTCGTAGATCGGGTGATAGAAGCGGTGGCCGAACGGCCGCTGCGCGCCGCAGCCGAGCATGGCGGCGCAGACGGCGGGATGGCCGCCGAGCCGGTCGATCTCGGCGGCGGCCCCCGCGGGGTCGCTGGAATTGATGTGCAGCGCGTAGCGGAAGCGGGCGTCCTTGGCCACCCAGTGCTCCAGCGAATAGTCGTTGAACGCCCGGCAGATGGCGCTGGCATAGTCCAGATCCATCATCGTGCTGCAGATCTGGCCCGGCCCGCCCGTCAGGATCGCGAGGTCGATGCTGTTGCCATCCAGCAGCCGGCGCCGCGTGTCCTCCACGTCATAGGCCGCGGCCCCCACCGAATCCGGCGCCGGGTTCTTCTCGTCCACCACATCCACCCGCCGCCCGCGGCTTCCGCCGTTGAAGGCGAAGGAGTTCTGCACGCCATAGCCGTAATCGGCGAAGCGCTCGGCGTTGAACCTGGTCATGTAGGGGAACAGGTCCGATTTGCGGGCGTTGTAGTGATGCACGTCCGTATCGATGATCGGAAACTTGCGCGGCTTCATGCTGGCCACAGTATTCATCGTATCCTCCGGCGGGGCTCGCGGCCCGTTTTGCTTCGCTCAGCCCAATCTCGCTCACCCCAGACTTGGGGCCAGCCACATGTCGTTGTAGCGCCAGGCGCCCGAGTATTCGCGGCTGAACCCCTGCAGCTCCTTGCGCGCCACCTCCTTCTGCGGCCGCCAGAACAGGTAGGTCTGCCAGTAATTGTCGAGAATCTTCTGCTGCACGGCGACGTAGATCCGCCGCCGCTCGGCCATGTCGGTCAGGCTGCGCGCCTGATCGACCATGTCCCAGATCTCCGGGTTGCGGATGCCCGAATAGTCGTTGGCCGCCGCCCGGCCGTAGAACTGGGAGAAGGTCATGTCCGGGTCGGGCAGCGGGCTGGAGGCGCGCAGGACACCCAGCTCGTATTTGCCGTTCAGCACCCGCTCCACCCAGGCCAGCCGCTCCAGCACCTCGATGCGCAGGTCGATGCCCGCGGATTTGCACATCGCCTGGATCAGCTGCGCCACCTGCGTGTCCGGGTCGCGCTGGATCACCAGCAGGGTCAGCGGCCCCTTGTGGCCGGATTTCTCATAGGCGGCGCGCGCCGCCTTGGGATCGTATGGGTGGCCGACGAGGCTCTTGTCCCAGGCCCGCGAACTCGGCACCTCCACGGCGGTGAGCACGCCGCCCTGGCCACGCGAGATCGCCTTCTCGATCGCCTCGCGATTCATCGCGTAGGCGATGGCCTTGCGCAGCTCGATATTGTCCTTGAACGGCGCGGCCTGGTTGTTGAACGAGATGTAGGAGGTGATCTGCTGGATCGTGTCGATCAGCGTCAGCTTCGGATCGGCCTCGATCTCCGGCATGTCCTTCACCTGGACCACGTCGCCGAGCTGAACGTTGCCGCTCTTGAGCTCCACCAGCTTGATCGCGGTGTTGGAAATCACCCGCAACGTGACGGTGTCGAGCCAGGCAGGCCGGCCCCAATACCCGTCGAAACGCTTCGCCTCCAGCCGGCCCGCCCCCCATTTCGTCACCACGAACGGCCCCGTGCCCACCGGATTGCGCGCGAAATCGGCCCCGCGCTGGCGCACCGCCGTCGGCGACACCATCGAGCCGGGCTCGTTGGACAGCGTGGTGAGGAAAGGCCCCGACGGACGCTTGAGCTTTACCCGCACGGTGAGCGGATCGACCACCTCGGTGGAGTCGAGATCGGTCATGTACTGCCGCGCCCGCGCGTTCACCGCGGGGTCGATCACCCGGTCGAGATTGAACTTCACCGCATCGGCATCGAACGCCGTGCCGTCCTGGAACTTCACGCCCTGGCGCAGCCGGAACAACAACGACAACCGGTCCGGCGCCAACTCCCAACTCTCGGCGAGCACCGGATGGAACGCACCCTGCGCATCCTGGTACAGCAGGTTTTCCGTATAGAGATTGTAGAAGGAACGGTCGGCGCCCCCGGCATTGCCGAAGATCGGGTCGAGACTCGCGGTTTCCAACACGATCGCCGCACTCAGATTGCCGCCCTTCACCGGACCGGCCGCCACCACCCGCCGCGCGGAACCGAGACCGACCGACAAAGCGGCCGCCCCGGATATGCCAGCCATGAATTCCCGCCTGCTCGTCACCTCGCCCTCCCCGGCCGTTTCCCCGGCGTCCCAAGGCGTGCTCGCCACCGGGTTCACCGCACGATCGAAAATTCGCGCGGGCCGGCGACGAATGAAATGAGCAGTTTCAGACGAAGTCGATCATGACACACAGGGAAGGCAAGGCGGGGGCTTCGCCCCTCGACCCCGAAGAAAGGCCAGGGCGCTGCCCTGGACCCCCGCCGCGACCTCTTGTCGCGGCAGCGGGGCCTTAGGCCCCAGACCCCGCTACGTCAGGCAACCGCGCGGCGACACCTTCGAGCGTGCGGGGGTGGCAGGTGGGGTTTGATGGGCCTTCGGCCCGAAGGGGAAAAATAAGAGGGCAGTGCATTTTCCTG
>CAMFLK010000113.1 GCA_945957135.1 uncultured Rhodospirillales bacterium
GGGTTGGGCTCCTGGTTCAACATAGGTTCCGTTCTACCGGAACCATGTTCTCCGATGCAACAGGAAAATGCGCTGCCCTCTTATTTTTCCCCTTCGGGCCGAAGGCCCATCAAACCCGGCTTGCCACCCCCGCACGCTCGAAGGTGTCGCCGCGCGGTGGCCTGAAGTAGCGGGGTCTGGGGCCTAAGGCCCCAGCGGGGTCGAGGGGCGGAGCCCCCGCCTTGCCTTCCCTTCCCTTCCCTATTCTTCCCCGAGATACCCAAGTCGCCGCAGTTCCTCCACCACGCGTTCGGCGAGTTCGGTGGCGGGGGCGGCGGTGGTGGGCAGGCGGAGTTCGGGGTGGTCGGGGGTTTCGTAGGGGGCGTCCACGCCGGTGAAGTTGCGGATCAGGCCGGCGTCGGCGCGTTTGTAGAGGCCTTTGGGGTCGCGGCGGCGGCATTCGTCCACCGGGGTGTCCACGAAGACTTCGAGGAATTCGCCGGGGGCGAAGCGTTCGCGGGCGGCTTCGCGGTCGGAGCGGTAGGGGGAGATGAAGCTGACCAGCACGATGAGGCCGGCATCGACCATCAGGCGGGCGGCTTCGGCGGCGCGGCGGATGTTTTCCACGCGGTCGGCTTCGGAGAAGCCGAGGTCGCGGTTCAGGCCGTGGCGCACGTTGTCGCCGTCGAGGATCATGCCGTGGCGGCCGAGCGCGTGCAGGCGCTGTTCCACGAGGTTGGCGATGGTGGATTTGCCGGCGCCGGACAGGCCGGTGAACCACACGGCGACGGGGCGTTGGCCTTTCAGCCGGGCGCGGGCGGCCTTGTCCACCGCGGTGTCGTGCCAGGTGATGTTGGTGGCGCCGTTGCCGACGGTGTCCACCATGCCGGCGGCCAGGGTGGCGTTGCTTTGCCGGTCGATGACGATGAAGCCGCCGAGGGCGTGGCTGTCGGCGTAGCGTTCCAGCGCGACGGGGCTGCCGAGGGTGATGCTGACCAGGGCGATGTCGTTGGCGGCCAGCGTGTCGGCGGGCACTTCGCCGAAGCCGTTGATGTCGATGCGGTGGTGGATGCGGGTGATGCTGCCGGCCACGGTGGCGGTGCCGAGCTTGAACAGGTAGCGCCGGCCGGGGAACAGTTCGGTGTCCGCCAGCCAGACCAGGCGCGCGGTGAAGTTGGCGGCCACGGCGGGTGGGGTGCCGGCGGCCAGCACGTCGCCGCGCGAGGCGTCGATCTCGTCGGCCAGCACCAGCGTCACCGCCTCGCCGGCGGCGGCGTCGGCGCGGTCGCCGTCCATGGCGACGATGCGCGCGAGGGTGGTTTCGCGCGCGGCGCCGGCGATGCGCAGCCGCGCGCCCACGGCGATGTGGCCGCTGGCCACGGTGCCGGCGTAGCCGCGGAATTCGGGGCTGGCGCGGTTGACCCATTGCACGGGCATGCGGAACGGCGCGCCCGTGCTGTCGGCCGCGACCTGCACGGTTTCGAGATGGGCGAGCAGGCTGGGGCCGCGGTACCAGGGGGTGCGCGGGCTGGGCGCGGTGACGTTGTCGCCGTGGCGGGCGGAGAGCGGGATGCAGGTGATGCCGGCGAAGCCGAGCGTGGCGACGGCGTCGCGATAGGCGGCGGCGATCTCGTCGAAGCGCTGTTCGCTGAAATCGACGAGGTCGATCTTGTTCACCGCCAGCACGATGTGGCGGATGCCCATCAGCGAGGCAATGAAGGAGTGGCGCCGGGTCTGCGCCAGCACGCCGGCGCGGGCATCGACCAGCACCACCGCGAGGTCGGCGGTGGAGGCGCCGGTGGCCATGTTGCGGGTGTATTGCTCGTGGCCCGGCGTGTCCGCGATGATGAAGCGGCGGCGGTCGGTGGCGAAGAAGCGCCAGGCGACGTCGATGGTGATGCCTTGTTCGCGTTCGGCCTCCAGCCCGTCCACCAGCAGCGCGAGGTCGAGTTCCTCGCCCGTGGTGCCGTGGCGGCGGGAGTCGCGTTCCAGGGCGGCGAGGTGGTCGTCGAGGATCTGCTTGCAGTCGAACAGCAGGCGGCCGATCAGGGTGGACTTGCCGTCGTCCACGCTGCCGCAGGTCAGCAGGCGCAGCGTGCCGATATCGGATTGCGTGGCGAGGAACTGGTCGAGCCGGGGCATCGCGCCGTCCATCAGAAATAGCCCTCGCGCTTCTTGCGCTCCATCGAGTCCGACGCGTCGCGGTCGATCAGCCTTCCGCCGCGTTCGGAGACGCGCGTGGCGAGCATTTCGGCGACGATTTCCGGCAGGCTGGACGCGGAGGATTCCACGGCGCCGGTCAGCGGGTAGCAGCCGAGGGAGCGGAAGCGCACCATGCGGTCCACCGGCGCCTCGCCGGGGGCCAGGCGCATGCGGTCGTCATCGACCACGATCAGCGTGCCGTCGCGTTCCACCACCGGGCGCGGGGCGGCGAAGTAGAGCGGCACCACGTCGAGCTTCTCGCGCAGGATGTAGTGCCAGACATCGAGTTCGGTCCAGTTGGACAGCGGGAACACGCGCATCGACTCGCCCTTGTTCACGCGCGTGTTGTATTGCCGCCAGAATTCCGGGCGCTGGTTCTTGGGGTCCCAGGCATGGGCGCTGTTGCGGAAGGAGAAGATGCGTTCCTTGGCGCGGGATTTCTCCTCGTCGCGCCGCGCGCCGCCGAAGGCCGCGTCGAAACCGTAATGGTCCAGCGCCTGTTTCAGCGCCTCGGTCTTCATCACCGCGGTGTAGTAGCCGCCATGGTCGAACGGGTTGATGCCGCGCGCGGCGGCGTCCTCGTTGGTGTAGGTCAGCAGGGTGACGCCGAGGCGGCGGACGGTGGCGTCGCGGAAGGCGATCATGTCGCGGAACTTCCAGCGCGTGTCGATATGCAGCAGCGGGAAGGGCGGCGGCGCGGGGTGGAAGGCCTTCATGGCGAGGTGCAGCATCACCGTGCTGTCCTTGCCGATGGAATAGAGCATCACCGGCGCGCGGCATTCGGCGGCGACCTCGCGGATGATGTGGATGCTTTCGTCTTCCAGGCGGCGAAGGTGGGATGCCCTCTCGCTCATGCGCCCTTCTCCGCGCTGATGCGGCGGATGGTGGCGCTGGTGCTGTGGCCCTGTTCGAGGGGGATGAGTTCCACCTGGCCGCCATGGGCGAGCACGAAATCGGCGCCCACCACCTGGTCGATCCGGTAGTCGGCGCCCTTGATCAGCACGTCCGGGCGGATGGCCTCGATCAGCCGTTCGGGCGTGTCCTCGGCGAACAGCACGACGAGGTCGGCCGACGCCATGGAGGCCATGACGGTGGCGCGGGCGGTTTCGTTCTGCACGGGACGGTCGGGCCCCTTCAGGCGTTGGACGGAAGCGTCGCTGTTCAACCCGACCACCAGCCGGTCGCACAGGTCGCGGGCGCGGGCGAGCAGGCGGACATGGCCGGGATGGATCAGGTCGAAGCAACCATTGGTGAATCCCACCCGCAATCCCTGTTCGCGCCAGGTTGCAATTTGTTGCAGCGCGGCATCCAGTTCCACCACCTTGTCGTCGATGGCTTGCAGGCCGGAGGCGATCTGGCCGGGATGGTGCAGGGCGGCGGCGAGTTCCTGCGGGGTGACGGCGGCGGTGCCGTGCTTGCCCACCACCACGCCGGCGGCGGCGTTGGCGAGCGCCGCGGCCTCGGCCATCGGGGCGGCGCAGGCGAGCATCAGGGCGAAGCCGGTGACCAGCGTGTCGCCGGCGCCGGAGACGTCGGCGACCTCCACGGCGCGGGTGGGGATGTGCAGCGGGTCGGCGCCGGGGCGCACCAGGGTCAGGCCGCGATCGGCGCGCTTGAGCAGCAGGGCGCCGGCGCCGGACTGGGCCAGCGCGACGGCGGCGGCGGCGGCGGCCTGGGCGTCCGACTCGACGGGCAGGCCGGTGGCGCGGGCGGCTTCGAGCAGGTTGGGGGTGAGCACGGTGACGCCGGCATAGGCCTCGAAGGTGAGGCGCTTGGGGTCGGCGACCACGGGCACGCCGGCGGCGCGGGCGGCTTCGATGGCGCCGGCCAGCACGCGGTCGGTCAGCACGCCCTTGGCGTAATCGGAGAGCACGGCGACATCGGCGGCGCCCAGCGCGTCGCGGAAGGCGGCGAGCAGAGCGGTTTCGGCGGCGGGGGTGGCGGGGTCGGGTTCCTCCTCGTCCACGCGCAGCAGCTGGTGGCCGCCGGCGATGAAGCGGGTCTTCACGGTGGTACGGCGGCCGGGGACCAGGCGCGGGGTGACGCGGGTTTCGGCGAACAGGGCGGCCAGCGCCGCGCCGTCGGCGTCCGCGCCGGCCAGGCCGACCAGGATGGCGCGGGCGCCGAGGCTGGCGGCGTTGACCGCGACGTTGCCGGCGCCGCCGGCCACCTCGCGCCGCCGGGTGGCGCGCAGCACGGGGATGGGCGCCTCCGGCGAGATGCGCCGCACCTCGCCCAGCACGTAGCGGTCAAGCATGACGTCGCCCAGCACCAGCACGGTGCGGTCCGCGAAACGGGGGAGCCAGCTGGCGAGGGCGTCGGGGCGATGGGGCAAGGGGGTCGGTCGATCCGTGGTGGCTGCTGCGGCGGCGGGTATAGGCGAATGGGGGGCTGGGGCAAATCATACCGGCCTGCGTTGCCGGGCGGGCTCCTTCGCCTGCTGGACATGCGAAGAATGGGTAAAATACGCCCCTTCCGCTCCTCTCACCGTCTTGGCCGCGCTTGACGCGGCCATCCACGCGGTGGGGCTCCGCCGTCGCTGACGGTTTCGCACGAGGCCGACGCACCGTGCGTCCCTCTCACGGCCGGCGGCACGGCACGGCGTGGGTGGCCGGGACAAGCCCGGCCATGACGGGAGTGCATTGAAAAAAATACACTTTTCCCCGTTTCTTTGTTCGGCTGAAAAGGGCCGTTTCTTTGCCCCGGCCTTCCATCCGCAGGGCGCCGCGCGCAGGGGTCGTCAAGGCCCTTGAGCAAGCATGCCCAGGACGACCCCGAGCACGGCGCCACGCTCAGGAGAGGTGGGGTCCTTCCACGATCAACCTGATTGACAGCCGGGCGAACGGAAGCTACGCGCCCCTCCCCGCCCCCAGCCAAGGGGGTCGAGAACGGGAGGCGACTCCATCATGGCCGTGCATGCCTTCATCTTCCCCGGCCAGGGCAGCCAGGCGCCGGGCATGGGGCGCGACCTCGCCGCCGCCTTTCCCGCCGCGCGCGAGCTGTTCCAGGAAATCGACGACACGCTGAACCAGCATTTGTCGCGGCTGATGTTCGAAGGGCCGGCCGAGGAGCTGACGCTGACCGAGAACGCCCAGCCCGCGCTGATGGCCCATTCGCTGGCCGTGCTGCGGGTGCTGGAGCGCGAGGGCGGCTTCCGCCTGGCCGAGCGCGCGGTGGTGGTGGCCGGGCATTCCCTGGGCGAATACAGCGCGCTGGCCGCCGCCGGCAGCTTCACCCCGCCCCAGGCGGCACGGCTGCTGCGCCTGCGCGGCCAGTCCATGCAAAAGGCGGTGCCGGCCGGCGAGGGCGCGATGGCCGCCCTGCTCGGCGCGGAAATGCCGCTCGCCCGCGAGATCTGCGCCGAGGCGGCCACGACGCCGGAGGGCGGTACCGAGGTGGTCGAGCCCGCCAACGACAATGGTGGCGGCCAGGTGGTGGTGTCCGGCCATCGCGCGGCGGTGGAGCGGGCCATCGAGATCGCCAAGGCGCGCGGCGTGCGCCGGGCCATGCTGTTGCCGGTTTCCGCCCCGTTCCATTGCGCGCTGATGGCGCCGGCCGCCGCGGCGATGCAGGAGGCGCTGGCCGCCGCGCCGCCCGCCGCCCCCGCCGTGCCGGTGGTGGCCAACGTCACCGCCGCCAAGGCGACCGATCCCACGGAGATCGCGGCCCTGCTGGTGCGGCAGGTGACCGCCACGGTGCGCTGGCGGGAATCGCTGCAGGCCATGGCGGAACTCGGCGTGGACAGTTTCTGCGAGCTGGGCTCGGGCAAGGTGCTGGCCGGGCTGGTCAAGCGCGTGCTGCCCGACGCCGCTTCCGCCTCCGCCGGCACGCCGGCGGAGATCGAGCAGCTGCTCAAGGCCCTCTGAGGAGAACCCGCATGTTCCGTCTGGACGGCAAGGTCGCGCTGGTCACCGGCGCCTCGGGCGGCATCGGCGCCGCCATCGCCCGCGCGCTGCACGGCCAGGGCGCGATCGTCGCGCTGTCCGGCACCCGCGTGGACGCGCTGGACGCGCTGGCCGCCGAGCTGGGCGAGCGCGCGCATGCCTGCCCCGCCGACCTGCGCGACCCCGTGGCGGCGGACGCGCTGGTGGCCGCGGCGGAGGCGATCGGGCCGCTGCACCTGCTGGTCAACAATGCCGGCTTCACGCGGGACATGCTGGCGCTGCGCATGAAGGACGAGGACTGGCAGGCGGTGCTGGACGTCGATCTCACCGCCCCGTTCCGGCTGGCGCGCGCGGCGCTCAAGGGCATGCTGCGCCGGCGGGCGGGGCGGATCGTGTCGATCTCCTCCATCGTCGGCACCACCGGCAATCCCGGCCAGGCCAACTACGCCGCCGCCAAGGCGGGGCTGGCGGGCATGACCAAGGCGCTGGCCCAGGAAGTGGCCTCGCGCGGGGTGACGGTGAACATCGTCGCGCCGGGCTTCGTGGCGACCCCGATGACCGACGCGCTGAACGACGCCCAGCGGACCAAGCTGCTGGAGGCGATCCCGCTCGGGCGGATGGGCGCGCCGGCGGACATCGCCGCCGCCGTGGCCTATCTGGCCAGCGACGAGGCCGGCTGGGTGACCGGGGCCACGCTGCATGTCAATGGCGGCATGGCGATGATCTGATTCGTCACCGCCGGCCGCCATCGGGCGGTTGGCGCGTGTGACAAATCCATGCTAAGCGCCGCGCGATCCCGTTCGGATGATCCCAGCGGCGACGCGGCCGGACCCGCCGATTCGGCGGGCCACCGGTTGGATGATTTAGGAAGCTGAACGGCAAAGTCAGGAGCTGGACACCAAACATGAGCGACATCGCCGCACGGGTGAAGAAGATCGTCGTCGAGCATCTCGGCGTCGAGGAAAGCAAGGTCACGCTGGAAGCGTCGTTCATCGACGATCTCGGCGCGGACAGCCTCGACACGGTCGAGCTGGTCATGGCCTTCGAGGAGGCGTTCAGCGTCGAGATTCCCGAGGACGCGGCCGAGAAGATCGGCACGGTGAAGGACGCGATCGACTACATCGAGAAGCAGAAGGCCGCCTGACCCGCCCGAGCGGTTCAGGACAGGAGGAGGCAGCGATGCGGCGCGTGGTTGTGACGGGCATGGGCATCGCCTGCCCGCTGGGCGTGGGCGTGGGCCATGTATGGAAACGGCTCGTCAATGGCGAGTCGGGCATCCGGGCCATCCAGTCCTTCGACGTGTCGGACCTGCCGGCCAAGATCGCGGGCCAGATCCCCAAGGGCACCCGCGCCGAGGGCGGGCTGGACCTGGCCGAATGGATTCCGGTGAAGGACCAGAAGAAGATGGACCGCTTCATCCAGTTCGCGCTGGTGGCGGCCACCGAGGCGGTGGAGGATTCCGGCTGGAAGCCGGAGGACGAGGACGGCCGCTGCGCGACCGGGGTGATGATCGGCTCCGGCATCGGCGGCATGGAGACGATCTACGAGGGCTCCGTCACCACCCATGAGGGACGGGCGCGGCGCCTGTCACCGTTCTTCATCCCCGCGGCGCTGATCAACCTGGCCTCGGGCCACGTCTCCATCAAATACGGGTTCAAGGGGCCGAACCACGCGGTGGTGACGGCCTGCGCCACCGGCGTGCACGCCATCGGCGACGCGGCGCGGCTGATCATGTTCGGCGATGCCGACGTGATGGTGGCGGGCGGCGCCGAGGCGGGGGTGAACACGCTGGGCATCGCCGGGTTCTGCGCCGCCCGCGCGCTGTCCACCAATTTCAACGACACGCCCACCGAAGCCTCCCGCCCCTGGGACAAGGACCGCGACGGTTTCGTGATGGGCGAGGGTGCCGGGATCGTGGTGCTCGAGGAATACGAGCACGCCCGCAAGCGCGGCGCGACGATCTACGCGGAGATCGGCGGCTACGGCATGTCCGGCGACGCCTACCACATCACCGCCCCGGCCGAGGGGCATGACGGCGCCTTCCGCGCCATGAAGGCGGCGCTGCGCAACGGCGCGATCCGGCCGGACCAGATCCAGTACGTGAACGCGCACGGCACCTCCACGCCGCTGGGCGACGATTTGGAGCTGGAGGCGGTGGAGCGCTTCTTCGGCGACGCCGCGGGCAAGATCGCCATGTCGTCCACCAAATCGGCCACCGGGCATCTGCTGGGCGCGGCGGGGGCGATCGAGGCGATCTTCTCGATCATGGCGGTGCGCGACGGGGTGGCGCCGCCCACGCTGAACCTGCACGCGCCGAGCCGGGAGAGCGTGATCGACCGCGTGGCCAACACCGCCCAGGAACGGCCGATCAGCGCCGCCCTGTCGAACAGCTTCGGGTTCGGCGGCACCAACGCCAGCATCATCTTCAAGAAGGCCGCGTAGCTTCCCATCTGCCGGGACGATGACGCGCCGAACCATCCTGCTGGCGGGGGCCGCGCTCGCCGTGGTCGCGGGCCTGGCCGGGGGCGGCGTGCTCTACGCCCGCGCCCGCTATCTCGGCCCCGGACCGCTGGCGGCGCCGGCCAACGTGCTGATCCCCTACGGCCCGCCCGAGCAGGCGGCGGAGGCGCTGCTGCGCGTGGGGGCGATCGACAGCGGCCACGCATTCCTGCTCGCCTACGGCCTCACGGAGGGCAAGCTGCGCGCCGGCGAGTTCGCGCTGCCCGCCCATGCCAGCCTGCGCGAGGTGCTCGGCCTGCTGCGCACCGCGCGGCCGGTGCAGCACCGGCTGACCATTCCCGAGGGGCTCACCGCCTCCGAAACCGCGCTGCTGATCGACCGTGCCGAGCCGATGGCCGGCCCCGCGCCGGTGCCGGAGGAAGGGCGGTTCCTGCCGGAGACCTACGCCTTCGAATACGGCGCTTCCCGCGCCACCATCGTCGAGCGCGCCGGGCGGGCGATGGACCGCGCGCTGGCCGCGGCCTGGGCCGGGCGCGACGAGGGGCTGCCGCTCGCCACGCCGCAGGAATTGCTGGTGCTGGCGAGCCTGGTGGAGCGCGAGACCGCGCGGGCGGACGAGCGGCCGCGCGTCGCCGCCGTGTTCCTCAACCGGCTGCGCCGCGGCATGCGCCTGCAATCCGATCCCACGGTGATCTACGCCGTGTCCGGCGGGGGGGTGATGGACCGCGCCCTGGTGCGCGCCGATCTCGACCGGGCGAACCCGTACAACACCTATCGCATCCCCGGCCTGCCGCCCGGCCCGATCGCCAGCCCCAGCCTCGCCGCGCTGGCCGCCGCCGCCCATCCCGCGCCGGGGGACGAGCTGTATTTCGTGGCCGATGGCAGCGGCGGGCATGTGTTCGCCCGCACGCTGGAGGAGCACAACCGCAACGTCGCCAAGTGGCGGGCGACGAAGTCGGGCGAAGGGCTGTAACTCTTGGTCGCGTGATTCAGACTTTTTGGCGGTTCCGCCAAACGTCATCACGCTTCAGGTCAGCGCCATCACCCGGCGCGGCGACAGGATGAAGGGCGGCAGATAGGCGGGGATGTTGCTGAACGGCAGCACCTCCGGCTTGAGCGCGATGCCCAGCACCCGCGCCATGAAGTCCCGCCGCGCCTGGATGCGGCCCCACGCCTCGGGGTAGCGCGCCGCGAATTCCGCGCGCAGGGCCTCGTCGGCCAGCGCGATACCGTCCTCGATATTGGTGGTGAACCAGGGCGAATGGGTGGCGGGGATGATGTCCACCTGCAGCGCCATGCCCGAACGCAAGGGGATCGTGCTGCCGGCGAAGACCGGGGAGTGCAGCCATTCGTCGATATGGATCAGGTGGCCGGGATTGAGGCCCACACCGAAGAACGGGTCGGCCAGATGGCGCATCACCGCCGCGTGCAGCGCCCCGCCCGTGGTGCCGATGCCCACCGTGGCGTACCAGTCCGCCGCCGCCGCGAAATAGGGCGCGACGAGCTTGGGCACGAAGTCGCGGATGCCCTCCGGCAGATCGTTCTCGTCGGTGGCGAAGAAGCCGGCGCGGGCGTTCAGGGCGCCCTGCGGCGCGAAGGCCATGGTGAACGGCGCGCCGCGTTCCAGCACGGCGGCGGACGGGCTGGGCAGGCCGAAATAGGCGCGCTTGCCGGAGGACAGCATGGTGTGCGCGGCCAGCGGCAGGCCGGGCGCGGCCATCAGTCGCGCCGCCTCCAGCTCCGTCATGCCGGGCCGCACGCCGAACAGCACCCGGCGCAGCCCCTCGCTGGCATAGCAGGCGGCGAATTCGAAGCAGGCGAGTTGGTCCACATCGTTGATGGCGCGCAGCCCGTCCGCCGGATTCATGAACAGGTCGGTGGCGTTGACCACCGGCCCCAAGGCCCGCAGCCGGGCGGCGATGAACTCCGGCAGGTCGAGCCAGGTTTCGTCCGCGCCTGGATCGCCGGCGTCAAAGATCTTCCAGCCCACCGCGCCGATGCGCATGCCCGGCACCAGCCCGGCCTCGGTCAGCAGATCGCCGAACGGCTTCTGGCTGCCGCGCGGCTGGCCGGGCAGCGAGAAGGTCTGGCACAGCGCGCGCTCGAATTCCCCGGCGGCCAGCTCCGCATAGCCCCAGCCCTCGTTGCCCAGGAACAGCGTGGGCGTGCGGCCGGGCACGGCCACCAGCAGCGTCTCCTCGAAGCGCGGATCGTAGCCCGTCAGATACGCGACATTGGCCGCGTGCTCGCGGTCGCCATACACCACCAGCGCGTCCAGCCCCCGCGCCCTGGCCCGACGCAGCGCCTCGGCCACCCGCGCGCGATAGGTGGCGGCGGGGATGGCCGGCTGCACCGTGGGTTCGCCGAATTCCGGCAATTCGGCATCGATGAGGGCGACGGTCATGCGGCGGTCCTTTCGGAATCGGCGATATCGGCACGAAGGATGACAATCAGCAGCAGCGCGCCCACCAAGGCGATGGCCACCGGCAGGCCGAACATCTGGGCGAGCCCGCCCACCAGCGCCGGCCCGGCGAGCAGCCCGGCATAGCCCGGCGTGGCCGCCGCGGCCATGGCGGTGCCGGGATCGGCGCCCGGCAGCCTTCCCGCCGCGCTGAACAGCACCGGCACGATATTGGCGGCCCCCAGCCCGATCAGCACGCAGCCCGCGAGCCCGGTGGCGACCGAGGGCAGCGCGGTGAGCACCAGGAAGCCCAGCGCGGCCAGCCCGGCTCCCCAGCGCAGCACCGGGGCCGGGCGGAAGCGGCGCACCACCGCGTCCCCGGTCAGCCGTCCGGCCACCATCGCCGCGGAGAACACCGCATAGCCCAGCCCGGCGGTGGCCGGCGTCGCCTCGCGCCAGAAGCGCAGCAGCACCGCGCTCCAATCCAGCACCACCCCTTCCGCGAGGAAGGCGATGGCGCAGAGCAGGCCGATCAGCACCAGCCGCCCATGCGGCAGGGCGAAGGCCGCGGCCGGCGGGGGCGAGGCGGCGCGGGGCAGGAAGGCGGCGGCCTGCGACAGCAGGATCGCCGTCATCGCCGCCGCCATCGCCCAGGTGCAGGCGGCGGGCGTCAGGCCAAGGGCGAGCAGCAGGCTCACCACCCCCGCCCCGCCCAGCCCGCCCGCGCTGAACAGGCCGTGGAAGCCGGACATCATCGCCCGCCCGGCCCGCTTCTCCACCACCACCGCCTGGGCGTTCATCGCCACGTCCGTGGTCCCCAGCCCGGCGCCGAACGCGGCAAGGGCGAGGGCCAGCATCCAGGCGGAGGGTGCCAGGGCGAGCGCCGGCAGCGCGGCACAGAACAGCAGCCCGCCCGCCAGCATCACCGCGCGGATGCCGAAACGGCGGATCGCCAGCCCCGACGCCGGCATCGCCAGCACCGCGCCGCCGCCGAGGGCCAGCAGCACCAGCCCCAGCTCCCCTTCGGCCAGGCCCAATCGCAACTTGGCCTCCGGCACCAGCGGCGCCCAGGCGGCGGTGCCAAGACCCACCACCAGGAACGCCAGCCGCGTGGCCGTGCCTGCCTGAAAACGCGCCCTGGCGGTCATCCGACG
>CAMFLK010000114.1 GCA_945957135.1 uncultured Rhodospirillales bacterium
GTTGTGGCCTTCCTGGCGGAGGTTGCGCACTTCCGTGACACCACGCTCGTCGCCCGGCAGGAAGTTGATGGCGACGGCGCAGCCGTTGCGCGCCAGCATCGTCGCGGTGGCCAGGCCGATGCCGGAAGCGGCCCCGGTGACCAGCGCCGCCTTGCCGGTGAGGTTGTAGCGGACGCCGTTGGCGGCGGTGAGGTTGGTCATGTGCCCTCCATCGGCCCGATATCGCGCAGCGCCTTCTTCAGCGCGAGGATCTTGCGGTCGCGCTCGGCGAAAAGCTGGGCGGGGCTGCGGTCGCTCCAGTCGAAATAGCCGCGCCCGCCCATCACCCCGGTGCGGCCGGCGGCGACCAGCTTGTCCAGCTCGGCGCTGTTCCCCTTGACCTCGGGCGGCGTGTACATCCGGTTGGTCAGCGCCGCCTGCATCATCGGCAGGCCGGTGAAATCGGCCTTGGCCATGTGGCCGAGGATGGGGATGCGCAGCGCGAGGCCGTGGATCACCGCGTCGTCCACGTCGCGCGCGGTGGCGTAGCCTTCGTCGATGAGGAAGTTCACTTCCAGCGAGATGGCGGACTGGATGCGGTTGGCGATGTAGCCGGGGATGAAGCGCTTCATCACCACGGGCACCTTGCCCATGTCGGCGACGATCCTGCGCACGGTCTCCACCACCGCGGGGTCGGTGCGTTCGCCGCCGCAGACGTCGCAGAGGTCGATCAGGTAGGGGGGCGTGTACCAATGCGCGATGAGCGTGCGCGGCAGGCGGCGTTCGGGCATCAGGGGGAAGATGTCGAGATAGGAGGTGTTGCTGGCGATGATCGCGTCCATCGGCGCCGTGCGGTCGATCTCGGCGAAGACCGTGCGCTTGACTTCGGGTTTCTCGACCACGGCCTCGACGATCAGCTCGGCGCCTTCCACCGTCTCGGCGATGGTCGGGCAGGCGCGCACTGCCTGTTCAAACCGCGCGTCGGTCCATTCCGCGCCGACTTCGCCGGCTTCGCGCAGGGTGGCCAGCGCCGTTTTCATCAAACCAAGCGCGCCGGCCAGGGTGTCCGGGTTGCTGTCGGTGTAGCGCACGGAGTGGCCGCCGAGCGCGTGGACCAGGGCGAGGGCGTGGCCCATCAGGCCGGCGCCGATGACGGCGATCTTCATGCGTGGGTTCCCGGAGTTGGCGAAGGGGGCTTCGCTTTTGCGATTGTGCTTGGGTTGCGGGAGACGGCGTCAAGGCACGCTTCGCTCAAGAGCCTTGACCCCGCCTCCCGCAACGAAGCCAGAGCCGACATGCGAAGAAGGAACGGAACTAAGCCCTTTTCGCTCCCCTCCCCGTCATGGCCGGGCTTGTCCCGGCCATCCACGCGGTGAGGCTCCGCTGTTGGGTGACGGCCACGCACGAGGCCGAGGCGCCGTGCATCCTTCCCACCGCCGGCGGCGCGGCACTGCTGCCGCGACAAGGGGTCGCGGCGGGCTGGCCGGGACAAGCCCGGCCATGACGATACTGAATTGAAACGGATACCCTCTTTTCCCATTTCCTTGTTCGACGGAACAGCATTCATGCCGCGAACAGACTTTCCCCAGACGCCACCTGGGCCAAATGCCGGTCGGTATCGCCGAACAGCCCCTCCAGCATGGTCATCCGCTTGAAGTAATGCCCCACCTTGTATTCCATCGTCATGGCGATACCGCCGTGCAGCTGCACCGCCTCCTGCCCGATATGCCGGCCGGAGCGGCCGATCTGCACCTTGGCGGCGGAGACGGCGCGGCGGCGGGTGGCGGGGTCGGGGTCGGTGGCCATCACGGTCGCGAACATCGCCATGCTGCGCGCCTGTTCGAGTTCGACGAACATGTCCACCGAGCGGTGCTGCAACACCTGGAACTCGCCGATGGCGCGGCCGAACTGCTTGCGGGTCTTCAGGTAGTCCACGGTGATGTCGTGCATGCAGGTCATCAGCCCCACCGCCTCGGCGCAGATCGCGGCGATGGCCTCGTCCACCACCGCCTCGGCCGCTTCCAGCCCGCCGCCGGGGTCGCCCAGCACCGCCTCGGCCCGCACGCCGGCCAGGGTGATCTCGGCGCAGCGCAGGCCGTCCTGGGTGGGCACGCCGTGCCGCGTCAGCCCCTTCGCGTTGGCATCGACCAGGAACAGGCCGATGCCGTCGCGGTCGAACCTGCCGCCGCCAGTGCGCGCGGTGACGATCAGCTTGTCGGCGGAATCGCCGTGCAGCACGACGCTCTTGGCGCCGTCGAGCACCCAGCCGCCCTCGGCTTCACGCGCCGTGGTGGTCACGTCGTTCAGCTCGTAGCGCGAATGCCGCTCCACCTGCGCGAAGGCGAGCAGCAGCTTGCCCTGCGCCACCTGCGGCAGCAGCGCGGCCTGGAGATCGGCCGCGCCGGCGCGGCGCAGCAGGCCGCCGCCGAGGATCACCGTGGCGAGGTAGGGCTCGCGCACCAGGCCGCGGCCGAACGCCTCCATCACGATCATCGTCTCCACCGGCCCGCCGCCGAAGCCGCCGTGCTCCTCGGCGAAGGGCAGGCCGAGCAGGCCGAGCTCGGCGAAGGTATTCCACAGATCGCGGCTCCAGCCCTCGGTGCCCAGATCGTGGCGGCGGCGCGCCTCGAACGCGTAGCGGTCGGCGATCAGGCGATCGACGCTTTCGCGCAGCAGGCGCTGGTCATCGGAAAGATCGAAATCCATCGGTCAGAATCCCAAAATCGCCTTGGCGATGATGTTGTGCTGGATCTCGTTGGAGCCGCCATAGATCGAGACCTTGCGGTTGTTGAAGTAGGAGGGTGCCGCCACCGCCGCGTCGTGCGGGCCGATCTCCGGCTCGTTGCGCCCTTCCTCCTCCGGCACGTAGGGCAGCGCGTAGGGGCCGACCACCTCCATCAGCAATTCCGTGGTCGCCTGCTGGATCTGCGAGCCCTTGAGCTTGAGGATGGAGGAGGCCGGGTTGGGCCGGCCCTTCTCGCGCCGCCGCTCGTCGGCCACCACGCGCAGCTGGGTCATTTCCAGCGCCTTCAGCTCGATCTCCGTGGCCGCGAGCTTCTCGCGGAACTTGGGGTCGTCCAGCACCGCGCGCTCGCCGACGCGCTCGGCCGCCGCGAGGGCGCGGATGCGCTGCAGCCGCGCCTTGGACAGGCCGACGCGGGCGATGCCGGTGCGCTCGTTGCCGAGCAGGAACTTGGCGTAGTCCCAGCCCTTGTTCTCCTGGCCGACGAGGTTCTCGGCGGGCACGCGCACATCGTCGAAGAACACCTCGTTCACCTCGTGCCCGCCATCGATGGTCTGGATGGGGCGGACGGTGATGCCGGGCGTGCGCATGTCCGCGAGGATGAAGGATATGCCTTCCTGTTTCTTCACCGCGCCGTCCGTGCGGCACAGCACGAAAATCCAGTCGGCGTGCTGGGCGAGCGTGGTCCAGGTCTTCTGGCCGTTGATCACCCACTGCTCGCCCTCGCGCCTGGCCGCGGTGCGCAGGCTGGCGAGGTCGGAGCCGGCACCGGGCTCGGAGAAGCCCTGGCACCACCAGATGTCGAGATTGGCCGTCGCGGGCAGGAAGCGTTCCTTCTGCGCCTGGCTGCCGAACTGGGCGATCACCGGGCCGACCATGGAGGTGTTGAAGCCGAGCGGGCTGGGCACGCCGGCCTGCTGCATCTCGTCCTGGTAGAAATAGAGCTGCACCGGCGACCAGTCCTGCCCGCCCCATGCGCGCGGCCAGTTCGGCACCGCCCAGCCGCGGGCGTTGAGGATGCGCTGGGACTGCACGATCTCCTCGCGCGAGAGATGGCCGCCTTCCAGCACCTTGCGGCGCAGCGCCTCGGGGAACTCCGTGCGGAAGAAGCGGCGCGCCTCGTCGCGGAACGCCAGCTCCTCGGCGGTGAAAGCCAGGTCCATCGGGTTCCTCCCCCCTTCGGTTGGGCGCAGTCTCCGCGCTGCGGGAGAGAGGCGCAAGGGGAAGGAAGCGTCTTCTTTTTCTGAAGAAAAAGAAGCAGAAAGACCTTGCTCGTCGGGGGAAACCGCATGTTCGACCGCCTGCGCCTGCCGGTCATCGGCGCGCCGATGTTCATCGTCTCCACGCCCGAGCTGGTGATCGCGCAGTGCAAGGCGGGGATCGTCGGCAGTTTCCCGGCGCTGAACGCGCGGCCGGCGCCGGTGCTGGAGGATTGGATCCTGCGCATCCAGGACGCGCTGGCCGAGCACGATGCACGGCACCCGGACCGGCCGGCGGCGCCCTTCGCGGTGAACCACATCGTGCACCGCTCCAACGACCGGCTGGAGCAGGACGTGGCGATGACGGTGAAGCACAAGGTGAAGCTGCTCATCACCTCGCTGGGCGCGCGGCCGGAGGTGTACGCGGCGGCGCATTCCTATGGCGGCATCGTGCTGCACGACGTGATCAACGACGGCTTCGCGCGCAAGGCGATCGAGAAGGGGGCGGACGGGCTGATCGCGGTGGCGGCCGGCGCGGGCGGGCATGCCGGGACGATCTCGCCCTTCGCGCTGGTGCAGGAAATCCGCGCGTGGTTCGCGGGGCCGCTGGCGCTGTCCGGCGCCATCGCCACTGGCGGGGCGGTGCTGGCGGCGCGGGCGATGGGGGCGGATTTCGCCTATATGGGCTCGGCCTTCATCGCGACGGAGGAGGCCAACGCGGCGGCGGGCTACAAGGAGATGGTGGTTGACAGTCGGGCGGCGGACATCGTGTACACCAACCTGATCACCGGGGTTCACGGCAACTATCTGCGGCCCAGCCTGATCAGGGCGGGGCTCGATCCCGACGCGCTGCCGGGCTCCGACCCCTCGCGGATGAATTTCGGGGCGGAGAAGCCGAAGGCGTGGAAGGACATCTGGGGCTCCGGCCAGGGGATCGGCGCGGTGACCGGCGTGGTGAGCGTGGCGGCGCTGGTGGACCGGCTGGCGGGGGAATACGCGGCGGCAAGGGACCGGCTGGGCATCGGCGCACCGTTGCGGACGCGGGCGGATGCGCCATAATCGCGGGACCCTCATGCGAAGAATGAATATGCCCAGACCCGCGCGCCTCCTGCCCCTGCTGCTGCTCGCCGGCTGCATCGATGCCGCGACGATGTCGCCGACCCAGGTGGGCCAGGGGGTGAGCTTCAGCCCCGGCGGGCTGACCCAGGGCATGACACTCTACAATCCCGTGCCGGACGGCGACGCGGTGGGGCCGCCGCCCAATCTGGTGAACCTGCCGCCGGGCACCAACCGCGCCACCTTCGGCACCCGCGCCAACGGTGCCTATGCCGGCCGGGGCCGCAACACCGCCGACCCCGGCGGCATGTGCGCCAGCAATATCCGCATCACCAATTTCGTGGTGAACGGCGATCAGGTGTCGTTCGGCGCCTTCCGCGGCTCCATCCAGGACAACGGCACGTTGGACATGCAGGCGGGCGACGCCTACGTGTACGGCCAGTTCACCGGCGCCCATTTCGACGGCCGGTTCTGGACGCCGCCGCCCTCCTGCACCTACGCGATCTCGCTGGACCCGGCCTGAGCCATGGACACCGGCCTCGCCGGCCGGGTGTGCCTGGTTACCGGCGCCTCCAGCGGGCTGGGGCGGCATTTCGCGCGGCTGCTGGCGAGCCATGGCGCGCGCGTGGCCGTCGCGGCGCGGCGGGTGGAGAAGCTGGACGAGCTGTGCGGCGAGCTTGGCGCGGGGGCGATGGCGGTGAAGCTCGACGCCACCTCCGTGCCGTCCATTCGCGACGCGGTGGCGGCGGTGGCGGCGCGGCTCGGGCCGGTGGAGGTGCTGGTCAACAATGCCGGCATCAGCCGCGCGGGGCGGCTGGAGGATGTGGAGGAGGCCGATTACGACGCGGTGCTCGACACCAACCTCAAGGGCGCCTTCTTCACCGCCCAGGCGGTGGCACGCGGCATGATCGCCGGGGGCATCGCCGGGCGGATCGTCAACATCGCCTCCATCGCCGGGCTGCGCGCGGTCAGCCGCATCGGCGTGTACGGCATGTCCAAGGCCGGGGTGATCCACATGACCCGCGCCATGGCCCGCGAATGGGGACGGCACGGCATCAACACCAACTGCCTGTGCCCCGGCTATATCGAGACGGACATGAACCGCGACCATTTCGCGGGCGAGGCGGGCGCGCGGCTGCTCGCCACCCTGCCGCGCCGGCGGGTGGGGGTGCCGGCGGATCTCGACGGCGCGTTGCTGCTGCTGTGCGCGGATGGCGCCGCGCGCTTCATCAACGGCGCGGTGCTGACGGCGGATGACGGGTATGTGGCGGGGTAGCTAGGCGGGCACGCCGGCCGCCGCCAGCGCCGCCTTCTGCCGGGCTTCCAGCGCGTCCACGTCGAAATCGGCGATCAGTTCGTGGAACAGGCGCGACCAGTTGATCTCCGCGCGCAGGCGCAGGAACACACTGCCCAGGCCGATGGCGGAACGGTCCATCAGCACGAATTCGCGGGGCGGCGTGACGCCGCCGGTGCGCTTGAGGCCGGCATGCACGCGCTCGGCCACGCCGCGGCCGAATTGCGGGTCGGTGCTGCGGGTGATCGGGCGGATGCTGTCGTCCATCAGCGGTTCGTAGAGGAAGCGCGCCCATTCGGTCAGCACGTCGCGCTTCTCGGCGGAGATGTCGGTGAAGCCCCAGCCGGCATAGGCGCGCGCGGCCTTGTCCATGTCGTCGTCGCGCACCGCCTCGAACAGGTCGATCACGCCGCGCACGAAGCGGGCGGGGAAGACGCGGATGGCGCCGTAATCGAGCAGGTTCACCGTGCCGTCGGGCCGCACCTGGTAGTTGCCGAGATGCGGGTCGCCGTGGATCACGCCGTAGCGGTAGAAGGGCACGTACCAGGCGCGGAACAGCGCCTCGGCGATGGCGTTGCGCTCGGCCTGGGGCGGGTCTTCCTCCAGCCGGCGCATCAGCGGGCGGCCGTCGAGCCAGGTCATGGTGAGCAGGCGGCGAGTGGAGAGATCGGCGATGGGCGTGGGCACGTGGACGCTGGGCACGTCGCGCAGCATCTCGCCATACAGCCGCATCTGCGCCGCCTCGCGCGTGTAGTCGAGCTCCTCGCGCAGGCGCTCGGCGAGTTCCTGGTAGATTTCGCCGTGCTGGATGGCCCCGTCCATGCGGTGATAGACGGCCATGGCGAGCTTGAGCTGGCGCAGATCGGCTTCCACCGTGCTGGTCATGTCCGGGTATTGCAGCTTGCAGGCGACATCAGTGCCGTCCGCGAGCGTGGCGCGATGCACCTGCCCGAGGCTCGCGGCGGCGGCCGCCTCGAGGCCGAATTCCGCGAAGCGGGACCGCCAGTCCGGCCCCAGCTCGCCCTGCATCCGCCTTCGCACGAAGGCCGGACCCATGGCCGGCGCGTTGGATTGCAGCGTCTCCAGCTCGGCGGCATATTCCGCGGGCAGCGCGTCCGGCACGGTGGAGAGGAACTGCGCCACCTTCATCAGCGGCCCCTTGAGCCCGCCGAGGATGGTTTTCAGGTCCTCGGCATGGCTCGCGCGGTTGGTCTTGATGCCGAACGCCCGCTCCCCCACCACCCGCGCCGCGATGCCGCCGACGGCGCCGGAGGTGCGGGCGAAGCGGCGGATTTCGCCGAACAGCGAGGACCCGTCCTCGGCCATCAGCCCTGCGCCTCCAGCTCGTCGATGAAGCCGGAAATCACGTCCAGCCCGCGCCGCCAGAACGCCGGGTCGGTGGCATCGAGGCCGAAAGGCGCCAGCAGCTCCTTGTGCCGCTTGGTGCCGCCGGCGCGGAGCATGTCGAGATACTTGGCCTGGAAGCCGGGATGGCCGGACTGGAACACGCCGTACAGCGCGTTCACCAGGCAATCCCCGAAGGCATAGGCGTACACATAGAACGGCGTGTGGATGAAGTGCGGCACATAGGCCCAGAACACCTTGTAGTCCGGCGTGAATTCGAAGGCCGGGCCGAGGCTTTCGGTCTGCACCTGCATCCAGATCTCGCCGATCCGATCCGCCATCAGCTCGCCGCCGCGCCGTTCGTCGTGCAGCAGCGTCTCGAACCGGTAGAAGGCGATCTGCCGCACCACCGTGTTCAGCATGTCCTCCACCTTGGCGGCGAGCATGATGCGGCGGCGGGCCGGGTTGGTCTCGGCGTCGAGCAGGGCGCGGAAGGTGAGCATCTCGCCGAACACGCTGGCGGTCTCGGCCAGCGTCAGCGGCGTGCCGGCCTGGAGGTAGCCCTGCCGCGCGGCGAGCACCTGATGCACGCCATGGCCGAGCTCGTGGGCCAGCGTCATCACGTCGCGCGTGCGGCCGTGATAGTTCAGCAGCAGATAGGGATGCACGCTCGGCACGGTGGGATGGGCGAAGGCGCCGCCGGCCTTGCCGGGGTGCAGCGTGGCGTCGATCCACGGCCGGGCAAAGAACTCCGCGCCGACCTCGGCCAGCTCGGGCGAGAAGGCGTTGTAGGCGCCCAGCACCCGGTCGCGCGCCTCGCCCCAGGGGATCTGCCGGTCGTCATCCTCGGGCAGCGGCGCGTTGCGGTCCCAGTGCTGCAACTTCGGCAACCCCAGCCATTTCGCCTTCATGCCGTAATAGCGGTGCGACAGGCGCGGGAAATCGGCCACCACGGCGCCGACCAGCGCATCGACCACCGCGTCCTCCACCATGTTGGCGCGGTTGCGGAAGCTCGCCGGGCGCTCATAGCCGCGCCACGTGTCGATGATTTCCTTGTCCTTGGCCAGCGTGTTGGTGGTCAGCGCGAACAGGCGGATGTTGCGCGCGAACACCTCGCCGATCGCCGCCGCGGCCCCCTGCCGCGTGGCGCGGTCGCGGTCGGACAGCTTGTTCAGCGCCGCGCTGACCGTGAGCTCCTCGCCCGCGATCGGCACCCGCAGGGCCGCGATGGTCTCGTCGAACAGGCGCGACCAGGCGGCGCGGCCGGTGACCTCCTTCTCGTGCAGCAGCTTCTCCACCTCGTCGGAGAGCTGGTAGGGCCGGAAGGTGCGCAGATCGCGCAGCCAGGGCGCCCAGCGCGCCAGCGCCGGGTCGGCCTGCTTGGCGGCCAGCACCGCATCGTCCAGCCGGTTGAGTTCGAGGGTGAAGAAGATCAGGTGGCTGCTGATCGCCGTCACCCGCTCGGTCATCGACTGGTAGAAGCGGCCGATGGCGGGATCGTTGGAATCGCCGCTGAACAGCAGCTGGGCGTAGGACATCACCCGGCCCAGCACCTCCTCGATACGCTCGTATTCCGTGATGGCGGCGGACAGGGCCGGGCCGGAGATGGCGGCCAGCGTGCCCGCGAGCTGGGTGGCGAAGTCCCGGGCGGCCCGCTCGGCATGGTCGAGATCGGCGGCGAGTTCGCGGCTATCGGGGGCGGGGTAGAGGTCGGTGAGGTCCCAGCTGGGCAGTTCGGCGTCGCGCGCGGCCGTGGCGGCCTGTCCGTCGGGCATCCTGGAGGCTTCCTGTCTGCTGGTCGATCGCCTTCATGTAGGTTATCCCGGTGTCGCGTCAAAGAGCGGGGGAAAACGGTGGACGCTGGCTATCCGCATTGGCCGAACCTGGCGGCGATGATGTTCGCGCTGGCCCGCACGCGCGGCGCGCGGCCGATGCTGCGCAGCTTCCAGGGCGGCGCGTGGCGCGGCATCGCCTGGGACGCGTTCGGCCGCATGGCCGCGAGCGTCGCGCGGCACCTGCGCGCGGCGGGCATTTCCGCCGGCGACCGCGTGCTGATCGTCAGCGAGAACCGGCCGGAATACCCGATCGTCGAGACCGCCCTGCTGGCCATCCGCGCCGTGCCGGTGCCCACCTACACCACCTACACCGAGCACGACCACGCCCATGTCGCCGCCGATTGCGGCGCCCGCGCCGTCGTGGTCTCCACCCAGGCGCTGGCCGCGAAGCTGGCGCATTGCACCGGGCTGGAGCTGGCCATCACGCTCGACGGCTTCGACATGCCCAACCTGCCCACCCTGCCCAGCCTTCCCACCCTGCATTGGGCCGATCTGGTGGGCGACACGCGGCCCTGCGACGACATCGCCGCCGAGGCCGACCTCATCCCCGCCGGCGCGCTCGCCTGCATCATCTACACCTCCGGCACCGGCGGCGCGCCGCGCGGGGTGATGCTGCCGCACCGCGCGGTGCTGGCGAACTGCCGCGGCGTGATGCCGCTGCTCGCCATCCTCGGCTGGTCCGACGAGGAGACCTACCTCTCCTACCTGCCGCTCTCGCACAGCTACGAGCACACCGCCGGCCAGTTCTTCATGCTCTCCGCCGGGGCCGAGGTGGTCTATTCCCGTGGGGTGGAGCATCTCGCCGCGGACATGCTGGCCATCCGCCCGACCATGATGACCATGGTGCCCCGCGTGCTGGAGGTGATCCGCGGCCGCATCGAGCACCAGATGGCCCGCCAGCCCGGCTGGCGCCAGGCGCTGTTCGCCCGCGCCCTGGCGCTGGGGCTGAAGCGGCTGGACGGGCAGCGCCTCGGCCCGCTGGAAGCGCTCGAAGACCGCGTGCTGGAACGGCTGGTGCGGGTGAAGCTGCGCGAACGCTTCGGCGGCCGCCTGCGCGCGGCGATCTCCGGCGGCGCGCGGCTGGAGCCGGAGGTCGGCCGCTTCTACCTCGCCATGGGCCTCAAGCTGCTCCAGGGCTACGGCCAGACCGAGGCCGGCCCGGTGATCTCCGCCAACCGGCCGGACGACATCCGCATCGACTCGGTAGGCCAGCCGCTCGCCGGCGTCGATCTGCGCATCGCCGGGGACGGGGAAATCCTGGTGCGCGGCGAGCTGGTCATGGACGGCTACTGGGGACGGCCGGAGGAGACCGCCCAAGCGATCCGCGAAGGCTGGCTGCACACCGGCGACATCGGCACGCTGGATGCCGACGGCTTCCTGCGCATCACCGACCGCAAGCGCGACATGATCGTGCTCTCCGGCGGCGAGAACATCTCCCCCGCGCGCATCGAGGGCATGCTGGTGGCCGAGCCGCCGATCGCCCAGGCGGTGGTGGCCGGCGAGGGCCGCTCCGGCCTCGCCGCCCTGGTGGTGCCGGCCGACGGGTTCGACGAGGTGGCGGTGGCCCAGGCGGTGAGCAACGTCAACAAGCGCCTGTCGGTCACCGAGCGCATCCGCCGCCACGCCCTCGTGCCCGCCTTCACCATCGACAACGGGCTGATGACGGTGACGCAGAAGGTGAAGCGCCACCGGGTGATCGAGACGCATAGGGCGGCGCTGCGCCCCGACGGCTGACCCATTGGCGGGCGGACCGGCGCGACCGCAATAAAACTGTAAAATAGCGGCTGAAATCGTCCAAAAATTTTACATTTTCTCCGCCTGCGGACGTATGCGGCCTCGGAGGCCGATTGATTCCATTCATTTTTTGAGATTGGCCCGGCTCTTGCTTCCTTAAAATCGAGGGGTCTCGGTATTCGCCTGCCAGGACCGCTCGATTTTTCAGGAGTTTTCCATGTTCAGCATTCGCAAGGCACTTCTCGGCGCGGCGCTGGCGGTTTCCGCCACGGTGATCGCGTCGGCGGGGGCGGAGGCCGGCCCGCTTCCCACCTTCAACATCGTCACGGCCACCGGTGGCAACGTCACGGCCTATTTCGTGGGCCAGAACGCCGGCGACGACGACAGCACGTCCGTGGTGCTCGGTGCGTCGAACTTCTTCTACAACCACACCTCCAGCATCGGTGACTCCGTGTCGCTGGGTTCCTTCACCGCCGGCTCGGAGATCGAGTTCAGCATGACCGACTGGTCCGTGCCGGCCACC
Source organism: uncultured Rhodospirillales bacterium (assembly GCA_945957135.1). Classification (GTDB taxonomy): domain Bacteria; phylum Pseudomonadota; class Alphaproteobacteria; order Acetobacterales; family Acetobacteraceae; genus CAMFLK01. Next base: position 11,708 of record CAMFLK010000114.1, read on the forward strand.
TGGTACACGGGCGACGGCAGCCGCAACGCCGATTCCGACGTGCACGCCAACATCACGACCTCCCCGGCCTGTCCGCCGCCTCGTACGCCTATGCCGCCACGCTCGCCTCGCTGTATCCCGGCGTGGTGTTCATCGGCTTCGAGGACCGGCCCGGCCTGCAGTCGGACTTCGACTACAACGACATCGTCTTCGCCGTGACCCAGGCGCGGCCGAACCGCATTCCCGAGCCCGCCACCATGGCGCTGCTCGGCGCGGGCCTGCTCGGCCTCGGCCTCGCCCGGCGCCGCAAGGGCGACTGATACCGGCGGCACGAAGCGATGACTCTTCCATCGCTGAGGGACGCAGGTATC
>CAMFLK010000115.1 GCA_945957135.1 uncultured Rhodospirillales bacterium
CATTAATTTTCGTTAATATATCTGCTCACCATTTCCGCCGGCGGCACGGCGCGGCCGCCGCGACAAGGGGTCGTGGCGGGATGGCTGGACAAGCCAGATCGAGGAGAAGCTGGGAATTTTGGAAGACGAAGCCATGGCGAAGCCAAATATCAGAAAGTTTTTTGGTTCTTTTTTTTAAAAAAGAACATGCTTCCTTACTGTCTTTCCTGCGTGAATGGCCGCCTTCACCCCGCCGCCGATCGTCCGCGTGTCGCCATCAGTGCCGCGAGGGCGGCGGTGGCCGCGAGGAGGGGGATGAAGGACAGGACGAGGATGGTGTTCCAGCCGTGGGTGGTCAGCAGGTCGCCGGAGAGGAACGAGCCGACCACCATGGTGGCGAACACGATGAAGTCGTTGAACGACTGCACCCGTGCGCGTTCTTCCGGCCGGTGGCATTCCAGCACCAGGGCGGAGGCGCCGAGGAAGCCGAAATTCCAGCCGAGGCCGAGCAGGATCAGCGCCGCCCAGAAATGCCCGACATCCATGCCCATCAGCCCCACGCCGGCCGCGGCGCCGAGCAGCGCGAAGCCCACCATCACCAGCCGCGGCGCGCCGAAGCGGGTGATCAGCCTGCCGGTGAAGAAGCTGGGCCCGTACATGGCGATCACGTGCCATTGGATGCCGAGATTGGAGGATTCCCGCGACAGGCCGCACATGTGCATGGCCAGCGGCGCCGCCGTCATCAGGAAGTTCATCAGCAGGTAGGAGACGGTGCCGCAGATCACCGCGGTGATGAAGCGCGGCTGGCGGATGATGGCCCGCAGCGGCCGCCCGCGCGCCGTCTCGCCTGCCGGCGCGGGCACGCGCACGCCGAGCAGGATGAGGGCGGAGACCGCCGCCACCCCGGCCTGGGCCAGGTAGGTGACGGAGAAGGTATAGGGTGCCCAGGCATCCATGGTGAGGGTGACGAGTTGCGGCCCGATCACCCCGGCCAGGATGCCCCCGGCCATCACCGCCGACAGCGCCCGCGCCCGGCGCTGCGGCGGCGCGCAATCCGCCGCCGCGAAGCGGAACGTCAGCACCACCGCCGCGTAGGCGCCGCCGAAGAACGTCGCCACGCAGAACAGCCAGAACGCCCCGAACAGCACGGCCAGCGAGGCCACCAGCCCGCCCAGCACCCCGCACCCCGTCCCCGCCAGGAACGCCGCGCGCCGCCCGTGTCGCTGCGCGATCGCCCCCGCCGGCAGCGTGCAGGCCGCCATGCCCACCACGAAGATCGAGATCGGCAGCGTCGCCAGCGACGGCGTGGGCGCCAGCGTGCTGCCGACGATCGCCCCCGTCGCATAGACGATGGTGGCATTCGCCCCCGCCAGCGCCTGCGCGATCGCCAGCCGCGCCACATTGCCGCGTTCCTGCGCGAGGGAGGAGGCGGGCGGCGGCGCGTCCAGGGAGGCGGCGTGTGACATGGTGAACCTCAGCTAGCGAAACTTTGCCGCCAGCGCGCATCACGCGGCAACAGACGGCGATGCGGGCGGCGATCGGGCAAGGCGCGGGCATGCATGCCTCGTCAGCCTCGTGTCTTTCACGATCTCCTGCCGCACACCACTGCTACTGACGCACACCACCCCGGCGGCGGGGCAAGGAGGCGCTGACGCCCAATAAATCTAGCCTTGCTTGGCGTCGAAAGAGTTAGATGGAATTATATATTAGCCATTGATCGAACATGAGCAAGTCTGATACAAATTCGGATTTGAAATGTTTTCTGGCCGAGCCCGTATCCGTTGTTCCGCCTTGATAGAAGGGAGTGCACTTTTGAAGTGATAATGTTTGGGGATGTCCGAGAGCCGATCGACAAAGTTCTTCGAGAGGCGGGCTTTCGGTCAAAAGGGAAACGAATTTGGGTTCGGATTCTTGGCCGAGCCGCGCAAATTGTCCATCTCGACAAGTCGTCTTATGGCCCGCAGAACCGCCTTGAGGCATACGTTACTCTTCGCACTGATATTGATCTCAGAAATATTAAATGGAGCGATTTCGATCTTGTCATAAGGATCGAGCGCATTGTCCGGGCAAGCTCGGATTTTCGATCCGCTTTGGACCAAGAGGCGGCCAGCATCCCCTTGGAAGCAAGAAAGCTCATCATTGAGGAAGCCGTCGCGGAGATTGTGTCTGTTCTTGAATTGGCTTCGAACGAAGCAGGTATCATCCAGCTTCGCAGGATGTTTCCGAGCGCCAATGACGTGTTCATAGGGCCAAGGACGACAGCCCTATTGGATGCTTGGGAGCAGGGCAGATAGACATCTTTCGTTGTGTTCAGCACGCGGACATTCGCGCAGCCGTCGCTGTTGCTGCCAATACGGGTTGATGGGCTGCCGCCACTGCACGTCGCGCCAGTTCCACTCTCCACCCTACAAAATTGGCTTGCCGGCCCGTTTCATGGCGTCGAGAAAGACGGAATACGGCAGCACCAGGGAGAGAGGCGCTTTCGGTATTTCCAGCGCGCCGTAGGATTTATACCAATCGGCCGCGCGCTCGTCCTTGGCGTCGATCAGCAGCAGGGAGCCGCCGACCTGGGACGAAACCCGGATGCACCGCCGGGCCGCGGCGATCAGGAGTTCGCCGCCGAGGCCCTGGCCTTGCACAACTCTATTGACCGCCAGTCGGCCGAGGCGGAAGCCGCCGATCGGATGCCGTCCGCCCCCGGCCGGCCGCGCCGCCTCGGGCGCCAGGCTGAAATCGACCTGCGCCGGGCTGAGCGTGTAGAAGCCGAGAACGGTTATGGTGTCGGCGTCATCGACGGCGACGTAGGTCTTCGACGCCCCGCTTTCATGGGCCTGCCGGGCATGTCTGGCCAGGAAGTCGTTGAGATCGGCGTGGCCGCAATCGAAGCCTTTCCGATCGTGAGTCCGCGAAATCGGTTCTTCGTGCCAGTGCGGAAGAGTCATTTACGCGTGGCAAGCGACCGGGCAGCGGCCAGTAGCTTGGCGTTGGGCTTGGGCGGATTGTCCAGAAGGTCGAGGATGAAGCGGCTTTGCTCCTCATCCAGGCTCAGTCGCTCGGCCTTCTCGATCACGGCTTCGGCCGCGATCAGCGCGTTGCGCAGCACGAAATCCTTGAGGCTGGTCCGTTCAAGCGCCGCCGCGCGCATCAGTCGGGCTTTTTCGGCCGGCGGGATCTGCATCGGAAAGCGGTTCGTGTTTTCGGCGGCGGCGCGCGGCATGGGGTGGTCCTCCACGCTCGGAATATAGCCGCGATCATCCAAAAATCAACGTATGTTCATTGAAGGCACATACCGCGCCCGGCCGCCCTCGACTGTTTCGGTCCGGATCGGAAATCGCCCGGATAATCACAAATCACGTCACACTAAGAACAAAAATCAAAAGTCTTTTTGCTTCTTTTTCTTCAGAAAAAGAAGACGCTTTCTTCTTCTTCAAAACAGACACGGGGCCGCACATCGTGCCGCCCCGCGCCCATCCGTCACGCCACCGCGCTGATCTGTTCGCGGCGCAGTTGCACGGTCAGCTCGTCCAGCGCCTTGCCCACGCCGTCGAGCATTTCGTGGATTTCGGCTTCCTCGATCACCAGGGGGGGGCTGAAGGCCAGCACGTCGCCGGGCAGGATGCGGCCGATCACGCCGTTGGCTTCGCAGAGTTTCACCCAGCGGGCGCCCACTTTCAGCTTCGGGTCGAAATTGGTGTGGGCGGCCTTGTCGGCCACCAGTTCGATGGCGCCGATCAGGCCGACGCCGCGCACTTCGCCCACCAGCGGGTGGTCGGCGAAGCGGCGGCGCAGTTCGCGTTGCAGCACGGGGCCGACGCGGGTGACGTGGCCGCCCATGTCCACCTCGTCGTAGATCTTCAGCGTCTCGATCGCCACGGCGGCGGGCACGGGGTGGCCGGAATAGGTGAAGCCGTGGCCGAACGTGCCGATGGCGTGGCTTTCCTCGGCCAGGCCCTGGAACACGCGCTCGTTGATCATCACGCCGCTGATCGGCAGGTAGGAGGAGGACAGCGCCTTGGCGCAGGTGATGATGTCCGGCTCCATGCCCAGTGTGGTGGTGCCCCAGTAGTTGCCGGTGCGCCAGAAGCCGCAGATCACCTCGTCGGCGACCAGCAGCACGTCGTATTTGCGCAGCACCGCCTGGATTTTCGGGAAGTAGTCCGCGGGCGGGATGATCACGCCGCCGGCGCCCATGATCGGCTCGGCCCACATCGCGGCCACGGTGTCCGGGCCTTCGGCGAGGATCAGCTTCTCCAGCTCGTCGGCGCAGCGCGTGGCGAACTGCTCCTCGGTCTCGCCGGGCAGGGCGCCGTGGTAGAAATGCGGGGTGATGGTGTGGTGGAAGCCGGCCAGCGGCACGTCGAAGCTGCGGTGGTTGGCGGGCAGGCCGGTGAGCGAGGCGGCGGCCAGCGTGATGCCGTGATAGCCCTTCACCCGGCCGATGAGCTTCTTCTTCTGCGTGCGGCCCAGCGCATTGTTGAAATACCACACCATCTTGATGGCGGAGTCGTTGGCCTCGGAGCCGGAATTGGCGAAGAACACCTTGCTCATCGGCACCGGCGCGCGGTTGATGAGCATTTCCGACAGCTCGATCAGCGGCTCGTGCGACTTGGCGGTGAAGGCGTGGTAGAAGGGCAGCTTGCGCATCTGCGCGGCCGCGGCCTGCACCAGGCGCTCGTTGGAGAAGCCGAGGGCGGCGCACCACAGGCCGGCGACGCTTTCGATGTAGCCCTTGCCGCTCTCGTCCCACACCCGCACGCCCTCGCCGCGGGCGATCACCATCGGGCCGGTTTCCAGATGGGTTTTCAGGTCGGTGTAGGGGTGCAGGGCGTAGGCGATGTCGCGCGCGGCGGGGGAGTTGGCGCGGGCGGAAGCGGGCGGGGTCATGAAAGCTTCTCCGAGGGACGGGACGGCGGGACTGTAGAACCGCTCGCCGCCGGATACCACCCGAGGCTGTGGCTCAGCTTTCCAGTTCGCTGTCCCAGTAGAGATAGTCGCGCCAGGATTCGTGCAGGTAGTTGGGCGGGAAGGCGCGGCCGTTGTCCTGCAATTCCCAGGTGGAAGGCTGGCGCGGGGGGGTGCGCGGGAACATGCGGCACTCGCGCGGCATGTGGTTGCCCTTGCGCAGGTTGCAGGCGCTGCACGCGGTGACGACGTTCTCCCAGGTGGTGCGCCCGCCGCGGCTGCGGGGGATCACGTGGTCGAAGGTGAGGTCGGGGGCCGGCTGGCGTTCCAGGCAGTATTGGCAGGCGAAGGTGTCACGCAGGAACACGTTGAAGCGGGTGAAGGCCGGCTTGCGCGCGGAGGGGATGTAGTCCTTCAGCGCGATGACGCTGGGCAGGCGCATGGTGATGCGCGGCGAATGCACCTCGTGCTCGTATTCGTTGAGCACCGAGACGCGGTCGAGAAACACGGCGCGCACGGCGTCCTGCCACGACCAGACGGAGAGGGGGAAATAGGAGAGGGGACGGAAATCCGCGTTCAGGACGAGGGCGGGGAAATGCTGCCCGCCGTGATGGAGTCCACCGTCTGGCAAAACAAGCTCCTTCCAGGGCGGTGCGCTACCGCTGGGGGTTGTTTGCCATCACGACCCGCCAGATATGGTGCGACCGCCGATTGACCGCCGGCATAGTTGCACCGCGGCGAAGGGGCCGCAAGCCGCGCGGGGGCGGGCTGCGCGGCAGTCTTGTGAATCCGCAATGACATTCCGAAGAAGGGTCACGCGGCGAAGGCGCGTTGCAGTTCCAAGGCACCCATGGACAGGCCGGCCTCGTCGATGCCATGGCCGAGTCCCGGGCAGAACAGCGACTCCACCGGAACGCCGGAGTCGCGCAGGGCCGATTCGGCCTGGCGGGAGCGCTCGGGCGGCACCACCTCATCCGCCTCGCCATGCACCAGCAGCACGCGCGGGTGCTGGGTGATGCCGGTGGGCACCAGCAGCGCGCCGGCATAGGCGAGGATCAGGCGCGGAGCCGGGGCGAGGCGCAGCCCGGCGTGCAGCGCGGTCATCACGCCCTGGCTGAAGCCCATCAGCGCCCAGTCGGTTTCGCCGAGTCCGAGGCGGGCGAGTTCGGCGCGGACGAATCGCATCAGCGACTCCGCGGCGACGGCGACTCCAGCGGCGAGTCGCGCCGGAGTCCGGTCGGCCAGGCTGAACCATTGCCGGCCGAACGGGGCCATGTCGTAGGGTTCCGGCCCGTCAGGTGCCGCGAAGGCGGCGTGGGGCATTGTGGCGGACCAGTGGGGGGCGAGGTCGATCAGGTCGTGGCCATCGGCGCCCACGCCGTGGCACAGCACGACCAACTGGCGGGCGGGCGACTCGCGCGGGCCCCAGCGTGGGCCGTCCAGGTCGGGCATTTCGGTCTCCTTCGCGGCGAGCCTATAGGACAGCCGGCATGATCACCACGCGCTTCGCCCCGAGCCCCACGGGATATCTCCATCTCGGCCACGCCCATGCCGCGCTGGTGGCGTGGCGGCGGGCGCGGCAGGCGGGCGGCCGGTTCCTGCTGCGCATCGAGGATATCGACGCCACCCGCTGCCGGCCGGACTTCGCCGCGGCGATCCTGGAGGACCTCGCCTGGCTGGGGCTGGACTGGGACGGGGAGGTGCGGGTGCAGTCCGCGCATCTGCCGGAGTATCGCGCGGTGCTCGACGGGCTGGCGGGGCGGGGGCTGCTCTATCCCTGCTTCTGCACGCGGGCGGACATCGCGCGCGCCGCCACCGCGCCGCACGGGCCGGAGGGGCCGGTCTATCCCGGCACCTGCCGCCACCTCTCCGCGGACGAACGGGCGGCGCGCCTTGCGGCGGGCCTGCCCCACGCGCTGCGGATGGACATGGCGCGCGCTTGTACGGCCCCGCTCCGTTTCCTGGAGGAAGGGGAGGGGGAGGTTCCCTGCGATCCGCGCGCGTTCGGCGACGTGGTGCTCGCCCGCAAGGACGCGCCGGCCAGCTACCATCTCTGCGTGACGCATGACGACGCGCTTCAGGGGGTGACGCTGGTGACGCGGGGCATCGACCTCAAGCCCGCCACCGCCGTGCACCGTCTGTTGCAGCTTCTCATGGGCTGGCCGGCACCGCTCTATGCCCACCATGGCCTGCTGACCGATGCGCGGGGCCGTCGGCTGGCCAAGCGCGACGGGGCGCCGGCGCTGCGCGACCTGCGGGCCCAGGGCGTCTCGCCGGAAGCCGTGCGCGCGGCCGCCGGCTGACCCTGGACAGGTCCGCCCCGCCGGCGGAAAATTCCGTGGAAACCGAGGAACCCAGATGCAGTTCGATTTCACCACCCTCGCCCCGCAGGACCGTTACAAGCTGCTGACCTCCACCGTGCTGCCGCGCCCGATTGCCTGGGTGGTGTCGCAGGATTTGAAGGGCGTGCTGAACGCGGCGCCGTTCTCGTTCTTCAACGTCTTCGCGCAGGACCCGCCGGTGCTGATCATCGGCATCGGCGGCCGCCGGCCGGGCGACGCCAAGGACACCGGCAACAACATCCGCGAGACCGGCGAGTTCGTGGTGAACATGGTCGCCGAGAGCAACGCGGAGGCGATGAACATCACCGCCATCGACTTCCCACCCGAAGTGGACGAACTCGCCGAGGCCGGGCTGACCACAGTGCCCAGCCTGAAGGTGAAGGTGCCACGCATCGCCGAAAGCCCCGTGGCCTTCGAGTGCGAGCGCATGATGATCATCGAACTCGCCAGCGACCGCGCGCTGGTGGTGGGCAAGGTGCTGGCGATGCACGTGCACGACGAATTCGTGCTGAACCCCGAGCGCCTCTACATCGACACGCCCAAGCTGCGCCTGCTCGGCCGCATGCATGGCGGCGGGGGCTACGTGCGCACCAGCGACCTGATCGACATGCCGCGGATCAAGGTGCAGGATTGGGAGCGCAAGACCTGACCGGGAATGGGCCGCCGTCCTCTCGATATGTCGGGCGGATCGTCATGGTCGGCCGTGCCATGGACGGGCGGCTTCTGGCCGCATATCGGGTGTCGAGCCGGTCGTTTCCCAATCGAGACGCGGTGAAGCTCGGCCACTCGGTGCAGATCGTCCCGCGTTCGCAAAGTCCCGATGCGGTCTCCGATAGCCCTTATATCGCGTATGAATGCATCGTCTGGAACGAGCGGTTCGCGGTGGTGAGCAACGGTTCGCACACTCGGCCGATCTTCGAGCGGTTGAAAGCCGGCGATACGCCCCGCGATGCCATGCTGCATGTTCTCGCTGGCCTGGACCGCGAGTTCGACCAGCACGACACCCCCCGCATCTGCGGCCTGTTCGATGTCGAGACGGATACGACATGGCTTGGCAGCGTGACCGCGACCGCCTTGGCCATAATGCCTGTCGTGGTCCAGCCGGGTCGGCTGCACTACATCGCCACCTACGGCTTTCCCCTGCCATCCTCAGAACAGTCCGACGAACTGCCAGGCGCAATCGAGGCGCCTGCTCTCTGCCGGCACGTCATTGAGTCTCCGCTGTTCGCGACATTTGAAAACCCGATCTGCGCGGCCGCCGCCATTGCCGGCGATGCGATCGCGGTGACGACGCTGAACGTTTGATCGCCGCGTTCGGCGCTACGCGAGCCCCCGCAGGAACTCCGCTCGCGCCGTCGCCGCCTGCATGATGAAGCCCTGGTCCGCGCCGCCGAGCAGGAAGCGGGCGCCCATGCCGATATAGGTCTTCGCCCAGGTCTCGTCGTACACCCCGCCCATGCCCATCGTCTTGCCGTGCCTGGCGCAGGCCGCACCCACGCTGCGATAGGCGTCCTGCACGCGGGGATGGCCGATCTGGCCGGAGATGCCCATTTCGGCGGTGAGGTCGGAGGTGCCGAACAGCAGCACGTCCACGCCGTCCACCGCGGCGATGGCCTCGGCGTTGGCGACGGCCTCGGGCGATTCGATCATCACCACCACCAGGGTTTCGGCGTTGATCTCGGCCTGGGCCTGGGCCACCGGCGGGGGCAGGTAGCCGAACTGGGCGATGCCGCCGCCCCAGCTGCGATGGCCCTGCGGCGGGTAGCGGAACGCCTCGGCCGCGCGTTTCGCCTGTTCGGGCGTATCGACATGCGGCACCACGATGCCCTGGGCGCCGTTGTCCAGCGCGCGTGTTCCCTCGTCCAGCGCCCCGGCGCAGACCCGCACGATCGGCGCGATGCCCACCGGCAGGGCGGCGATGCACAGCTGCGTCGCCTCGTTCACGGAGAAGGCGCCGTGTTCCATGTCGATGAACAGCCAGTCGTACCCGGCGGCTTTCGCGAGCTGCGGGGCCGCGACCGTGCGCAGCGCGCTGACCCCGAAGCCGATCGCGGTCTTGCCCGCGCGCAGGCAGGCGATGGCGCTATTCGCGATGATGGCCATGGCAGTTCCCCCGTTTTGCGGAGGGCAGCGCACCACGTCACGGCCCAGGGGTCAACGCGATCAGCCGTTCCAGCACCGCCAGCCGGTCCGCCTCGGCCGCCGGCTTGTCCGCGCGGATGCGGGCGATGCGGGGGAAGCGCATGGCGACGCCCGATTTGTGGCGGGTGGAGCGCTGCACCGCGTCGAACGCCACTTCCAGCACCAGGCCGCGCGCCACCTCGCGCACCGGGCCGAAGCGGGCCACGGTGTGGTCGCGGATCCATTTGTCGAGGAAGACCAGCTCGCGGTCGGTGAAGCCGAAATAGGCCTTGCCCACCGGCACCAGCTCGCCGTCGTCGCGCCACAGGCCGAACGTGTAGTCGGAGAAGCTGCCGCTGCGCTTGCCGTGGCCGCGCTGGGCATACATCAGTACGGCATCGACGGTGAGCGGGTCGCGCTTCCATTTCCACCACAGCCCCTTGGGGCGGCCGGGCAGATAGGGCGCGTCGGCCCGCTTGAGCATCAGCCCTTCCACCTCCGCGGCGCGGGCGCCGTCGCGCAGGGTGGAAAGTTCGCTGATATCGGCGAAGGGAATCAACGGCGAGAGGTCCATGCGCGCGGTCGGCGTGTTGGCGAACCAGTGTTCCAGCCGAGCGCGGCGCGCGTCGAAGTTCAGGGGGCGGAGGTCGTCCGTGCCTTCGAACAGCATGTCGTAGAGCCGCACCCAGGCGGGGAAGTCGCGCAGCATCTTCGGCCCCACGCTCTTGCGGTTGAGCCGCTGCTGCAGATCGGCGAAGGGGGCCACCACGCCGTCGCGCAGCACCAGAAGTTCGCCGTCCAGCACGGCATGGAACTGGATCGCCTCCATGATGTCGGGGAAGGCGCCGGAAATATCCTCGGCCCCCCGCGAATAGAGCCGCGCGCCGCCGGCGGTGGAGGCGATCTGCACGCGGATGCCGTCCCATTTCCATTCGGCGCGGAGCATGGCGGCATCGAGGCCGGGCACGTCCTCCGGTTCCAGCGGGTGCGCCAGCATCGGCGGGCGGAACACCGGCTTTTCCTCCGGGTCCGGGCGAGGGCCGCGCCCTTCCAGCCAGGCGAACAGCTCGGCGTACGGGGGCGCCAGCCCGTGCCAGACTTCCTCAATGGCATCGGCATCGATGCCCACGGCCAGCTGCGCCAGCGCGATCTTGGCCAGCCGCGCGGAGGCGCCCACCCGCAGGCCGCCGGTGATCAGCTTGAGCAGGGCGAGGCGGGTGGAGGCGTCGCACGCATCGAGCCAGCCGGCGACGATGGCCGGCAGTTCAGCCTTATCCGCATGGTTGAGCGTGGCGACCACCTCGCCTAGGGCGGGCGGGGCCGCGTTGGTGGCGGCGGCGGGCCATATCAGCGCCACGGTTTCCGCGAGGTCGCCGACATAGTCGTAGGACAGGGCGAAGAGTTCCGGATCAGTGCGCTCGGCGGCGAGTGCCCGGATCAGGCCGGGCTTGGCGGCGGCGAAACGCAGCTCGCCGGTCACCGCGGCGAGGCCGAGGCCGCGGTCGGGGTCGGGCTGGGTCGCGAAATAGCGGTGCAGCAGCGCGATCTTGGCGTTGCGGCTCGGCGTGAACACCAGGCGTTCGAGCAAGTCCGCGAAGGCGATCAAGTCGGCTCCTTCGCTTTCTTGATTGTGCTTGCGTTGCGTGAGCCGGCGTCAAGGCACGCTGCGCTCAAGCGCCTTGACCCCGTCTCCCGCAACGAAGCGAGGGCCTGCATGCGAAGAATGGGAGAGAATGAGCCCTTTGCCGGGCGGTTCATTCGCCGGCCTCCGCGTCGTCCTCGTAGCCGACCAGCCGCAGCGCCCGGCCGCGCTTGCCGCGCAGGCCCACGGCGTGGATCAGCGCCTCCTCCCTGCCATGCGTCACCCAGATCTCGCCGCAGCCCAGCTCGTCGATCGTCGCGTTCAATTCGTCCCAGTCGGCATGGTCGGAAATCACCAGCGGCAGCTCCACGCCACCCTGCTTGGCCCGCTGGCGCACCCGCATCCAGCCGGAGGCGAGGCACACCACCGGGTCGGCCAGCCGCCGCGCCCAGCGATCGAGAATGGCGCTCGGGGGCGCCAGCACGATGGCGCCGGCCAGCTCCGTCTTCGCCGCCATCGTGGCCGGCCGCAGCTCGCCGAGCGGCACGCCCAGCTCCTCATAGGTGCGGCACATCGCCGCCAGCGCACCGTGCAGATGGATCGGCCGATCCCATCCCGCGCGCCGCAGCAGCGCGATCAGCCGCTGGCATTTGCCCAGGGGATAGCAGCCGACCACATGGGTGCGCTCGGGAAACAGCCGCGCGCTGTCGAGCAGTTTCGCGATCTCCGCCTCTGGCTTTGGATGGCGGAACACCGGCAGGGCGAAGGTGGCCTCGGTGACGAACAGGTCGCAGGGCACCGGCTCGAACGGCGCGCAGGTCGGGTCTCCGGCGCGCTTGTAGTCGCCGCTGACCACCACGCGGCTGCCCTGGAACTCCATCACCACCTGGGCGCTGCCCAGCACATGCCCGGCGGGCACGAGGCGCAACGCCACCTCGCCCGTCCTGATCGCCTCGCCCGGCGCCAGCGCCTGCTGCACCTCGCCGGCGCCGGCCCCCATGCGGGTGCGCATGATCGCCAGCGTTTCCGCCGTGGCCAGCACCGCGCGATGGCCCGGCCGGGCGTGATCGGAATGGCCGTGCGTCACCACCGCGCGGTCCACGGC
>CAMFLK010000116.1 GCA_945957135.1 uncultured Rhodospirillales bacterium
GGCCCCGCCGCCGCAACTGGCTGGCCGAGCTGATCGACCAGGCCTGCGAAGGCCGTGCTCCGGTCATGCCCGAGGTGGAGCAACCGGAGGAGCGCAAGATGCCGCTCCCCGGGATCGCCCCCTCACGCCCCATGCACATCCTCACCTGGGACCGCCCGCACCCCCACCCGCGCCGGATCGTCAGGCCGCGCTGGTGGGAAGACCCCGGGTGGGCCTGACCCCGAAAACCCCCGATTTCTCAAAACCTTGGGTGATTCCCGAGGCGATGCCGCATGTACGGCCCCGCCGGCGGTGCCTACTGCTGCCGCGACAAGAGGTCGCGGCGGGAGACAGGGACAACCCCACCAGGATCAAGTCCGAGGGCGATCAAGGCGATGATGAACGCGCGAGGGTGGTGATGCGGGAAAAGGGGCGCGAAAGCGGGAAGCCCCTTCCTTCCCAAACAAAAAGCCGGGGACAACACTCCCGGCCTTTCTTCTCGACCCTAGAGCGACGCGTTCACCCAATCCTTCAGGGCGCTTTTCGGGGCTGCGCCCACTTTGGTGGCGACGGGTTTGCCGTCCTTGAACAGGATTAGGGTGGGGATGCCGCGCACGGCGTAGGTGTTGGGGGTCATCGGGTTGTCGTCGATGTTCACTTTGGCGACAGTGAGTTTGCCGGCGTATTCGGCGCCGATTTCTTCCAGGGCCGGGCCGATCGCCTTGCAGGGGCCGCACCATTCCGCCCAGAAGTCCACCAGCACGGGTCCGCTGGCTTTCAGCACGTCGGTCTCGAAGCTGTCGTCGGTGACCGGTTTGGTGTTCGCGCTCATCGCGGGGGTTGCCTTTCGGTTGAAGCCAGCAGGTGGTTGGTGCCCCGGGGCCGATCAAGCGGGGGGCGATGCGGTGGGAGCATGCCGGTCCAGCAGCGAATCGGGAAGGGGCATCGCCGTGGCGCCGACCGTCCAGACCAGGGTGCAGGAGACCGCGTGACCGGGGAAGGCGGCGCGCAGCACGGCGCGGTAGGCGGCCATCTGGCGCAGGTAGAGCACGGGCGTTTCGTCCACGGTGCTGGGGGGGGCCCGGTTGGTCTTGTAGTCGGCGACCAGGATCTGGCCGGGCAGGATCGCCAGCCGGTCCACCAGCCCGCCGATGATGCTGCCGTCCACCAACCCGGTCAGCGGCACTTCGGCCCGGCTGCCGGGGCCGAACAGCGGGCCGAGCGCGGGGTGGGCGAGAACGGTTTCCACCTCGCGGGCCAGCGCCGCCGCCTCCGGCGGCGTCAGGCCCAGGCCGGGCTGGGCGAGGTGACGGGCGAGGGCCGGGGCGCGATCGGCTTCGGGCAGGTCGGGCAGATGCTGCAGCAGGGTGTGGATGAGTTGGCCGCGGCGGAAGCGGGCATCGGGGGCGGCGGTGAGAGGCGAGGCGGCGGGTGGGGTAGGGCCGAGGGCGGCGTTGTCCGGCCGCGAGGGGGCGAGCGGGTGGGCGATGGCGGGTTCGGCAGGGGGCGGGGCCGCGATCCAGCTGGGCGCGGCGCCGGTCCAGGCGGGCAGCGGGGCGGCTTCGGGCGCGGGGCCGGCGATGGGGCGGATATCCGGGGGAGCGGTCTGCTTGCATTCATGGACCAGCATCTCGCCGGTCCAGCCCTCGCCGCCGTCGAAGGGCAGGGCGATAGCGCCGAGCCGTTCCATCCCCTGCCGGACCAGCTGGTGCCAGGTTCCTTCGGGCTCCTTTTTTGCCGTCAGCCAGCCGCACACCACCAGCCGGTCCCGCGGGCGGGTGAGGGCGACGTAGAGCAGGCGGTTGTATTCCTCGCGTCTGCGCTGGCGGGCGGCCTCGTGCAGCGCCTCGATGGCGACGGAGCGCTCGGCGGAGCGGGGGGACCAAACGGGCAGGCCGCTCTCCGTCCAGTCCAGTGGTTCGCGATCCGTGGGCAAGGCGGCAGTGTCCGGCAGGATCACCACCGGTGCTTCCAGCCCCTTGGCGGAATGGACGGTCATCAGCCGTACCATGCCGCCGCCATCGCCCTGCGCCGCTTCCGCCTCACGCTTCACCTCGGCGCCGGACTGTCGCAGCCAGTGGACGAAGCCTTGCAGCGAGGCGGCGTGGGTACTTGCGTGGGCCAGCGCCTTTGCGAGCAGTTCGCCCACCGGCTCGATGGCTTCCGACCCCAACCGGCGGAGCAGCCGCGCTCGGCCACCGAGCGGGCCGAGCGCTTCCGACAGAAGGGCATAGGGTGTGGCGTAGTCGGTCCGGGCAAGCAGGGCGGAGAAGAACGCCTCCGCCGCCGCCCAGTCCGGCCGTTCCGCGGCCCGCTCGCGCAGGGCCTGCCACAGGTTGCCGGTACGGCCGGCGGCGAGGTCCATCAGGCTGTCGTCGCCGACGCCACCGAGCGGGCTGGTGAGCAGGCAGGCGAGGGCGAGGTCGTCTTCCGGCAGCAGCAGCGCCTCGCACAGAGCCAGCAGGTCGGCCACCGCTGGCTGGTCGGTGAGCAGCATACGGTCGAGCCCGGCCACCGGCACGCCGCGCGCCTTCAGCGCCCGCACCAGGGCGGGGCCGAAGCGGGTGCGGCGGCGCACCAGCACCAGCACGTCGCCGGGCGTCATGGCGCGGCCGCTGCCCGGCAGGATGTCCTGACCGCAATGCTCGGCGATCCAACCAGCGATGCGTTCGGCCAGGCGCTGGTCGCCGCTACTTGCGGTGACATTGCCGTCCGGCAAGTCCCAAGGCGGTGCCTCCTCGGTGTCCGGGCGGGGGGCGAGCGGCCACAGCTCCACCCGCCCGGCTTGGCCGACGCGGTCGGCGACATGGGTCACACTGCCCACCCCGGCAGCGGCTGTGGGATCGGCGAACACCGCGTCGACCAGGGCCAGCACCGGGGCGGTGGAGCGGAAGGAGACGTCGAGCGGCACGTCCTCCCAGTGCGCACCAGCCTCGGTGACGCGGCCGCCCAGGCGGCGATTCCAGCGGTCGAACTCCGCGGGGTCGGCGCCCTGAAAAGAGAAGATGGACTGCTTGCGGTCGCCCACCGCGAACACGGTACGGCCGGCCTCGCGTGCGCCCTCGCCGGTGAAGAACTCGGCGGTCAGCGCGCCGGCGATGTCCCACTGGGCGGGGGCGGTGTCCTGTACCTCGTCCAGCAACAGATGGTCGAGCCCGCCATCGAGCTTGTAGAGCACCCAGGCCGCGCCGGGATCGACCAACAGCCGGCCGGTCTCGCGGATGAGATCGTCGTAGTCGAGCAGGCCGGTGCCGTTCTTACGCCCGGCGTAGAGCCGCACCACGGGGATGGCGAGACGCAGAAGGGCGGCGGTCATTGCGGCTGCGCGGCGGCTGCGTAGCGTGTCGCGAATGGCGAGCAGCCGGTCCTGTTCGGCGCGCAGGAGGGTCGGCAGGTCCGGCCGCTCACGGGCCAACACGGGGTTGCAGAACTGCTCGCGCGGGTCGCCGTCCTTCTTGAAGAATCCATCGCACCAAGCCGCCCAGGCCTCCGCACGGCCGTCGGTCGGCAATTCAAGCCAGGCGAGCAGGGCTGTGGCGGAGGCCTGAAACTTCGGCGAGCCGGCGGTGGCGATGGTGCCAAGGGCGCGGCGGATTGCCGGCTCGTCCGGTAAAACGACGGCTTCTGCCAGCAGGGCTGCGGCGTCGGCCGCGGGCACGCCCAGCGCGTCGCACAGGGCGGGCTCGAGCGCCTCCGGGGCCAGTGCCATCACCGCCTCCAGCCGCCCGGGGTGGCCGCGCAGCCGGTCGATCAGCTGAGCGAAATCGCCGAGCCCTACCGTGCCGGCCAGGGCGACGAGGGAGTCGCGCAGAGTTGGTTCGTAGGCGCTGGCGAGCATCGCCTCGCGCGCCTCGCCCAGCGCCTGGCTGGCGTCGGCCTCCTCTACCAGGCGGAAATGTGGGGACAGTCGCGCCTCGATGGGAAAACGGCGCAGCAGCGACTGGCAGAAGGCGTGGATGGTGCCAATGCGCATGCCGCCGGGCTGGTCCAGCACGGTGGCGAACAAGGCGCGGGCGCGGGCGCGCAGCGCGGGATCGGGCGTAAAATCCAGCGCGTGCAGCCTGGCGTCCAGCGCCGTGTCATCCATCGCCACCCAGGCGCCGAGCACCGATTGCAGCCGCACCGCCATCTCCGCCGCCGCCGCGCGGGTGAAGGTGAGGCACTGGATGCGGCCGGGCTCGGCCCCGGTCAGCATCAGCCGCAGCAGCCGGTCGGTCAGAAGTTTGGTCTTGCCGGAGCCGGCGGAGGCGGAGACGAAGGCGGAAACCGCGGGATTGGAGGCGCGGCGCTGGGCGCGGTTGGCCTGCTCGCGAGCCGTGGTCATTCGCCGCTCTCCTCGTCCCCGGCCTGGCTCCATTCGCCAACGCGGGCAAGCTGGGCGTAGTCGGAGAAGGCGGGCAGGCGGCCGGGATGGGGGTGGGAGAGATAGGGTTGATCGGGATTGTCGAACCTGGCGATCAGGGCGCGCAGCCCGTCCTCGGCATCTGCGATCAGCGCGCCGAGGCTCTCGGGCTTGAGCGGGCGGGCGGCGCCGGGTTGGGCGCCGCCGGATAGGTACCAATAGACCAACTCCGTCGCTGTGCCGCGCAGCGCTGCGCCAAATGCGCCATGGGCGGCCATGGCGGCTTCCAGGGCGAGCTGGGGCTTGGCGCCGGATTGGACGGCAGTCTGGCTGGGCGGCTGGCCGGTCTTGTAGTCAAGGATGGCCAGCGTGCCGTCTGTCCGGCGCTCAATGCGGTCGGCGCGGCCGGTTAGAGCGAAGCCGCCGGGCACGTCCATTTCCCATTGCCCGGCGCATTCGCTGGCGATATGGGCGGGCACGCCGAGTGCTCGCCGCCTCGTCTCCTCCGCCGCTACCCAATCGGCGATGCGGTGCAGCCGAGGAGTCCACCAGGCGAGTAGAGCGGGGCGGATATTTGCGGCGCGTAGGGCGAGGTCCATCGCCGCGCGCAAGGCGGCTTGAGGGTCGGCTGGCCAGCCGGCTTCGGCCTGCGCCAGGAAGCGTCGCATGCCTTCGTGCACCAACTGGCCGTAGTCGGCGGCGTCCGTGCCCTGCTCCAGCGGGTCGAGCACCCGCAGCTTCAGGATGTGGCGGGCGTGGATGGCGTAGGGGTCGGCGAGCCACGTCTCAATCGCCGTGACACTCAGCTTGCGCGGCCGCAGGGCGAGCGGCGGGCGCGGCGCGGGCGGGGCCACTGGGCAGGGCGGGCCGGCGGGGAGGTCGAGCCGGGTGGCCCAGAACGCTGCGGGATGGGCAGGCAGCGCCGCGCCCTGGCCTGCGAGCAGCGCGTCGATACGGGCGAGCCAGCGGCTGGGCACGGCGGGCGCGCCGTCGCGCCGGGCGGGGCAGGACAGTACCAGTTCGGCCCCGGCACAGGTGGCGGAGACGAAATCATGCGCCGCCTGACCGACCCGCTCCTCCGGGCTGGGCAGGCCGGCGCGGGCGCGCATGGGCCGGCTCATCCACGGGCCGGGATCGGTGGCCGGCGGCCAGACACCCTCGACGAGGCTGCCGAGCACCATCACATCCGCGGTCTGCAGCCGGGCTTCCAGCAGTCCCCAGATGAACACGCGCGGATGTTCCGCTCCGTTGCGCCCTCGCAGGGCGCGACGGGTGCGCACGGATGGGCCGTCCAGCAGCGCGTCGAGCAGGCCGGGCAGGGCGGCAAGGGGCTGGGCCGGCAGGTCGCGCAGCGCCGGCAGCGCTTCGGCCAACAGCGTGGCCAACGCCTCGCCTTCCTCGTGCGGCCACAGTCGGGCCGCACCCGATTCCGTGTCGGAGCCCGCCAGCGCCTCGGCAGCCTCGATCAGCCCGGTGAACTGCTCGGCGGGCGTGGCGAGGCCCGCGGCGAGGCGCAGGCCGGGGGCGAGGCAGGTTTCCAGCCGGTCGAGGAAGCCGTGCAGCGCCGGCGTGTCCCGGGTCGCGAGGCGCAGGCCGGTGAGGCCTGGTTGCGGCGCGGGGCCGCGCAAGCAGGCGCGCTCGAGCCGGCGGGCGCTCGCGCGGCAGGCGGCGGGGTCGAGGCCGGCGGCGGCCAGCGGGTGTTTCAGCACGGACAACAGCGCAACGGGGGCGAGGCCTGCAACCAAGGCGGCGGCGAGCAGGCGCAGGAACAGCGCGGGCGGAGTTTCGCCCAGCTTTTCGCCGGCGCTATCATCTGCCACCACCCCCCAACGCAGCAACTCGGCGGCGACGCGGGTGGCCAGCGCGCGGTCTGGCGTGATCAGCGCCGCCCGCGCCCCCGGCCGTTCCAGCGCGTCGCGCAGGATTAGCGCGATGGCGGCGGCTTCCTCCTGCGGGTCGGACGGGCGCAGGCGGCGCAGCCCGTCCAACGTCGGCGGTTCGGGCGCGCGCCATTCGCCCAGCGCCTGGGCCGGCAGCAGGGCGCGGGACAGCAGCCGGGTGCGGCCCGATGGAGCGACGGGCGGGCCGGGCCATTCCGCCACGTCGCCGCGCCGCGCGTCGAGCAGGGTGAGCAGCGATTTCAGCGCGGCCTGGGGATGGCTGGGGGCGAGCTGCTCCCAGGCCGGCTCCGCCATGGCGAGGTCGAGCCCTGGCAGCACCACCTGCCCGCGCGGCAGATGTGCGATCACCCGCAGCAGCCGTCCCACCGCGGGAATGGCGCCGGTGGCCCCGGCGGTCCAGACCGGCGCATCCGGCGGCGCCACCTGCCAGGCTCGGGCCTGCGCGTCGAGCAGCCGGACTTGGCGGGTGACCGGGTTGATCAGCCCACCATCGGCCAGAAAACGCGGCCAGGCCTCGCTGACGATGCGCATGAAGCGCAGCGTGATGTCCCAATGCGCCGCGTGCTCGCCTTCTGCCGCGCGCGATAGGGCGGTGGCGAGGTCGATCTCCGCCCGATCCGCCTCGTCCATAAGCGCGGCGAGTTCGCGGGCCAGCATCCACGCGGCATCTGCTCCGCACGCGCCACCTTGATCAGCCGGCAGGGCAAGGATCATGCGTGACAGGGCGGCCAGGCGGGGCAGCGGCGCGATCGCCGGCGGCAGGTCGAGCGCCCCAGCGAGCGATAGTGGCGCCTCGTCCGGCGCGCCTACTGCAGTGATGCGCGGCAGCAGCATCGGCCGCCCCTCGCTTGCGCGCAGGAACGAATCGGCGAGCGCGCGCGCGGCGCGGCGGGTAGGTAGCAGGATGAGTCCGCGCGACGGATCGTCTTGGGTCGCCAGCCAACGCGCGGCCAGCGCGTCGAGGAAGGCGACGTCCGCCGGAATGGTCGCGAGATTCACGGCAAACGAGTGTCCCAGCCGGTCAGCCGCGCGGTGCGTGCGCCGTCCGGCCCCGATTCAAGGGTGATGGTCAGTGCCGAGTCCGGTCGTAGTGCGCCCAGGCGATCCGGCCATTCCACCAGCACGATGTCGGCCACCGCGTCCTCCCAGGCAAGTTCGACCAGTGCGTCGGATCCATCGAGTCGCCACAGATCGAAATGGTGCACCGGGCCGTGCGCCGTGTCGTAACTCTGCACCAGCGTGAAGCTGGGGCTGGGCACCTCTAGCGCCAGGTTACAGCTGATGGTGCGCAGGAAGGCGCGAGCGAATTCGGTCTTCCCGACGCCCAGTGGACCTTCCAGCAATATTGCATCGCCCGCCCGCGTCAAACGCGCAACGGCTTCGGCGAGGCGATACGTCGCGGCGAGGTTCGGCAGGGAGAGCAGACGGGAGATCACCGCACCAATGTGCGGGAAGTTGCCAAGCTGCGAAAGGAGGGGCTACCTGCCGCCATGACCCAGCAGATCGACACGGATGTGGCCATCATCGGCGCCGGCCCGGTGGGGCTGTTCGCCGCCTTCGAGCTCGGCATGCTCAAGCTGCGCTGCGTGCTGATCGACGTGCTGGGCGAGATAGGCGGGCAATGCACGGCGCTGTATCCAGAAAAGCCAATCTACGACATTCCCGGCCATCCCGCGATCGAGGCTGGTGAGTTGATCGCCCAACTCGACCGCCAGATCGCCCCCTTCGCGCCGGCGCGGCTGCTCGGCCACCGGGTGGAGCGGCTGGAGGGCTGCGAGGGCGCGTTCACGCTGGGCACCGATGCCGGCAATGCGGTGCGGGCCAAGGCAGTGATCTTGGCCGCTGGGGCTGGCGCCTTCGGCCCCAACCGGCCGCCGCTCGATGGCCTGCCCGAATACGAGGCAACCGGCGCCGTGCAGTACTACGTGCGCCGGCGCGAAGATCTGCGCGGCAAGCGAGTGGTGATCGCCGGCGGCGGCGATTCGGCGGTGGATTGGGCGCTGGCGCTGCGCGGCATCGCCGCGAGCATCCAGGTGGTGCATCGCCGCAACCGCTTCCGCGCCGCGCCGGAGAGCGCCGCCCAGCTCGACGAGGCCGCCGCGCGTGGCGAGGTGGAGATGGTGATTCCGTACCAGCTGCACGCCCTGCACGGCGAAGGTGGCCGGCTCGCGGCGGTCGAGGTGGCCGATCTCGACAATGCCACGAAGCATCTGCCGGCCGATGTGCTGCTGCCGTTCTTCGGCCTGTCGATGGATCTCGGCCCGATCGCTGGCTGGGGGCTGGAACTGGAGCGGCACCATGTCGCCGTCGATCCTGCCACCTGCCGCACCAGCCTGCCGGGCGTATTCGCGATCGGCGACGTGGCGACATATCCCGGTAAGCTCAAATTGATCCTGCAGGGGTTTTCCGAGGCGGCGATGGCGGCGCACGCCATCCACCCGATCGTGTTTCCCGACCAAGCGCTGCATTTCGAGTATTCTACCTCGAAGGGCGTGCCGGGGGCTGCGTGAAGACGGTCCTGGCCTGGTACAGGGATGGCGCTGTGCCCGGTGTCGTCAAGGCGCGTTTCGCTCAAGCGCCTTGATGCCGGCCAACGCAACGCAAGCACAATCGTACAAGCGAAGGAGCCTCACATCGGCCAGGCGCGATCCCTCCAGCCCGGCGCTGGCACCTTCTTCACCCGGCGGTTGATCTCGTCCATCGAATCGAGCCCGTCCCACACATCGTCGATCAGGTCGCGATTGGTCATTGCCCAGGAAGCGACGCGCTCGAACTCGCGCTCGTGCAGACCGCCTCGGATCTGCAGGATCATCGGCTCCAGCGTCAGCACCGTGACGGTGTCGGGATCGTAGCGACCGCCGGGGCTGACCTCGATCACCTGGTTGTCGCGGCCCTGGGACGGGCTGAGCCAGATCACCTGTTGCAGGCCGGTGAGGTGCGATTTCAGGCAGATCGGCGGGCGCTCGCCGCCGCGCGGGGCCTGGAACGGCTCGGGGACATACGGATCGGCCGGCGGGGGCAGGAATTCCGCGGCGGCAAGCTCGGCTTCCAAGGACTCCGCGAGGTCGGGCTCGGGCGGCGGGGGCGCGTAGCGGGGCGGCTCGGCCACCACCACAGGGGGCGGGGCCAATTCCGCGGCCGGCGGTTCCGCCGGCGCCTCGAACGCCCGCGGTTCGCGAATCCGCTCGGCGGCGGGTCGCAGGCTCACCCCGGTTTCGCCGAGCACCACTGAGATCGCCGGGCTCACGGTGGTGACCAGCCGCAGCGCCTCCTCCAGCGCCGCGCGGAACTCGGCCATGTCCTGCGAGGGCGCGCCGAACCGGGCCTGCATGTCCGGCCAGGGCGTGATCATCGGCTCGGTCTCGGGATCCATCCCGTCGTTCTTCACCGACTGGGTGATCCAGGCATAGGTGTCGATCGCCATCGGCGCGTCGATCAGCGCGGCCACCACCTTGCGGTCCAGGCCCACCGCGTTGGCGGCGAGGCTGGTGAAGAAGCGGGCGTTCAGCCGCAGGCTGGCGCGCCATTCCGCCGCCGGCCCGCGCGAGCGGCCTCGCGCGTCGAACACGCCAAGCTCGGCGCCGCTACCCAGGGAGACCGAGAGTTTCGCTGCCACCAATCGCTCATACTGCTCAGCGAGGTCCTGCGTCTTGCCGCCAACCAGATCGGCGCCAATACGCTGGGCCAGTTCCTCGGCGTTCTCGCCCATCGCCACCACGGCGCTGCCGCCGCGCAGCGCGCTGTCGAGAATGTGGAGCAGAAGCAGACGCAGGAAGCGGCCGCTGGGCATCGCCGGCCCATCCTCCGCCACCTCGATCGTCGCGCTGGCCTGGCCGGTGTCGCGCCGCCAGATTTCCTTGGTGGCGCGCGTGGGCAGGCTGAGCTGGCACAGCGCCGCGTGGTACCAGAGGACGGTCGGATCGGCGAAGGGCGGGGCTTCGTCGGTCGGCGCCGCTTCGGCGCTCAAATGCATATCCATGGAATACCTGTTCCGGCGGTGTCCGGATTGCGTCCGGACGGGGTCAGATGGCGCCGCGACGGCACGACGAGCCGCGTGCCGCCTTGCCGGGCACGTCGCTGGTCCGCCTTGCGGCCGTTCGATAAGGGTTCGCGAGCATCCGCCAGACGCGTAAACGAAACGGAACCGTGCGAACCTGCGCGGCCGCCCGCATCACGCAGGCACGGAACGGTCCGCAGCGGCCCAATAAAGGCCGGGAATCGGCGCTTTTGTCAATTGGCGAAGGAATTGAAACGAAGAAGAAAGGAGAGTTCTTGCGCATTGCAAGAACTCTCCTGGGTTTTGTCTAGTTGCCGAACGCACTCAGCCCGGTCTGCGCGCGGCCGAGGATGAGGGCGTGGACGTCATGCGTGCCCTCATAGGTGTTCACCGCTTCCAGGTTCATGGCGTGCCGGATGACGTGATACTCGTCGGCCACGCCGTTGCCGCCGTGCATGTCCCGCGCCAGGCGCGCGATATCGAGCGCCTTGCCGCAGGAATTGCGCTTGCACAGGCTGATCATCTCCGGCGCCACCTGGCCATCGTCCATCAGCCGTCCCAGCCGCAGCACCGATTGCAGGCCGAGCGTGATCTCCGTCTGCATGTCCGCGAGCTTCTTCTGGATCAGCTGGGTGGCGGCCAGCGGGCGGCCGAACATCATGCGCTGCATCGTGTAGTCGCGCGCCGCGTGCCAGCAGAACTCAGCGGCGCCCAGGGCGCCCCAGGCGATACCGTAGCGCGCGTTGTTCAGGCAGGAGAACGGGCCGCGCAGCCCCTTCACCTTGGGCAGCATGTTCTCGGCCGGCACGAACACGTCCTGCATCATCACCATGCCGGTGATGCTGGCGCGCAGCGCGAATTTGCCCTCGATCTTCGGCGCGGTCAGCCCCTTCATGCCGCGCTCGAGGATGAAGCCGCGCACCACGCCCTCGTCGTCCTTGGCCCAGATGACGAACACGTCGGCCACCGGCGAATTGCTGATCCAGGTCTTGGACCCGTTCAGCACGTAGCCGCCCTCGACGGATTTCGCCCGCGTGCGCATGGAGCCAGGGTCGGAGCCGGCATCGGGCTCGGTCAGGCCGAAGCAGCCGATCCACTCGCCGGTGGCGAGCTTGGGCAGATACTTGTCCTTCTGCGTGTCCGATCCATGGGCGTAGATCGGATACATCACCAGCGAGGATTGCACGGAGAGCGTGCTGCGATAGCCGCTGTCCACCCGCTCCACCTCGCGGGCGATCAGCCCGTAGGAGACGTAGTTCACGCCGGCGCAGCCATAGCCCTCGATGGTGGAACCGAGGAAGCCCATCGCCCCCATCTCGGTCATCACGTCGCGATCGAAGGTCTCGTGGCGGTTGGCCATCAGCACGCGGGGGAACAGCTTCTCCTGGCAATAGTCGTGCGCGGCGTCACGGATGGCGCGCTCGTCCTCGGTCAGCTGCTGGTCCAGCAGCAGCGCGTCGTCCCATTTGAACGGGCCGAGCTTGCCCTTCTTGCTGATGACGGCTGCGTCCATGGATCAGGCCTCCCCCTCGGTCTCGATATTCGTGATTTCGGCTGCGCGCCGCGGGCGGGCGGCGACCAGCATGAAGGCCGGCACGTCGTCGCCGAAGCCCAGCACGGCGGGGCCGAGATCGTCATCGCGCCGACGGCCGTCGCGCCGGTTGTCGTCCTGTCTCTTATACACATCTGACGCTGCCGACGAAACTCTAGGGTGGAGGTGTCGGGGGTGGGGGGGGGAGGGGTGAGGGGGGGGGG
>CAMFLK010000117.1 GCA_945957135.1 uncultured Rhodospirillales bacterium
CCAGGCCCATCAGCCGGTCGGCGAAGATCACGCATTCCTTCTGGCCGCAATGGCGATAGACCACGTCGATCACGTCGGAGACGTTCTTCTTGGTCAGCTGCCGATTGATCAGCGCGAAAGGCACGTTGGGGCTCTTGGGCAGCACCTGGGCGATCATCATCCGCCCGGCGGTGGTGATCACCTTCTGCACGATCGGCGCGCCGGACGCGTCCACCGTGTGGAAGCGGCTGCGGATCTTGTCGTGCAGGCGCAGCGTGCCGGAAGCGAGCGCGTGCTCGATCTCGCCGATCGTGCCGAAGGCACGGGCGCCCTGGGTGATCAGCTTGCCGTGGGCGTCGCGCACATCCTCATCCGGGGTGGCGCGGAACTCCGGCGTCTCCAGCGACAGGTAGTAGATGCCCAGCACGATATCCTGGCTCGGCACGATGATCGGCTTGCCGTTGGCGGGGCTGAGGATGTTGTTGGTGGACATCATCAGCACGCGCGCCTCGAGCTGCGCCTCGAGCGACAGCGGCACATGGACGGCCATCTGGTCGCCGTCGAAATCCGCGTTGAAGGCGGTGCAGACCAGCGGGTGCAGCTGGATGGCCTTGCCCTCGATCAGCACCGGCTCGAAGGCCTGGATGCCCAGGCGGTGCAGGGTGGGGGCGCGGTTCAGCATCACCGGATGCTCGCGGATCACCTCCTCGAGGATGTCCCACACCTCCGGCCGCTCCTTCTCCACCATCCGCTTGGCGGCCTTGATGGTGGTGGCGTGGCCGTATTTCTCGAGCTTCGAGTAGATGAAGGGCTTGAACAGCTCCAGCGCCATCTTCTTGGGCAGGCCGCACTGCTGCAGCTTCAGCTCCGGCCCCACCACGATCACCGAGCGGCCGGAATAGTCCACGCGCTTGCCCAGCAGGTTCTGGCGGAAGCGGCCCTGCTTGCCCTTCAGCATGTCCGACAGCGACTTCAGCGGGCGCTTGTTGGCGCCGGTGATGACGCGGCCGCGGCGGCCGTTGTCGAACAGCGCATCAACCGATTCCTGCAGCATGCGCTTCTCGTTGCGCACGATGATGTCCGGCGCGCGCAGCTCGATCAGCCGCTTCAGGCGGTTGTTGCGGTTGATCACACGGCGATACAGGTCGTTCAGGTCGCTGGTGGCGAAGCGGCCGCCATCGAGCGGCACCAGCGGGCGCAGTTCCGGCGGGATCACCGGCACCACGTCGAGGATCATCCATTCGGGCTTGGCGCCGGATTCGGCGAAGGCCTCGATCAGCTTGAGGCGCTTGACCAGCTTCTTGCGCTTGGCCTCGCTGCTGGTCTCCTTCAGCTCGCCGCGCAGCTTCACCTTCTCGGCGTCGGAATCGATGCCGAGCAGGATGGTCTTGATCGCCTCGGCGCCGATCGCGGCGCGGAACCCGTCCTCGCCGAACTCGTCCTGCTTGGCCATCAGCTGCTCCTCGGTGAGCAGCTGATGCAGCTTGAGGTCGGTCAGGCCCGGCTCGAGAACCACGTAGCTCTCGAAATACAGGATCTTCTCCAGCTCCTTCAGCGTGAGATCGACCATCAGGCCGATGCGGCTGGGCAGGGACTTGAGGAACCAGATATGGGCGACCGGCGAAGCCAGCTCGATATGGCCCATGCGCTCGCGCCGCACCTTGGCCAGCGTGACCTCCACGCCGCATTTCTCGCAGATGATGCCGCGGAACTTCATGCGCTTGTACTTGCCGCACAGGCACTCGTAGTCCTTGATCGGGCCGAAGATGCGCGCGCAGAACAGCCCGTCCCGCTCCGGCTTGAAGGTGCGGTAGTTGATGGTCTCGGGCTTCTTGATCTCGCCGTAGGACCACGAGCGGATCTGCTCCGGCGAGGCCATCTGGATGCGGATCTGGTCGAAGGTCGCGGCCTGGCCGGTCTGGCCGAGGATCTTCATCAGCTCGTTCATGCTGTCACCCCTTGTGCCACCCGGGGCGCAGCCCCGGGCGCGGTCGTGAAAGAGCAAACTCCCCGCCCTTCCATCGGGAAGGGCGGGGCGGGAATCATGGCGTGTGCATGTCCAGATCGACGTTCAGGCCGAGCGATTTCAGCTCCTTGACCAGAACGTTGAAGCTTTCGGGAATGCCGGCCTCGAACGTGTCCTGCTCGCGCACGATCGCCTCATAGACCTTGGTGCGGCCGGACACGTCGTCCGACTTCACCGTCAGCATCTCCTGCAGCGTGTAGGCCGCACCGTAGGCTTCCAGCGCCCACACCTCCATCTCGCCGAAGCGCTGGCCGCCGAACTGCGCCTTGCCGCCCAGCGGCTGCTGGGTGACGAGGCTGTAGGGGCCGATCGAGCGGGCGTGGATCTTGTCATCCACCAGGTGGTGCAGCTTGAGCATGTAGATGATGCCCACCGTCACCTTGCGCTCGAACGGCTCGCCGGTGCGCCCGTCGGTCAGCGTCATCTGGCCGGAGGTGCCCAGGCCGGCGCGGGTCAGCATGCCCTCGATATCGGCCATGCGGGCGCCGTCGAACACCGGGGTGGCGATGGGGATGCCCTTCTTGAGGTTGTCGCACAGCTCGGTGAGCTGGGCGTCGGGCATCTGCGCGATCTGCTCGGCGAACACCTTCTCCCCATACACGCCACGCAGCGTCTCCAGCAGCTCGGCGCGGGCGCGGCCGGTGCGGCGGTAATCCTCCACCAGCTCGCCCACCTGCTTGCCCAGCCGCGCGCAGGCCCAGCCCAGATGCGTCTCCAGGATCTGGCCCACGTTCATGCGGCTCGGCACGCCCAGCGGGTTCAGCACGAGATCGACCGAGGTGCCGTCCTCCAGGAACGGCATGTCCTCCACCGGCACCACGCGCGAGACCACACCCTTGTTGCCGTGGCGGCCGGCCATCTTGTCGCCGGGCTGCAGCTTGCGCTTCACCGCGACGAAGACCTTGACCATCTTCATCACGCCGGGCGGCAGCTCGTCGCCGCGCTGCAGCTTCTCCACCTTGCTGTCGAAACGGGCCTGCAGCCGGGCCACCGCCGCGTCGAACTCGCGCTTCAGTACCTCGATCTCGGCCATCACGCCGTCATCGGTCACGCCGATATTGCGCCAGGCGCCGCGCGGATGCTCGGCCAGCACCTCCTCGGTGATGTCCGTGCCGGCCTTGATGCCCTTGAAGCCACCGCTGGCCTTGTGGCCGAGCAGCCGCTCGCGCAGCCGGTTGAGGAAGGAGCGTTCCTGGATCGCCTTCTCGTCGTCACGGTCCTTGGCCAGCCGCTCGATCTCCGCGCGCTCGATCGCCATGGCGCGCTCGTCCTTGTCCACGCCGCGGCGGCTGAACACGCGCACATCGACGATCGTGCCGGTGACGCCGGGCGGCAGCTTCAGCGAGGTGTCGCGCACGTCCGACGCCTTCTCGCCGAAGATGGCGCGCAGCAGCTTCTCCTCCGGCGTCATCGGGCTCTCGCCCTTCGGCGTCACCTTGCCCACCAGGATGTCGCCCGGATTCACCTCGGCGCCGATATAGACGATGCCGGCCTCGTCGAGATTCTTCAGCGCCTCCTCGCCCACGTTGGGAATGTCGCGGGTGATTTCCTCCTGGCCCAGCTTGGTGTCGCGGGCCATGACCTCGAACTCCTCGATATGGATCGAGGTGAACACGTCATCGCGGGCGATCCGCTCGGAAATCAGGATCGAGTCCTCGAAGTTGTAGCCGTTCCAGGGCATGAACGCGACGAGCACGTTGCGCCCCAGCGCCAGCTCGCCCAGCTCGGTCGAGGGCCCGTCGGCGATGATGTCCCCGGTGCTCACCCGGTCGCCCACGCGCACCAGCGGGCGCTGGTTGATGCAGGTGGACTGGTTGGAGCGCATGAACTTGCGCAGCCGGTAGATATCGACGCCCTTGGTGGTGCCGTCCTCGGCCGTCGCGCGCACCACGATGCGGGCACCGTCGATCTGGTCGATCACGCCGGGGCGGCGGGCGACGATGGTGGCCCCGCTGTCGCGGGCCACCGCCGCCTCCATGCCGGTGCCCACCAGCGGCGCGTCCGCGCGGATCAGCGGCACCGCCTGGCGCTGCATGTTGGAGCCCATCAGCGCGCGGTTGGCGTCGTCGTTCTCGAGGAACGGGATCAGCGCCGCGGCGACGGAGACCAGCTGCTTGGGCGAGACGTCGATGGCCGTCACGTCCTCGGGCTTCACCAGCCGGAAATCGCCCTGCTTGCGCACGGAGACCAGCTCGTCGGT
Organism: uncultured Rhodospirillales bacterium; assembly: GCA_945957135.1. Lineage (GTDB taxonomy): Bacteria > Pseudomonadota > Alphaproteobacteria > Acetobacterales > Acetobacteraceae > CAMFLK01. The sequence goes on from CAMFLK010000117.1 coordinate 4,206, forward strand.
GAAGTGGCCCTTGTCGTCCAGCTTGGCGTCGGCCTGCGCCACCACCAGCTTCTCCTCCTCCATGGCGGAGAGGTAGCGGGCGCCGGGCTGCACCACGCCGTCCTTCACCAGCATGTACGGCGTCTCGATGAAGCCGTATTTGTTCACCTTGGCGAAGGTGGCCAGCGAGTTGATCAGGCCGATATTCGGCCCTTCCGGCGTCTCGATCGGGCAGATGCGGCCGTAATGCGTCGGGTGCACGTCGCGCACCTCGAAGCCCGCGCGCTCACGCGTCAGGCCACCCGGGCCGAGGGCCGAGAGGCGGCGCTTGTGCGTCACTTCCGACAGCGGGTTGGTCTGGTCCATGAACTGCGACAGCTGGCTGCTGCCGAAGAATTCGCGCACCGCGGCGGCCGCCGGCTTGGCGTTGATCAGGTCGTGCGGCATCACCGTGTCGATATCGACCGAGCCCATGCGCTCGCGGATCGCCCGCTCCATGCGCAGCAGGCCGACGCGGTACTGGTTCTCCATCAGCTCGCCCACCGAGCGCACCCGGCGGTTGCCGAGATTGTCGATGTCGTCGATGGTTCCGCGCCCGTCCTTCAGCTCGCACAGGATCTTCACGGTGCGCAGGATGTCTTCCTTGCGCAGCACCCGCACGCTGTCCTCGGCCTCGATGCCCAGGCGCATGTTCATCTTCACGCGGCCGACGGCGGAGAGGTCGTAGCGGTCGGCATCGAAGAACAGGCCGCGGAACAGCGCCTCGGCGGTCTCCGGCGTCGGCGGCTCGCCGGGGCGCATCACGCGGTAGATGTCGATCAGCGCGTCGTCGCGGTTGCCGTTCTTGTCCACCGCCAGCGTGTTGCGGATCCACGGGCCGGCGGACTGATCGACCGCCAGGGTCGGCAGCCGGTCGATGCCGGCATCCTCCAGCGCCGTCAGCCGCGCCTCGGCCAGTTCCTCGCCGGCCTCGGCGTAGATTTCGCCGGTCTCCTCGTTCACCAGGTCCTCGGCCATGAAGCGGCCCAGCAGGTCAGCGCGGCCGACCAGCACCTCGCGCGTCTTCTCGGCGATCTTGCGGGCGGCGCGGCTGGTCAGCTTGGCTTCCGCCTCGGCCACCACCTCGCCGCTCTCGGCATCGACCAGCGGCTCCATCAGCTTCACGCCGCGGAACGCGTCGGGGTCGAACGGCCGCGCCCAGCCCTTCGGCGTGCGGGTGAACACCACCTGGCCGTAGAACGTGCCGAGGATTTCCTCGGCGTCCATGCCGCGGATTTCGCCCGGCTCGACCTCTTCGCCCTGGGCGAGGCGGGCGGCGCGCAGCGCCTCGGTGCGCGCCCCTTCCAGCGCGTAGAGCAGCGTGGTGACCGGCAGCTTGCGCTTGCGGTCGATGCGCACGTAAACGAGGTCCTTGCTGTCGAACTCGAAATCGAGCCACGAGCCGCGATAGGGGATCACCCGCGCGGCGAACAGGTATTTGCCGCTGCTGTGGGTCTTGCCCTTGTCGTGGTCGAAGAACACGCCCGGGCTGCGGTGCATCTGGCTGACGATGACGCGCTCGGTGCCGTTGATGATGAAGGTGCCGTTGTCGGTCATGAGCGGCATGTCGCCCATGTAAACCGGCTGCTCCTTGATGTCGCGGATCGAGCGGGCGCCGGTGTCCTCGTCGAGGTCCCACACGATCAGGCGCAGGATCACCTTCAGGGGCGCGGCGAAGGTCATGCCGCGCTGGATGCATTCCTCGACGTCGTATTTCGGCTCTTCCAGCTCGTAATAGACGAATTCCAGCCGGCCGCGGCCGGCGAAGTCGTCGATCGGAAAGACCGACTTGAAGACTTCCTGCAGACCGGTATTGGTGCGGCTGTCCGGCGGCGTGTTCATCTGCAGGAACGCCTCGTAGCTGGCGCGCTGCACGTCGATCAGGTTGGGCATCTCGGTCACTTCGGGAATCCGCCCGAAGCTCTTGCGAATGCGCTTCTGCCCGGTGAATGACCTGGTGATCGCGTTCATGCCTGTCCTGCCTCGTCACATCAAAAGGGTCCGCGGCCAGCAACTGCCCCGGCCGCCGGGGATCGACGTTCAGATGCTCCGGCGCTTCCGCTTCGGAAACGGGAGCGCGGGCGGAAATCGCGCGATTTCCGCCCGCCCCAGCTCAGTGCGCGGCAAAGCCGGGCCGCGCGGGACGATCACTTGACTTCGACAGTGGCGCCCTGTTCTTCCAGCTGCTTCTTGATCTTCGCGGCGTCGTCCTTCGACACGCCTTCCTTCACGGTCTTCGGCGCGCCCTCGACCAGATCCTTGGCCTCCTTCAGGCCCAGGCCGGTGATGGTGCGGATTTCCTTGATCACGTTGATCTTCTTGTCGCCGGAGGTGGCAAGAATGACCGTGAACTCGGTCTGCTCCTCGGCGGCCGGAGCGGCGGCAGCGCCACCGCCGGCGGGGGCCGCGGCGGCCACCGCCACGGGAGCGGCGGCGGACACGCCCCACTTCTCCTCGAGCAGCTTCGACAGCTCGGCGGCTTCCAGCACGGTCAGGCTGGACAGCTCGTCCACGATTTTCGAAAGATCAGCCATTTCTGCGTATCCCTAATTTAGACCCTGGTCGGTTCCATACAAGCCCGCGCCCGCGGGCCTGCCATTCACTGTGGGTGCGCGGGGCAGGATTGCGCCGCCCACCCGGACTCCTCGCGAACTATGCCGCCTCGTCCTTGCTGGCATGGGCCGCCAGAACCCGCGCGAGCTGCCCGCCCGGCGCCTGAAGAACGCCCGCGATCCGCGTGGCCGGGGCAACGAGCAGCCCCACCAGCTTGGCGCGAAGTTCATCGAGCGACGGCAGCTCGGACAGCGCCTTCACCCCGGCCGCATCGAGCGTCTGGGTGCCGAGCGCGCCGCCGAGCAGCACGAACTTCTCGTTGGTCCTGGCGAACTCGACAGCCGCCTTCGACACCGCCACCGGGTCCTTCGACCACGCGAGCGTGGTCGGACCCTTCAGCATGGGTGCCAGGCCGTCGAATCGGGTCCCATCCAAGGCGAGGGTGGCCAGCCGGTTCTTCGCGACCTTGAAGGTCGCCCCCGCGCCACGCATCCGGCGCCGCAGATCCGTCACTTCCGCCACCGTCATGCCCTTGTTCAGGCTGACGACGACCATCGACGTCTCGGCGAACACCGAAGCGAGCGAGGCAACGAACTCCCGCTTCTCCGTACGGTCCAAAACCCGTCTCCATCGGTGGCCGAATGCGAAAACGCCGCACCCGGCCGGGTTGCCCTCTGGGGCCGCGCCAGCGCCGTCTCAGGCGCCGGGCCGCCCCGGTTCGCCTGTCCTTGCACGCGACGAAGCGCCGCGTGTCAGCCGGAACCGCCGGGGTCCGGGCCTCGCGGCCCTGCATTCCCTGGCTTCCCCGTCTCCCGCGCGCGGGCCTCTCGGCCCATTGAAGGCGGCCCCGTGGGGCGTGCCTGCGTGCGGTCTCGGACAGGATCGGGGGGCTCCCGCCCCCCTGCGCGCCAGCCCGTGAGGGCCGGCGAATTCGGTCAGGCCTGAATCGTCGCCACGTCCAGATACACGCCCGGCCCCATGGTGGAGCTGAGCGCCGCCTTCTTCAGATAGGTGCCCTTGGCGCCGGTCGGCTTGGCCTTGATGATCGCGTCGGCGAAGGCGCGGGCGTTCTCCAGCAGCTGCTGGTCGGTGAAGCTGGCCTTGCCGATGCCGGCATGCACGATGCCGGCCTTCTCGGCGCGAAACTCCACCTGGCCGGCCTTGGCGGCGGTGATGGCACCCTTCACGTCCATCGTCACCGTGCCCAGGCGGGGGTTCGGCATCAGGCCGCGCGGGCCGAGGATCTTACCCAGCCGGCCCACCAGGGCCATCATGTCCGGCGTGGCGATGCAGCGGTCGAACTGGATGTCGCCGGCCTGGATCTTCTCGGCGAGGTCTTCGGCGCCCACCACGTCGGCCCCGGCGGCCAGCGCCTCCTCGGCCTTCGCACCACGGGCGAACACGCCGACGCGCAGGGTCTTGCCGGTGCCGTTGGGCAGGCCGACCAGGCCGCGCACCATCTGGTCGGCATGGCGCGGGTCGATGCCCAGGTTCATCGACAGCTCGACCGTCTCGTCGAACTTGGCGGTGGCGTTGGCCTTGACCAGCGCGATCGCCTCGGCGAGGGCGTAGTTCTTCGCCCGGTCCACGGTGGCGGCGGCCTTCGCGTGACGCTTGTTGTGTGCCATGGCGCTCAGCCCTCCACCACGGTGAGACCCATCGATCGCGCGGAGCCCGCGAGCATGCGCACGGCCCCGTCCACGTCGTTGGCGTTCATGTCCTTCATCTTGGTCGCGGCGATCTCGCGCAGCTGCGCGGTGGTCACCTTGCCCACCGCGGCGCCCTTGCCCGGGGTGGTGGTGCCCTTGGTGATGTTCGCCGCCTTCTTGAGGAAGTAGGTGTTCGGCGGCGTCTTCATGATGAAGGTGAAGGTGCGGTCGGCGAAGGCGGTGATCACCACGGGCACGGGCATGCCCGGCTCCATCTGCGCGGTGACCGCGTTGAATTCCTTCACGAAAGCCATGATATTCAGGCCGCGCTGGCCCAGCGCCGGCCCCACGGGCGGCGAGGGATTGGCCTTGCCGGCCGGAATCTGCAACTTGATATAGCCGACGATCTTCTTCGCCATGATCCCTGGTTCCTGCTCCAAGGGACCGCGGTGCATGCGACAGGGCCATGATTCGCGTGGACGCGCGCCATGGCCCGGAAGTCTCCCGCGTTCCGGTGTGAAGGGCGGGCATCTACAGGACCGGCGCGCGCCTGTCGAGTCCTAAATTGCGACGCTTTCGCCCTTGACGCCACGGGGCACCACGCCACCCTCGGCACAGGCCGCCCCGGAGACAGCGCATGCCCTATACCCACACCCTGCGCGGCACCCGCTTCACCTTCGCCGATCTGCGCACGCTGATGGCCCGCGCCACGCCCTTCCGTTCGGGCGACGCGCTGGCCGGGATCGCCGCCGCCTCGGCCAGCGAGCGCGTCGCCGCCCAGCTGGCGCTGGCCGACCTGCCGCTATCCGCCTTCCTCGCCACCGACCTCGTGCCCTACGAGCAGGACGAGGTCACCCGCCTGATCATGGACCGCCACGACCGCGCCGCCTTCGCCCCCATCGCCCATCTCACCGTCGGCGGCCTGCGCGACTGGCTGCTGGCCGAGGCCGACCCGGCCGCGCTGGCCGCGCTGCGGCCCGGGCTGATCCCGGAAATGGCCGCGGCCGTCAGCAAGATCATGCGTCTGCAGGACCTCGTCGCCGTCGCCGCGAAATGCCGCGTCACCACCGCCTTCCGCAACACGCTCGGCCTGCCCGGCCGCCTCTCCGTGCGCCTGCAGCCCAACCACCCCACCGACGACCCCGCCGGCGTCGCCGCCGCGGCGCTGGACGGGCTGCTGCTGGGCGCCGGCGACGCGGTGATCGGCATCAACCCCGCCACCGACAGCGTGCCCGCCACCCTCGCCCTGCTGCACATGCTCGACGAGATGCGCGCCCGCTACGCCATCCCCACCCAGACCTGCGTGCTGTGCCACGTCACCACCGCCCTGCGCTGCATGGAGCGGGCCGCGCCGGTCGATCTGGTGTTCCAGTCCATCGCCGGCACCGAGGCGGCCAATCGCGGCTTCGGCATCGACCTCGCCCTGCTCGCCGAGGCGCATGACGCCGCCCTGTCGCTGCGCCGGGGCACGGTGGGCACGGATGCGATGTATTTCGAGACCGGCCAGGGCAGCGCGCTGTCCGCCGAGGCCCATCACGGCGTGGACCAGCAGACGCTGGAAACCCGCGCCTACGCCGTGGCGCGGGAATTCGCGCCGCTGCTGGTCAACACCGTGGTGGGGTTCATCGGCCCGGAATACCTGGCCGACGGCAAGCAGATCATCCGCGCCGGGCTGGAGGATCATTTCTGCGGCAAGCTGCTCGGCCTGCCCATGGGGGTGGATGTCTGCTACACCAACCACGCCGAAGCCGACCAGGACGACATGGACGCGCTGCTCACCCTGCTCGGCGCCGCCGGCGTCACCTATATCATGGGCATACCCGGCGCGGACGACGTGATGCTGTCCTACCAGAGCACCTCGTTCCACGACGCGCTGTACCTGCGCGGCGTGCTGGGCCTGCGCCCCGCCCCGGAATTCGAGGCCTGGCTGGCCGCCATGGGGCTGGACACGCCATCCACCCCCGACCGCATCCCGCTTCCCCTGCTCGGCACGCTGGGCTGATGGCGGAGGTTCCCGCCCTGTGGCGCGACCTGCGCCGCTTCACCCCGGCCCGCGTGGCGCTGGGGCGCGCCGGCAACGGCATGCCCACCCAGGCCCATCTCGCCTTCCAGGCCGACCACGCCGCGGCGCGCGACGCCGTGCACGCCGAGCTCGACATCCCCGCCCTTCAGGCCGCGCTGGCGGCCCACGGCATCGCCAGCCGGCTCGCCACCAGCGCCTGCCCGGACCGCGCCACCTATCTCCGCCGCCCCGATCTCGGCCGCCGGCTGACCGAGGCGAGCGCCGCCGCGCTGGCCGCCGCCCCCTCGCCCGGCGCCATCGCCTTCCTGCTGTGCGACGGGCTGTCCGCCCAGGCGGTGCAGGCCCATGCCGCCCCGCTGCTCGCCGAACTTATCCCGGCGCTGGGCGAAGCCTGCCCCGTCGTCATCGCCCGCCAGGGGCGGGTGGCGCTGGGCGATGGCGTCGGCGAGGCCCTCGGCGCCGGGCTGATCGTGGTGCTGATCGGCGAACGCCCCGGCCTGTCCACCGCCGACAGCCTGGGCGCCTATCTCACCTGGCAGCCACGCGCCGGCCGCGCGGATTCGGAACGCAACTGCGTCTCCAACATCCGCCCCTCCGGCCTTCCGCCGGCCCTGGCCGCCGGCAAGCTGCTCTGGCTGATCCAGGCCGCAGGCCGCCTGGGCCTCACCGGCGTGGGGCTGAAGGACGAACAGCCCTCCCTCGCCCCGCCGCCGGCACGGCTGGAGCCGGGCTAGGAGACCCATGTCGCGCGTTCACGTGATCGGCGCCGCGGGGCGCTCGGGCGCCGTGCTGTGCCGCGCCCTGGCCGGGCAAGGCACGGATTTCGTGCCGGTGGTGCGCGACGGGGCGAAGTTCCGCGCCCTCGGCCTCGGCGTGGAACCCCGCGTCGCGGACCTCACGGACAAGCCCGCCCTGGCGCGGGCGCTGGGCGACGCGGCGGCCGTGGTGTCCTGCGCGCATGCGCGGCACGCGCCGGCCATCCTCGCGGCGGCACCGCGGGCGGCGCGGCTGGTCCTGCTCGGCAGCACCCGCCGCTTCACGCGCTGGCCCGACGCGCATGGCACGGGGGTGATGGAAGGCGAGGCCGCGCTGCGCGCCTCCGGCCGGCGTGGGGTGATGCTGCACCCCACGATGATCTACGGCGCCCAGGGCGAGGACAATGTACAAAGGCTCGCCACCCTGCTTTCCCGGCTGCCGGTGGTGCCGCTGCCCGGCGGCGGCCACGCGCTGGTACAGCCGATCCACCAGGACGACCTGACGCGCTGCATCCTCGCCGCCCTGGCCATGCCGCTCGACGGGCCGGAGGCGCTGGTGGTGGCCGGGCCGGAGCCCCTGCCCTATCGCGATTTCGTCCGCGCGGTGGCGCGCGCCGCCGGGCTGCCAGCCCCGCGCATCGTGCCCGTGCCCGCCGCGCTGCTGATGGCCGCCGCCCCCCTCACCGCCCTGGCGCCGTTCCTGCCGCGCATCCGCGCCGCCGACATCCGCCGGCTGCTGGAGGACAAGGC
>CAMFLK010000118.1 GCA_945957135.1 uncultured Rhodospirillales bacterium
GTCTTCTTTTTCTGAAGAAAAAGAAGCAAAAAGACTTTTATCCGTTATTCTTTGGCGGAGAGGAACGCGGCTGGTGGGGGCATCGGCGGGACTGGGCGATAGTTGAAAAGGAGCCATCTTTAGAGTTCCCAAAAAATTTTGGGAATTTCGGATTTTTCTCTTGCAACGGGGTACATACGTCGGTATGTTCCGAAATCGTTCGTTAATAGGAGCCCCCCGCATGCCCCCGCCCGGCCCCTTCACCCTCTTCGCGCAGAGCTTCGCCGCCGCGCTGATGAGCTGGTGGATGCGGCTGGTCCTCGGCCGGGACGAGCGGGCGATGATGGAAGGCTTCTTCGCCAAGCTGCACGGCACGATGGGCCGGCTCGACGACATCTTCGCCATGTGGAAGGCCGGCACCCTGCCGCCCATGCCCGAGCCGGAACCGCGCCCGGCGATCGCCCGCAAACCCGGCACCGTCACGCCGCGCGGCCCGCGCCTGCCCTGCCTGTTCCCCGCCCCGCGCGGCCGCGAGACCGGCGCGCCCGAACCGGAAGACGTCGCGATCCGCCCGGCCCGCCGCCGGCCCTGCATCGCGCCGGTGGGGGCGATCTTCGGTTTCGAGATTTTCGCCCCGCCCCGCGCGGCGGAATGGTCGGGATGACGCGCGCCGCCCTCCGCGCCTGAGCCCTTCCCTTCCCCCTCACCCAGCGTCATCCAATTTTCACCTTGGGGTCATTCCCGAGGCGTCGCCGCGTGTACAGTCTTTAATATCAAACGTTTTTTGCTTCTTTTTTTCAAAAAAGAAGCCCTTGCTTCCTTTCCCAACGGACGAACCCCATGACCGGCACCCCCACCTTCGCCACCCCGCCCAGTTTCCTGGGCATCGCGCGCACCGATCGTGCCGCGGCCTTCACCATCGCCGGCATTCCCTTGGATATCGGCACCACCAATCGGGCCGGGGCGCGGTTCGGGCCCCAGGCCATTCGCCAGGCCAGCCGCATGCTGGTGGATGGCGACCATCCCGGTGCCTGGGTCGATCCGGCGGCGATGGATGTGGCGGATATCGGCGATTTCGAGATCGCGCTGGGCGATATCGGCGCGAGCCTCGCGCGGATCGAGGCGCAGGCGGCGGGGCTGGGGCACCTGATCGCCCTGGGTGGCGAGCATGGCATCACCCTGGCCTTGCTGCGCGCGGCGATGCGGCGGCATGGGCCGCTGGCGCTGGTGCATTTCGACGCGCATGTGGACACCTGGCCGGACAGTTTCGGGCAGGCGTTCGGCCATGGGTCGGTGTTCTGGCACGCGATCCGGGAGGGGCTGGTCGATCCCGGCCGCTCCATCCAGATCGGCATCCGCTCGCCGGTGCAGCGGGCGGTGTGGGAGTGGACGCTGGCCCAGGGGGTGACGATCCTGCCGGCCGAGGACGTGCATTTGCGCGGGCCGCTGGAAATCGCGGCGCAGATTCGCGCCACGGTGGAAGGGGCGCCGGCCTATCTCAGCTTCGATATCGACGTGCTCGACCCGGCCTTCGCGCCGGGCACGGGCACGCCGGAAATCGGCGGGCTGGCGAGCTGGCAGGCGCAGGCGATCCTGCGCCGGCTGGACGGGATCGGCTTTCGCGGCATGGACCTGGTGGAGGTGGCGCCCGCCTACGACCATGCCGAGATCACCGCCCTGGCCGGGGCGACGATGGTGTGGGACTACCTCGCGCTGATGGGGCGAGGCTGACGCGCGTTCAGCGGCAGCGCGGGGCGCAGCCCGCTTCCCAGAATGGCCTGTCGGGCGCCGGGCGCGGCACGGAATCCGGCAGCGGCTCCGGCGGCGGCACCACGGCAGCCCACCAGCCATGGGCGCATTGCGAGCGGAACGCCATCTGGTCGGCGATGGAGGTGCCTTCGCGGGCGAGGGCGGCATCCAGCGCCGCGGCGCATGCACGCAGCCGCGCGTCGGCGGCGGCGTCGGGCGTGCGGGCGTAGTCGTGGAAGGCGGCGGTGAACGCCTCCATGTCGCGCGCGACATGGGGCCAGGCGTCGCGGTCGAGCTGCCAGGCTGCCATCCATTCGCGCACCACGGTCTCCACTGCCTCGGCCGGCGGGCGGTCCTTCACCTTGCGGGCGGTGGAGAGCACGTGGCGCATCAGCTCGGCCCGGGCGTGGATGCGGCGGGCGTCCAGCGCGGCCTGGCGCATGCGCAGGATGGCGTCCTCCGCTTCCAGTTGCAGCGCATCGACGAAATGGGTCATGGCAGCCTCTCAGGGCAGGGTGGCGAGGCGCTCGATCATGCGCTCGAACAGGTCGTGCGCCTGGACCGAGCCGACGACATGGGCGTTGGCGGCGCGGCCGGTGCGGCCGTTCCAGTCGATGGTGCTGCGGCCGCGCAGGGCGCCGGTGGCGATCTCCACGAAGCAGTCGCGGCCGGCGAACAGCTCCGGCCACAGCAGGAAGGCGATGACGCAGGCATCGTGCATCGGGTGCCCCACGCTGCCGAGCCCGCCGGGGCGGGGGCGGGTGAGCATGCCGTGGATCGCCCGCCCCGCCGCGTTGCCCAGCGCGCCGATCCGCGCGACCTGGGCGTGGCTGGCGATGGCCTGCAGCGTGACGCCGAGGCCGAACATGGCGATCGGCCGCCCCGCGCCGAACACGATGGCGGCGGCGTGCGGATCGACATGGAAGTTGAACTCGGCCGCCGGGGTGATGTTGCCCAGCGCGACCGCCCCGCCCATCAGCACGATGCGGCGAATCCTGGGCAGGATGTCCGGCGCCAGGCGGAAGGCCAGCGCGATATTGGTCAGCGGCCCGAGGGGACACAGCGTGATGCCCTCCTCGGGTGCCGCGCGGCAGAGGGCGATGAGCGCCTGCACCGCATGGCCGGGCGCCGCCGCGCTCGCCGGCGGCGGCAGGCCGGCCCCGGCCAGCCCGTCCGGCCCGCAGACGAACTCCGCGGTTTCCAGCGGAAAGACCAGCGGGGCGTCCGCGCCGCGATGAATTGGGGTGTCGGCGCCGGCGAGGTCGCGGATGCGCAGCGCGTTGGCGGTGGTCTGCGCCACGCCGACATTGCCGGCGACGGTGGTGATGGCGCGCAGATCGAGAAGGTCCGCGCTCGCGAAGGCCAGCAGCAGGGCGACCGCGTCGTCCTGGCCGGGATCGGTGTCGATGGCGATGGCCTCGCGCATTCAGCCCGCCCGGCCGTTGCCGGCCATGATGAGATGGGTGAGGTCGTCGGCGGTGAGGTCGCCGAGCGGGCGGTCCACGTATTTGCGCCCGGCGCCCATGATCACCACCCGGTCGGCCAGCGCCACCACGTCGCGCATGTTGTGGCTGATCAGCAGGATGGTGCGCCCGCCGGCTTTCAAGGCGCGGATCAGGTCCAGCACCTGCGCCGTCTCCTTCACGCCCAGCGCCGCGGTGGGCTCGTCCATGACGATGATCTCGGCGTTCCAGCGCAGGGCGCGCGAGATCGCCACCGCCTGGCGCTGCCCGCCGGACAGGCGCTCCACCGGGCGGCGCATGTCGGTGACGCCCACGGAAAGCTGCGCGAGATAGCGGCGCGATTCCGCCTCCATCCGCCGCTTGTCGAGCACCCGCAGGAAGGGCAGGCCCAGCGTGCGGGTGAGTTCCGAGCCCATGAAGACGTTCTGCGCGATGGACAGGCGCGGGGCCAGCGCAAGGTCCTGGTAGATCGTCGCCACCCCCTGCGCCAGCGCGTCATGCGGCGAGGCGAACACCACCTTCACGCCGCGCAGATGCATGGTGCCCGAACTCGCGTCCTCGGCACCGGAAATCACCTTGATCAGGCTCGACTTGCCGGCCCCGTTGTCGCCACACAACGCCACCACCTCGCCGGCGAAGACGTCCAGATCGACATCGCGCACCGCGACCACGGCGCCGTAGCTTTTGCCGATGCCGCGCAGCGAGAGGAGGGGGGTCATGGGAGGAAGGAAGCGTCTTCTTTTTTTGAAAAAAAAGAAGCAAAAAAACTTTTGCTCGTTATTCTTCGCGCGGAGGGGCCAGGACTCCGCGCCAAGCGAATAAAAGTTTTTTGGTTCTTTTTTTCAAAAAAGAACACGCTTTCTTCCTTACTTGCCCAGAAACTTATCGACATTGCTCTTATCGACCAGCACCGCATCCACGAACAGGTACGGCCCCGGCGCGATGCTTTCCTTGGCCTTCTTGTCGATCACGATCGCCTGGATCGCGTCCACCGCCTTGCGGCCCATATCCTCGAACGGCACGGCGACGGTGGCGACGAAGGTGGAGTTGGGGTCGGCGATGCGTTCGTAGCTTTCCTTGCCGCCATCGGCGGAGACCAGGGGGATCTGCCCCTTCTTCACGCCCTGCGCCTGGAGCAGGTCGTCGATGATGTAGGCCTGTCCGTCGAACGAGGCCCAGATGCCGTTGATCTTGCCCTGGTTCTGCAGCAGCAGCGCCTGCATGCCGCTGCGCACGTCGTCGCGCCAGCTCTGGGTGCGGGCCATGGAGAACTTGCCGAGTTCCTTCACCGCCTGGTTCTCGGACAGCGCGACGTCGAGGATGCGGCCGCGGATGCGCGAGGCGACGTTGAGGTCGAACCGCGCGGTGAGGATGTTGCCCTGGAAGCCGAGCGCGCCGAGCAGATAGAGCGCGGCGTCGGCGCCCACCTTGTATTCATTGCTCTGGATGTCGAACAGCGCGTGCGGACTCGATCCGGACTGCACGGTGATGACCGGGATATGCGCGTCCTTCGCCGCCTTGAACTGCGCGTCCGCCTCCACCGGCTTGCCCATGGCGATGATGATGGCGTCCACTTTCTTGGCGATCAGCGCGTCGAACTGCTCGGCGTGCTTGGGCAGCGAGCCTTCCGAATTCAGCAAGGTGACTGTCCAGCCCTTGGCCTTTGCCGCCGCCGCCGCGGCATTGGCGACGCGGGCGTGGGTCTCCGACGAGAACTGGAAGCCGATGATGCCCAGCTCGAACGCCTGGGCGGCGTGGCCCAGCAGGACGAGCAGCCCCGCCGCCGCGATGATCCGTTTCAGCCCGAACATGACCCACTCCCCATTGTTGTAGCCTCAAACCTTGAACGCCGCCTTCTTCAGCGCGCTGGCCGAGAAGGCGACGGAGGTGATGATGATGACGCCGAGCACGATGTCCTGCACGTAGTACTGCGCGCCGAGCAGCACGAGCCCGTTGCCCAGCACCTTCAGCACCAGCGCCGCGAACACCGTGCCGGGAATGTTGGGCCGCCCCGGCTCGAACACCGTCATGCCCAGCAGCACGGCGGCGATGGCGTAGAGCAGGTAGTCGCCGGCCATGTTGGGCGCGGCGGAGGACAGGTTCGCCGCCAGCAGCACGGCGGTGACGGCGGACAGCAGGCCGGCGAGCAGCAGGCCGATGCGCTTCATCCGCGCCGTGGCGATGCCGGCCAGCCGCGCGGCCTCCTCCGCCTCGCCGGTGGCGAGCATGTGGGCGCCCGTCCGCGTGCATTTCACCAGCGCGAGCGTGGCCGCCGTCACCGCCGCCAGCCACAGCACCAGGTTGGGCACGCCGAAACTGGTGCCCCGCGCCAGGCCGGTGAACTCCGTGGGCCAGCGGCCGACGAAGGCCACGCCCTGGGTGATCATGAAGGCGAAGCCGCGCGCGATGGCGCCGGTGCCCAGCGTCATGATCAGCGAGGGCACGCGCAGCACCGTCACGCCGAATCCGTTGAGCGCGCCGAGCACGAGGCCGACCGCGAGCGCCGCGGACACCGCCAGCGCCGGCGGATATTTCTGCTGCACGAACCAGCCGCACACCACCGCCGCGAGGCTGGCGATCTCGGCCACCGACAGGTCGAGCTCCGCCACCGTGAAGGCCAGGGTGAAGCCGAGGGCGAGGATGGCGAGGAAGCTGGTGTCCTTCAGCACGTTCACGATATTCGCCGTGCTGGCGAAATTCGGCGCGAAGGCCAGGAAGAAGGCGATCAGCGCCAGCCCGGCGAGGGCCGTGCCGTACTGCCCGATGAACCCACGCAGGTCGATTCGCGCCGGCGCGCTGAACACGGATTGATACCAACGCCCATTCTTCATGGCCGTTGGTATCAGATCGACCCAGCCGGTCAAACCGGTGCCGAAAGAGCGGCCAGCCCGGCCGAAACCGGGGCCAGCGCCGCCTCCGCCTGGCGGAACAGCGGGTAGAGCCGGTCATAGGCCGCGCGCCGCGCCGGGTCGGGCGCGAAGCGCCGCCCCATCCGCACCAGCGCCGCCTGCGCCGCGTCGAGCGAGGCGAAGCGGCCCAGGCCGGTCCAGGCGGTGATGGCGGCGCCGAGCAGGCCGGGCTCGTCCACCGCGCCGGTCACCACCGGCCGGCCGCAGATATCGGCCTTGATCCGGCACCATTCGGGATTGGCCGCGGCCCCTCCGCCGAGGCGGATTTCCGCGACCGCCTGCCCCAGCGCCGCCTCCGCCCGCTCCAGCACGATGCGGTTGAGGAAGCCGATGCCCTCCAGGACGGCGAAGGCGAGGTCGGCAGGCCCGTGATCGCGATGCAGGCCCAGGAAGGCGCCGCGCAAGGCGGGGTTCCAGTAGGGCACGCGCTCGCCCTGGAGGTAGGGCAGGAACAGCACGGGCTGCCCATGCCGCGCGCCGCGCAGCAGCGCCTCCATGGCCGGGGCCACGCCGTCCTGCCCCCGCCCCAGCAGATCGACCAGCCACGACGCCGTGTCCGCCCCGGTCTGGCTCGGCCCGCCGATCTGCCACAGCCCGCCCCAATCCAAGCTCAGCAGCCCCTCGGCGAAGCCCGGCCGGTCGGACATCACGCCGAGCACCTCGGTGGTGCCGGAGATGTTGTAGGCCAGGCCCGGCCGCAGCCCGCCGAGCCCCACCACCGACGCCCAGGTGTCGTTGGCGCAGCAGAACACCGGCACGCCGGCCAGCCGGTCGAGCGGCGCGGGCAGGCCGGGCCGCACCGCGCCCACCGCCTGCTGCGCCGCCAGCACCTTCGGCAGCACGGCGGCGGCGAGGCCGACATGCCCCAGCGCATCCGCCCCGGCCAGCAGCCGCGCCATGGAGACCGCGTCGCCGGCCCGCGCCCCGGTCAGGCGCAGGTTGAGATAGTCCTTCGGCTCCAGCACGCAGGCGAGGCGGGCCAGCACCTCCGGCTCCGCCTCGGCCAGCCAGGCGAGTCGCGCGAGCGGGTGGAACGCGTTGAGGCCCGCCGCCTCCGGATGCGCGCCCAGCGCCCCGCGCAGCCGCGCCGCCGCCCCTTCAGCCCGCGCATCGTTCCACGGAATGGCCCTGCGCAGCGGCCGGTCGTCGGCGCCCAGCAGCACTTGGGTGCGCGTCACCCCGCAGATCGCCACGCCCGCGATGGACGCGAACAGCGCCGGTTCTTCGTCCGCCAGCCGGGCGGCGGCTTCCAGCAGGCACGCCCACCAGCCCTCCGCGTCGATCCCGTCTGCCGAGCGCGCCGGGCCGGGCAGCACGCAGTCCGCCCTGATGGCCCCCTGCCCGTCCACCAGCCCCGCGCGAAAATTCGTGCCGCCGAGATCGCCGGCGAGAACGACGCCCGCCGTCGCGTCACGCTTTCCCATGCGCCCGCTTATGGATGACGCCCGCCAACCGGGCTAGAGCTCTTTGTCTGGTCGCGTGATTCAGACTTTTTGGCGGTTCCGCCAAACATCATCACGCTCTAGCCTCGCCCCATGAAAAAGATCGGCTTCCTCTCCTTCGGCCACTGGACCCCCTCGCCCCACTCGCAGACCCGCTCCGCCGCGGACGCGCTGCTGCAATCCATCGACCTCGCGGTGGCGGCGGAGGAGCTGGGGGCGGACGGCGCCTATGTCCGCGTCCACCATTTCGCCCGCCAGCTCGCGGCCCCCTTCCCCCTGCTCGCGGCGATCGGCGCGAAGACCAAGCGCATCGAGATCGGCACGGCGGTGATCGACATGCGCTACGAGAACCCGCTCTACATGGCCGAGGACGCCGGCGCCGCCGACCTCATCGCCGGCGGCCGCCTGCAACTCGGCATCAGCCGCGGCTCGCCCGAACAGGTGATCGACGGCTGGCGCTATTTCGGCTACGCCCCGGCCGAGGGCGAGACCGACGCCGATATGGGCCGCCGCCACGCCGAAGTGCTGCTGGACGTGCTGCGCGGCGAAGGCTTCGCCAAGCCCAACCCCCGCCCGATGTTCCCCAACCCGCCCGGCCTGCTGCGCCCCGAACCCCACGCGCCCGGCCTGCGCGAGCGCATCTGGTGGGGCGCCGCCTCCAACGCCACCGCCATCTGGGCCGCGCGACACGGCATGAACCTGCAAAGCTCCACGCTGAAGAACGACGAAACCGGCGAACCCTTCCACGTGCAGCAGGCCGCGCAGATCCGCGCCTTCCGCGCCGCCTGGAAGGAAGCCGGCCATGCCCGCGAACCGCGCGTCTCCGTCAGCCGAAGCATCTTCGCCCTGGTGAACGACCAGGACCGCGCCTATTTCGCCAACAACCAGGCGCAGGACCAGATCGGCTTCATCGACGACACCACCCGCGCCATCTTCGGCCGCGGCTACGCCGCCGAACCCGAAGCCCTCATCCCCCAGCTCCAGGCCGACGAAGCCATCGCCGAAGCGGACACGCTGCTGCTCACCGTGCCCAACCAGCTCGGCGTCGCCTACAACGCCCACGTCATCGAAGCCATTCTCACGCAGGTGGCGCCGGCGTTGGGGTGGCGATAGACAAGGACGCCGGCCAGGCCGCAGGAGACGCGATGACCCACCCTTTCCATGGCCCGGACGGCCGGCCGCGCTGCCATTGGTGCGCCGCCGCGCCCGACTACGTCGCCTATCACGACAGCGAATGGGGCTTTCCCGTCGCCGACGACCGGCGGCTGTTCGAGAAGCTGTCGCTGGAAGGCTTCCAGTCCGGGCTGAGCTGGCGGACCATCCTGGCCAAGCGCGAGAATTTCCGCGCCGCCTTCGCCAATTTCGAGATCGACCGCGTCGCCCGCTTCACGGAGAAGGATGTCGCGCGGCTGCTGGCCGATGCCGGCATCGTGCGCCATCGCGGCAAGATCGAGGCGGTGATCAACAACGCCCGCCGCGCGAAGGAGCTGATCCGCGAACAGGGCTCGCTCGCCGCCCATGTCTGGCGGTTCGAGACGCGGGAAGACCCGGTGCCGCAGACCCGCTCCACCTCGCCGTCCTCCATCGCGCTGTCGAAGGATCTGAAGAAGCGCGGCTGGGGCTTCGTCGGCCCCACCACGGTCTATGCCTTCATGCAGGCGATGGGACTCGTCAACGATCACGCCGAGGACTGCGTGTTTCGCGCGGAGGCGGCGCGGGCGCGCGCCGCCTTCACGCCGCCGGGCTGATCAGCCCTTGCCCAGCTGGTCGAACGCCTCCAGCGCGTGGGCGGCGTACATCACGGAGGGGCCGGCGCCCATATAGACGGACATGGCCAGCGTCTCCGCGATTTCCTCGCGGCTGGCTCCGGCCTTGGCGGCCCCCTCCGCGTGGTAGGCGATGCAGGGCTGGCAGCGCGTGGCCACACCGATGGCCAGCGCGACCAGCTCCTTCGTCTTGCCGTCCAGGGCGGCGCCGCCATGCGCGGCACGCGCCATGTCGGAGAAGGATTTCATCACCGCCGGCGCCGCCTCGCGCAGGCCGCGCACGCCGCCGTTCATGTTGCCGATCAGGGCTTTCCAATCCGTGATCATCGTCGTGTCTCCTTTATCTGGCTTGATGATTCTCAATCCGGCGCGCGATCGCCGGCGCGACCAGCCGGTCATGCGCCACCATCCCCACGGCCATCGCCGCCACGAACAGCACCACCGGCGCCAGCCCGAGCGACAGCGCCGCCAAGGCGGGGCCGGGGCAGAACCCGGCCAGCCCCCAGCCGATGCCGAACAGCGCCGCGCCGAACACCAGCCGCGCGTCCACCGCGCGCGCCTGCGGCAGGTGGAACTGCTCGTCCAGCACCGGCCGGGCCAGGCGCCGCTGCACCATCACGCCGGGCACCGCCACCAGCAGCGCGCCGCCCAGCACGAAGGCCAGGCTGGGGTCCCACCGGCCCGCGAGGTTGAGGAAGCCGAGCACCCGCGCGGGATCGACCATGCCGGACAGGGACAGGCCCAGGCCGAACAGCACGCCGGCGAGCAGGGCCACGGCGAGGCGCGCGATCATCGCAGCACCCCCATCAGCGTCGCCGTGGCGAAGCCGGTGGCCATGAAGACGCCCGTCGCCACCATCGATCGTTTCGAGAACCGGGCGAGGCCGAGAATGCCGTGGCCCGAGGTGCAGCCGCCGCCCATGCGCGTGCCCACCCCCACCAGCAGCCCGGCCGCCAGCACCGCCGGCCAGCCGGCCTGAACGACCACGGCGGGCGGGTGCCCGGCCAGGGCGGCGAAGACCGGCGGCCCGGCCAGCAGCCCCAACAGGAAGGCCGCGTTCGCCGCCACCTGCGATCCATCCAGCATGCGGCCGAATATGCCGCTGATGCCGGCGATGCGGCCATTGCCGATCAGCAACACCATCGCCGACAGGCCGAGCAGCATGCCGCCCGCCAGGGCCTGCATCCACGGCATCATGTCCCTTCTCCTTCCGGCGCGCAGAAGATGGCGTAGAGCGCCTCGATCAACCTGGCCGCGCGCGCCTCGCTCAGCCGGTAGAAAACCTGCCGCGCCTCCCGCCGCGTCCGCACGATGCCCGCGGCGCGGAGCACGCCGAGCTGCTGCGACAAGGTGGGCTGGCGGATGTCGAGCTTCGCCTCCAGCGCGCCCACGGAATACTCGCCTTCCGCCAGCGCGCAGGCCAGCATCAGCCGGGCGGGATGGGCGAGGGTGCGCAACAGCTCCGCCACCTCGACCGCCCGCGCCTGCATCTGCGCGGGCGTCAGCATTAGCCGCGCGCCCGGGCCAGCCAGCGCACGGCGCCGGCGAGGTCGTGGCCATGGGCGCGGCCGAACGCCTCCACCTCCTCCGCCGCCATCGCGCCATCGAGCACCTGGCCCAGCACATACAGCGTCAGCGCCCGCGTGCCGCCCTTGCAATGCGCCAAGGTGACACCCCGCGCCGTCGCCGCCTGGAAGGCACGAATATCCGCCTCGGTGATGGTGGGGCCGGTGACGGGAATGAAATGATAGTCCAACCCCGCCGCCACAGCTGCCGCACGCTCCGCGGCATCGCCGGGCTGACCCGGCTCCTCGCCATCCGGCCGCAGATTGATCACCCCAGTGAAACCCGCCCGGGCCAACCCGGCGAACTCACCCGGATCGGGCTGGCCGGCGACACTGATTCGATCGGTGATGCGGGTGGGGGTCATGGCATGGCCTCGTCCTTGATATACGATTTTATATTATGTATATTTACATATTGTCAAGGGTGAGTTGGTCAAGTCATGCCGTGCGCGAAGCGGCACAGAGGCGCGAAAGCCGAATGTATGGGCGGGCGCTCTGAGGGGGCTTGGCAAGAAAGATCGAAGAGAAGGAAGCACTTTTTTTGAAGAAAAGAAGCAAAAAACTTTTTACACTTGGCTGCACCCCGGCCTGTTCTTCCTTACTCCCCGGTTTCGGCATGGATGCCGTGCCGTGTCGTCGGCGGAAATGGTGAGCGGATATATTAACGAAAATTAATGTGAGAATCGGTGTTTTCAGGTTGCAGCATAATAACTGACGTCGTATCTGCTTGGGACAGTGATTGTTAACCCTTACAGGAGACACCCCGATGAACCCGCCCAGCCCCTTCACCCAGATCGTGCAGATGCTCTCTGCCCTGCTGGGCGGGGTGTGGGGCCGGTTGTTCCTCAGCCGGAAAGACAAGGCCGAGGCGAACTTTTTTTTGGAGACCATGCGCGCCTTCGACGAACTCCTCGCCCAGTGGCGCGCCGGCACGCTGGTGCCGGAGGTGGAGGCACCGGTCCGTGTCCGGAAGACTCGGTCGGCCGGTCCCCGCGCGCGCTCCGCGTCTGCCCGTGGTCCACGGCCGGCCAAGCCGGAGGCAAGGCGGCGGATCATCCGCCTCCG
>CAMFLK010000119.1 GCA_945957135.1 uncultured Rhodospirillales bacterium
GTAGTTGCCAGGGTTGACCGACAGGGTGGAATCGTCCACCGGCGCGCCGTCGCTGATCACCATCAGGATGCGGCGATGCTCCGGCCGGGCGAGCAGGCGGCGATAGGCCCATTGCAGCGCCTCGCCGTCGATATTCTCCTTCAGCAGCCCCTCGCGCAGCATCAGGCCGAGATTCTTGCGCGACCGGCGCCAGGGCGCGTCCGCCGCCTTGTAGATGATGTGGCGCAGGTCGTTCAGCCGGCCGGGATTGCGCGGCTTGCCCTCGGCCACCCAGCGCTCGCGCGACTGGCCGCCCTTCCAGGCGCGGGTGGTGAAGCCGAGCACCTCCACCTTCACCGCGCAGCGTTCCAGCGTGCGCGAGAGGATGTCGCCGCACATCGCCGCCACGGTGATCGGCCGGCCGCGCATCGAGCCGGAATTGTCGATCAGCAGCGTCACCACGGTGTCGCGGAATTCGGTGTCGCGCTCGCGCTTGTAGGACAGGGCGAGCATGGGGTTGACCACCACGCGCGACAGGCGGCCGGCATCGAGGATGCCTTCCTCCAGGTCGAAATCCCACGCCCGTGTCTGCTGGGCGAGCAGGCGGCGCTGCAGGCGGTTGGCGAGCTTGGACACCACGCCCTGCAGATGCTGGAGCTGCTGGTCGAGCTGCTGGCGCAGGCGGGAGAGTTCCTCCGCGTCGCACAGATCCTCGGCCGCGATTTCCTCGTCGAAGGTGCGGGTATAGGCGCGGTAGGCGTTCTCGTTGTCGGGCAGCGGGCGGTCGCGGCGCGGCTGGGGGCCGCCGGGACGGTCGTCGCCCTCGGCGGCGGCGGCGTCGTCCTCGCTCTCCTCGCCGGCCTCGTCCTCGGCGGCCTCGCCCTCCATCTGCTCGGGCTGGGCGCCGAGCATGGACTCGTCCTCGGATTCGGACTGGCCCTCGCTGTCCTGGGAGCTGTCTTGCGGGCCGGACTGCTCGCCGCCCTCCTCGCCCTCCTCGGTCTCCTCCGGTTCGGCATCCGCCTCGGCCTCGGCGAGGTCCATGGCGGCGAGCAGGCGGCGGGCGGCGCGGGTGAAGGCGGTCTGGTCGTCCTGGGCGGCGGCCATCTCCGCGATGGCGGTCTCGGCGCCCTCGCCCAGCGTGTCGCGCCACAGGTCGAGCACGCGCTTGGCGGCGGGCGGCACGGATTCGCCGGACATGCGCTCGCGCGCCAGCAGGGACAGGGCGGCCGCGATGGGCAGCTGGTCCTTGCGGGTCATGCGGTCGTAGCCCTCGGCCTCGCATTCCTCGGCGAGGCGGGCGTCGAGATTGGCGGCGACGCCGGCCATGTGGCGGGAGCCGACCACCTCGACGCGGGCCTGCTCCAGCGCGTCGTACACGTCCCGCGCCTCGCGCCGCGCGGGCATGCGGGCGGCGTGGACGGCATCGTCGTGATGGCGCAGGCGCAAGGCGAGGCTGTCCGCCGCGCCGCGCAGCTTGGCCATCTCGGCGGCCGGCAGGGCGCGGGTGGGCAGCGGCAGGCGGGCGCGCTTGCCGGCCAGGCCCGAGGGGCCGGGCTGGAAGGCGACCTGCACGTCCTGCGTCTGGGCGATGGCGCGCAGCGCGCCGGCGGTGGCGCGCTTGAACTCCTCGGCGCGCGTGTTGTCCTTGGCGCTGCCGCTCACGGGCTGGCTCTCACTTCTTGATAAAGGCGCCGGTGGCCACTTCCTCGTTGAAGCAGCGCTGGTAGTACTCGGCCACCGTGCTGCGCTCGGCCTCGTCGCATTTGTTGAGGAAGCTCATGCGGAAGGCGAAGCCGACATTCTTGAAGATGCGCGCGTTCTCCGCCCAGGTGATGACGGTGCGCGGCGACATCACGGTGGAGATGTCGCCGTTGATGAAGCCGGCGCGGGTGAGGTCGGCCAGCGCCACCATCGATTCCACCTGCTTGCGGCCGGCCTTGTCCGCGGGGTCCATGCCCATCTTGGCCATGACGATTTCCGTCTCCTGGCCGTGCGGCAGATAGTTCAGCGTGCAGACGATGTTCCAGCGGTCCATCTGGCCCTGGTTGATCTGCTGGGTGCCGTGATAGAGGCCAGTGGTGTCGCCCAGCCCCACCGTGTTGGCGGTGGAGAACAGGCGGAAGCTCGGATGCGGGCGGATCACCTTGTTCTGGTCGAGCAGGGTGAGCTTGCCCTCCACCTCCAGCACGCGCTGGATGACGAACATCACGTCCGGGCGGCCGGCGTCGTATTCATCGAACACCAGGGCGCAGGGGTGCTGCAGCGCCCAGGGCAGGATGCCCTCGCGGAATTCGGTGATCTGCTTGCCGTCCTTCAGGACGATGGCGTCCTTGCCGATCAGGTCGATGCGGCTGATATGGCTGTCGAGATTGACGCGGATGCACGGCCAGTTCAGCCGGGCGGCGACCTGCTCGATATGGGTGGATTTGCCGGTGCCGTGATAGCCCTGGATCATCACCCGGCGGTTGAAGGCGAAGCCGGCGAGGATGGCGGTGGTGGTCTCCTTGTCGAAGCGGTACGCGGGATCGACGTCGGGCACATGCTCCGTGCGGACGGAGAAGGCGGGCACAGTGAGGTCGATATCGACGCCGAACGTGTCGCGCGCGTTGACGGTGATGTCCGGCATGTCGATCGCGGTCGTGGGCAGGGCCCGGGCTTCGGAGAGGGAGGCAACCTTGTTCATAAGCGAGCGGTCCTGTGGATTTTCAGGTCAAGACTAGACCCCGGCGTCGGGCTTGGGTAGGCGGCACGCGAATCGGGATCAGCCGGCGGCGGCGAGGGGCGGTTCGGCGGCGAGGCGGTTGCGCAGCGTGGCGTAGGCGAGGTTGATGTCCTTCAGCCGCTCCTCCGCCGTGCGGCTGCCGCCGTTGGCGTCGGGGTGGTGGGTCTTGGCGAGCTGCTTGTAGCGGGCCTTCAGCGCATCCATGGTCACCGGCCAGGTCAGGCCGAGGGTCTGCAGCGGCTCACGCAGCTCGGGCGGTGTGGCGCCGGGCGGGGGTTCCGGCCGCGCGCGGCGCACGCCGGCGGCGCCGAGCACGTCCATCGGGTCGCGCAGCCTCGGGTCGTCCGCATGCAGCCCGCCGAGCCGGCCGAGCGGCCAGGTGGGCCGCTGCCAGCCGGTGTCCTGGCGCAGCTGCGCCTCGATCTGGCCGGGAGTCATGCCTTTGTAATAGTCCCAGCTCGCGTTGTAGGCGCGGACATGTTCCAGGCAGAACCACCAGTAGTCGTTCAGCGCCTCACGCGAGCGGGGCGCGCGATATTCCCCCGGCGCGCCGCAGCCGGGCATGTCGCAGGGGCGGCCCGGCGCGTCCGGATCGGGCGCGTAGGCCCGGGATCGCTGGGGACGTCGGGTCATTCGCGTAGATGTGCGGCGGAACGGCGCATTTGCAAAGAGGGGATTTGCGGCGCGGGGACCAGCCCCGCATCATGCGCGGCATGAGCACCCGCGCCGCCCGCCTCGAATCGCTCCTGCGCGAGCATTTCGCCCCGGATTTCCTGTCGATCGCCGACGACAGCGCCCGCCATGCCGGCCATGCCGGGGCGCGGCCGGGGGGCGAAACCCATTACACGGTGACGGTGGTCTCGGCCGCCTTCCAGGGCCGGTCCCGGGTCGAACGCTCCCGCGCGGTGCACGCGGTGCTGCAACCGGAGTTCGACCGGGGATTGCACGCGCTGTCCCTGGCGCTGCATGCGCCGGGTGAACGAAAATTTGATCCGCCGACGAACCATTAACCGATCCGACTCCTTGTCCGTGACAGGGTTTGCCTCTATTTTTGGAAGTGTGTGTCGGATTGAGCTGAATCTTGCCTCGCAAGCTGCTGCCTCGTTCACATTTCCGTTGGGTTGCCACGCAGGACTCGCAATCGCGGGAGCGCGACCTCATATTTCAAAACATAAGTTTACATTACGTGCCAATCCTGCCGCAGCGCGCGTTTCGCTGCCGCGAGCTCGGCCTGTAATCGCGACTTTGGAAGGAGGGTGCCGGCATGTCCGCCAGCCGACTGATCAATCGCAACGTCACGGCCACGAGCGGGCGCACCAGCATGCGCCTGGAGCCGGAGCTGTGGGATGCGCTGGCGGAGATCTGCCACCGCGAGGACATCACCCTGGCCGACCTGGTGAAGTCGATCGAAGGTCGCGGCCATCCCGGCGGGCGCACCAGCGCCATCCGCGTGCATGTGCTGTCGTATTTCCGCGACGCCGCCACCGAGGAAGGGCATCGCCACGCCCGCCATGGCACGATGCAGACCGGCCGGCTGCGCGAGAGCGACCTGCTCAATCCGGAGTCGCGGATTTCCCTGGCCTGAAGGGGGCCGCTCAGCCCTTCGCGCCTGTGTAGAATTGCGGCCAGCGCCGCCGCACCACGTCCTTGTCGCTGGCATAGGCGTAGCAGCTGTCGATCCGCCGCGCCGCGTCCGCCGCCGGGTCGGCGTTCTGCCGCTTCGCGCGGGCGGGCCAGGTGGTCTGGATCGCCGTCGTCGCCACCTGCTGCAGCAGCTCGCGCAGATGGGTGCAGCCCTGTGCGCCCCCCAGCCGCTCGTTCGCCGCCTTGAGGAAGCCGGGGCGGAAGGACAGGCCGACCAGCCGCGAGAAATTCTCCCCGCCATCGACGCAGATGGCAAAGGGCGCGTGGTTGGTGACGGTCTCGCAGGCGCGGATGGCCAGCGTGTCGTCATAGGTGATGCGCAGCCACATGCCGTGCAGCGGCTCGCCGGGCGGAATGGTGCCGCGATCCTCCAGATTGGTCAGCGCCATCGCCTTGGTATCGACCAGATGCGCCTCCACGTCGTACAGCCCGTCCTCGCGCAGATAGCCCTGAATGGTGATGGCGCGGGTATGGACGGGCTGGCGCGGGGCGGCCGGGCTGAGCGCGACGGCGTTGACGGTCATGCGGGCGGTTCGCCCTGGATCGGCGAGGCGCCCAGTTCGGTCATCAGCGCGGTGACCTCGGCAATAGCGGCGGCGGCCTGGGCGCCATCATTGCCCTTGGCGACGATCGCCACCCCGTTGCCGCTGCTGCGGTAGAACGGATAGCTGCCGATATCCAGCTCGGGATGGCGCTTCTGCACCGCTTCCAGCCCCTCGGCGATGCGCCCCTCCGCCAGCCCCACCGCATGCACCGCGGCGGAGACGATCGGCGGCCCGCCGGCCAGCTGCGGCGCCAGCCATTCGAACATCGACTGCATCACCCGGGGCACGCCGGCCATCACATGCACGTTGCCGATGGTGAAGCCCGGCGCCACGGACAGCGCGTTGTCGATCAGCTTCGCCCCGCGCGGCATGGTGGCCATGCGCTGGCGGGCGGCGTTGAACTCGCCGGGCTTGTAGCTGCGCTCCATGCGCGCCCAGGCCTCGGGATGCGGCTCCCACGGCACGCCGAAGGCGGCGGCGACGCATTCGCTGGTGATGTCGTCATGCGTCGGGCCGATGCCGCCGGTGGTGAAGACGTGGTCGAACTTCGCGCGGCATTCGTTGACGGTGGCGACGATGGTCTCGGCGACATCCGGGATGATGCGCACCTCGCGCACGGGAATGCCGCGCTCGCCCAGGCCGGTGGCGAGAAAGCGGATATTGGCGTCCTGGGTGCGGCCGGAGAGCACCTCGTTGCCGATCACCAGGATGCAGGCGGTGGGGTTGGTCATGCGCTTCGTGCCTACAGAAAATCGCGCAGCAGCGGCACCAGGGGGCGGTCCGCCTCGGGCATCTTGTACTCGCCGAGCTTGCCCGGCGCCACCCAGGCCAGCGCCTGCCCCTCCCGCGCCACGGGCGTGCCGCGCCAGCGGCGGCACAGGAACAGCGGCATCAGCAGGTGGAACTTCTCGTAGGCGTGGGAGGCGAAGGTGAAGGGGGCCAGGCAGTTCTCCGCCACGTCGATCGCCAGCTCCTCGCGCAGCTCGCGGATCAGCGCCTCCTCCGGCGTCTCGCCCGGCTCCACCTTGCCCCCGGGGAACTCCCACAGCCCGGCCATCGACTTGCCCTCCGGCCGGCGGGCCAGCAGCACCCGGCTGTCGGTGTCGATCAGCGCCACGGCGGCGACCAGCACCACCCGGCGCGCCACCTCCGCCACCGGGGCGGCCTCCGCCTCGCTCTTGCCGTGGTCGCCGAACAGGTCGGCGCGCGCCGCCTCGAAGATCAGCACCTTGCGCTCGGCGTTGTGGGCGCGGGACATGCGCATGCCCTCGCCGACATGGCGGAAGCCGATGCGGCGCAGCACGGCGATGGAGGCGGCGTTCTCGGTGGCCGCGCAGGCCTCGATGCGATCGATGTCGAGATTGGCCAGCGCCCAGCGCGCCAGCCGCCCGGCCGCCTCGCTGGCCACGCCGTGGCCCCAGTAGGCGCGGCCCACCCAGTAGCCCAGCTCGCCCACCCGCCGCGCCGCGTCGATGCGCAGGCCGATGCCGCCCACCAGGTGCTCGGTGTCGGAATCCGTGCCGGTGATGGCGAGCTGGTAGGCGGTGCCGTCGGCCAGGCGCTGGGCGGAGGAGGCGATCCATTCATCCGCGTGCTCGCGGTGATAGGGGAAGGCCACCATGGCCAGGGTGCGGATCACCTCCCAGTCGTTCAGCAGCCGGTGCAGCGCCGGCGCGTCGGCCTCGCGCCAGGGGCGCAGGTTCAGCCGGTCGGTGGCGAGGCTGGTGAACGGGGGACGGTCCATGCCCATCGGAGTGCCCCCTTACGGGACGAGCCGCAAGAGGGTGGCGGTCAGCTCCGGTAGCTGCCGTTGATGTCGATGTAGCCGTGCGTCAGGTCGCAGGTCCATACCGTGGCGCGGCCGCGCCCCAGGCCGAGATCGACCTCGATGTCGATCTCCCGGCCCTTCATATGGGCCACCACCGGCGTCTCGTCGTAGCCCTGCACCACCCCGCCGTCGCGCGCCATCCAGGTGCCGCCCACGGCGACGGACAGGCGGTCGCGATCCGCCGGCTCGCCGGCCTTGCCCACGGCCATGACGATGCGGCCCCAATTGGCGTCCTCGCCGGCGATGGCGGTCTTGACCAGCGGCGAGTTGGCCACCGCCATGGCCACGCGATGGGCGGAGCGGGCCGTGGTGGCGCCGGTCACCGCGATGCGCACCAGCTTCTGCGCGCCCTCGCCGTCGCGCACCACCTGCAATGCGAGGTCGAGCAGCACCTCGTTCAGCTTGGCCGCGAAGTCGCGCAAGGCCGGCCCGCCTTCCGGGGCGATGCGCGGGTGCTTCGCCTGGCCGGTGGCGAAGACCAGCACGGTGTCGGAGGTGGAGGTATCGCTGTCCACCGTGGTGCTGTTGAAGCTGCCGGTCACGCCCTTGGCCAGCAGCTTCTGCAAGGCCGGGGCGGGGATTTTCGCGTCGGTGGCGATGAAGCACAGCATGGTCGCCATGTCCGGCGCGATCATGCCGCTGCCCTTGGCGATGCCGGTGATGCGCACCTCCGCGCCGCCGATATGCGCGACGCGGGTGGAAGCCTTGGGGAAGGTGTCGGTGGTCATGATGCCGCGCGCGGCATCCGCCCAGCCGGTCTCGTCCAGCTTCGCGTGCAGCGCCGGCAGGCAGGCGGTGAGCTTGTCGTGCGGCAGCACCTCGCCGATCACCCCGGTGGAGGCCAGGAACACCTGCTTCTGCGGACAGCCCAGCAGCTTGCCGGCGGCCACCGCCGTCGCCTTGGTGGCGACCGCCCCGGCCTTGCCGGTGAACACGTTGGCATTGCCGGCATTGACCACCAGCCCGCGCGCCTTGCCGCCTTCCAGCGCCGCGCGGCACCAGTCCACCGGGGCGCCCGGGCATTTGTTGCGGGTGAACACGCCGGCCACCGTGGTGCCCGGCGCGAATTCCGCCATCACCACGTCGGTCCGGCCCTTGTAGCGGATGCCCGCCGCGGCGGCGCCGAGCCGCACGCCGGCCAGGGCGGGCAGGTCGGGCATGGGAACGGCGAGCGGCGAGGCGGGCAGGGCCATGGGGCGTTTCCGGCTTGGTTATTTCTTGGGGGCGGGCGGGGGCGCGGCGCTGTCCAGCGGCGTCTGCGGCGCGCCGGCGGGCGTCAGCTTCTCGATCTTCACCTCGGCGCGGGCCTGGGCCAGCAGCTTGTCGATGCCTTCCTGGATCATCTTCTGGCGCAGCTCGTCATGCACCTGGTCGTAGCCCGGCGCCGGGGCGGTGCGCCGCTCCTCCACCTTGATGACGTGCCAGCCATAGCTGGTCTTCACGGGCGTGTCGGTGATCTGGCCGGGCTTCAGCGCGAAGGCGGCGTCGGCGAATTCCGGCACCATGTCGCCCTTCTTGAAGAAGCCGAGATCGCCGCCCTGGGCCGCGCCGGGGTCCTTGCTCTTGGCCTTGGCGATGGCCGCGAAATCGCCGCCCTTCTTCAGCTCGACGATGATCGCCTTGGCCTCGTCCTCGGTGGGCACCAGGATGTGGCGGGCATGCACCTCGTCCTCGCCGGGCTTGCCGGCGATGTCCTGGTCGTAGCGGGCGCGGATCTTCAGCTCCGTCACGGTGGGGCCCACGGCGCGGGAGACCACGGCGGTCTGCAGCACCTGCTCGGTGGCGCGGGTCATGGCGCGCTGGATCTGCGGGTCCTTGTCCAGCCCCTGCTTGCGGGCCAGCGCCAGCACTGCCTGGCGGTCCACCAGCTGGTCGAGCAGCATGGGGTACAGCACGGTGGTGGGCATGCTGCGCAGATCGTCCGGCAGGTCGCGCGCGGCGTCCAGCACGTCGCTCATGCGGATGTCCACCCCGTTCACCCGCGCCAGCACGGTCTCCGGCGGCACGGCGCCGGTGGCGGCCGGGGGGGCAGGCGGAGCGGCGGGCGCGGCCGGCGGCGGGGTCTGGGCATGGACGGCCACGGGCGGAAGGGCGCAGGCCAGCGCCGCGAGGGCCGCGAAGGTGGCGGGCAGACGGGTGAACCGCATGGGGTATCCTGTGTCAAAGCCGGCGTTCAGCCGCCCGGCGCGCAAGCGCCTAATGGAATACGCGGCGGGATACAAGCGGACACACAACCGGTGAATCAGACGTAAGCCGGCCTTCACCCGCGCGCCCCTCCCGCAAACCCCGTCGTTGACCGGGAGGGAGGCGGGTCCTATCTGACAGCCTCATGCCTCCGCGCCCTCCCGGCGCGCGCTCCTGGTCCGACCCGGAAGAAGAACCATGTTCGCCAGCCTCGCCCGCGCCATCTTCGGCAACGCCAACGACCGCTCGCTCAAGGCCTACCAGCGCCGGGTGCCGCAGATCAATGCCCTGGAAGCGCGGATGCAGGCGCTGGACGACGCGGCGCTGCAAGCCAAGACCCAGGAATTCCGCGACCGCCTCGCCCAGGGCGCCAGCCTGGACGACCTGCTGCCCGAGGCCTTCGCCGTGGTGCGCGAGGCCGGGCGCCGCGTGCTGGGCCTGCGCCATTTCGACGTGCAGCTGATCGGCGGCATGGTGCTGCACGACGGCAAGATCTCCGAGATGAAGACCGGCGAGGGCAAGACCCTGGTCGCCACCCTGCCGGTCTATCTCAACGCCCTGCCCGGCGCCGGCGTTCATGTGGTGACCGTGAACGACTACCTGGCCCGGCGCGACGCGGAATGGATGGGCCAGCTCTATGCCTTCCTCGGCCTGTCCACCGGGGTGATCGTGCACGGGCTGGACGAGGCCGAGCGCCGCGCCGCCTACGCCGCCGACATCACCTACGGCACCAACAACGAGTTCGGCTTCGACTACCTGCGCGACAACATGAAATACCGGCTGGAGGACATGGTCCAGCGCGACTTCGCCTACGCCATCGTGGACGAGGTGGACTCCATCCTGATCGACGAGGCGCGCACGCCGCTCATCATCTCCGGTCCGGCCGAGGATTCGTCGGACCTCTACCGCACCGTCAACGCCGTGGTGCGGGAGCTGGCGAAGAACCCCGAGGCCTATGACAAGGACGAGAAATTCCGCACCGCCACCCTGACCGAGCCCGGCTCGGACCAGGTGGAGGACATGCTGCGCGCGGCGGGCATCATCACCGAGGGCAGCCTGTACGACATCTTCAACGTCTCGGTGCTGCACCACGTGCAGCAGTCGCTGCGCGCCCATGTGCTGTTCACCCGCGACGTGGACTACATCGTGCGCGACGACAAGGTGGTGATCATCGACGAGTTCACCGGCCGCATGATGGAGGGCCGCCGCTACAGCGAGGGGCTGCATCAGGCGCTGGAGGCCAAGGAGGGGGTGACGGTCCAGCCGGAGAACCAGACGCTGGCCTCGATCACCTTCCAGAACTACTTCCGCCTCTACCCCAAGCTCGCCGGCATGACCGGCACGGCGCTGACCGAGGCGGATGAATTCGCCGAAATCTACAAGCTGGACGTGGTGGACATCCCCACCAACGTGCCGGTGATCCGCAAGGACGAGGACGACGAGGTCTATCGCTCGGCGGCCGAGAAATACGAGGCGGTGGCCAAGCTGATCGACGAGGCGCGCACCCGCGGCCAGCCCGCCCTGGTGGGCACCACCAGCATCGAGAAGAGCGAGATCATCAGCGAGCTGCTGAAGAAGAAGAAGGTGCCGCACAAGGTGCTGAACGCCCGCTTCCATGAGCAGGAGGCGGTGATCGTCAGCCAGGCCGGGGCCCCCGGCGCCGTCACCATCGCCACCAACATGGCCGGCCGCGGCACCGACATCAAACTCGGCGGCAACGTGGAGATGCGCCTGAAGCTCGAGCTCGCCGACATCGCCGACGAGGCCGAGCGCGCCGCCCGCGCGGACGCCATCCGTGCGGAGATCGCCGTCAACCACGACCTGGTGAAGGCGGCCGGCGGGCTGCTGGTGATCGGCACCGAACGGCACGAGAGCCGGCGCATCGACAACCAGCTGCGCGGCCGCTCCGGCCGCCAGGGCGACCCCGGCGGCAGCCGCTTCTTCCTCTCCCTGGAAGACGACCTGATGCGCATCTTCGGCTCCGACCGGATGGGCGGCATGCTCGCCCGGCTGGGGCTGAAGGAGGGCGAGGCGATCGTCCATCCCTGGATCAACCGCGCGCTCGAGAAGGCGCAGAAGAAGGTCGAGGCGCGCAACTTCGACACGCGCAAGAACGTGCTGAAATACGACGACGTGATGAACAACCAGCGCCGCGAGGTCTATGCCCAGCGCCGCGAGTTCATGCGCGCCGAGGATGTCAGCGAGACCATCGCGGACATGCGTGCCGAGATCATCCACGACATCGTCGCCGCCCGCATTCCCGAGAAGGCCTATGCCGAGCAGTGGGACGGGCCGGGCCTGACCGAGGACGCGCAGCGCCTGCTCAACCTCGACCTGCCGATCGTTGACTGGATGCGCGAGGAAGGCATCGACGAGACCGCCATCCGCGAACGCATCGAACGCGCGGCCGACGCGCTGATGGCCGCCAAGGTGGCCAATTACGGCCCGGAGACGATGCGCTTCATCGAGAAGAGCCTGCTGCTGCAGATGCTCGACCAGGTGTGGAAGGAGCACCTGCTGGCGCTGGATCACCTGCGCCAGGGCATCGGCCTGCGCGCCTATGGCCAGCGCGACCCGCTGAACGAGTACAAGGCCGAAGCCTTCTCCATGTTCAACGCCATGCTGGGCGAGCTGAAGCAGCGCGTGACCGGCTATCTCGCCCGGGTGGAGATCGGCCGCGAACCCCCGCCGCCGCCCCCGCCGCCCCAGCACATGGTGGAATCCCACGACGCCCCGGCCACCGCCGGCCAGGACGCGTTCTACGAAATGGCCGAGGCCGACAATTCCGGCAATCTGCGCCTCGCCGCCACCCCGGTGCGGCGCGAGGCGGTGGACCCCAACGACCCCAGCACCTGGCGCAACGTGGCGCGCAACGCCCCCTGCCCGTGCGGCTCGGGCAAGAAGTTCAAGCACTGCCACGGGGCGAACATGTAGCCCTGCCTTCTCTGGCAGGGTGGCGCCGTGCTCGGGGTCGTCAAGGCACGCTTCGCTCAAGGGCCTTGACG
>CAMFLK010000120.1 GCA_945957135.1 uncultured Rhodospirillales bacterium
CCAGCGTGCCTAGCGCCACCGCGTCCCACCCCACCCAGCCGGCGGCGAGCGGAATGGCCACGCCATAGGCGCCAAAGGCGAAGAACATGGTGTGGGCGAAGGAGACGATGCCGGTATAGCCGAGCATGATGTCGTAGCTCGCCGCCAGCACCACGAAGATGCAGATGCGCGCAGCGGTGGCCATGGAGCGGGTGCCGGGGAACAGGAACGGCGCGAAGGCCAGCGCCAGCAGCAGGAGCAGCAGCAGCGCCGCCGCCACGGGATGGCCCGGCCGGTCGCCGGAGAGCGGGCGGAACTTCATGTGCGCGCCACCGGGAACAGCCCACGCGGCCGCCACAGCAACACCACCACCAGCAGGGCGATGGTGGAACCGAGCGCCAGTTTCGGCGCGAGGAAGCCGACATAGTTGGTGGTCAGCCCCACCAGCAGCGCCCCGGTGAAGCAGCCGCCCACCGAGCCGAGCCCGCCGATGATCACCACGATGAACACCAGGATGGTCATGTCCGTGCCGATGGCGACGGTGACCATTTCCTGGTAGCCGGCCCACATCGCCCCGCCCACCCCGGCCAGCGCCGTGCCGGCCATGAACACCAGCACGAACAGCCGGCGAATGCGGTAGCCCAGCGCCTCCACCATCTCCCGGTTCTCGACGCCGGCACGCACCAGCAGGCCCAGCCTTGTGCGGTTGAGCAGCAGGTGCAGCCCGGCGAACACCGCGAGGCCCAGCACCACCGCGGCCATGCGGTAGGTCTCGATCGCCGCGCCGCCGAGCACGAAGCTGCCGCGCAGCACGGCCGGGCGGGCGAGCGGCAGCGGCTGCGCCCCCCACACCGCCACGAGCAGCTGCTGGGCCACGATCAGCCCGCCCACCGTCATCAAAATCTGTTGCAGGTGGGAGCCATAGACGCGGCGGATGATGACGAATTCGAAGGCCGCGCCCAGCAGCGCGCAGATCGCCGCCGAGGCCAGCACGGCGGCCGCCAGCGCGGCGATGCCCGGCAGCCAGCCCGGCGCGCCGGCCCAGCCCGCGAGTGCCCCCATCACGCTGACGGCGAGGAAGGCACCGAGCGAGATGAAGGCGCCATGGGCGAAGTTCAGCACGTCCATCAGCCCGAAGATGAGGGTGAGGCCGGTGGCCATCAGGAACAGCATCATGCCCATCGCCGCCCCCGCGACGGTGAGCGCGATCCAGGTGGGCAGCGACATCGCCGGCAGGGCGATCAGCGCCAAGGCCGGCAGCAGCGCGAGGCCGGCCCAGTCCTGCTTGGCGAGGTTCATTGGTGCGCCGCCAGCGACAGGCCGAGCAGGCGGGCCTGCAATTCCTCATCCGCCGCGAGGTCTGCCATGCGGCCGGCATGGACGATGCGCCCGTCATCCATCACCGCCACCCCGTCGCCCAGGCTGCGCGCCATGTGGAAGTTCTGCTCGACGAGAAGGATGGTGGTGCGGGCTTCCTTCAGCGCCTGGAACGCCTCGATGAGATGGCCGATCACCGCCGGGGCCAGGCCCTTGGTGGGCTCATCGACGATCAGCAGACGGCGTTCCTCCACCATGGCCCGGCTGACCGCGAGCATCTGCTTCTGCCCGCCGGACAGGCCGCCGGCCGCGTCGTTCCATTTCTGGCGCAGGATGGGGAAGTAGGCGAGCACACGGTCCAGCCGCGCGCTGTCGAATCCGGAAGCCCCTGTTGCCAGCAGCATGTTCTCGCGCACGGTGAGCTGGGTGAAGATGCCCATGCTCTCGGGCACGTAGGCGATGCCGAGGCGGGCGATGTCCGGCGTGGGCAGGGCGGTGATGTCCTGCCCCGCGAAGGCGATTCGTCCCGCGCTGGCCCGCCACAGCCCCATGATGGTGCGCAGCGTGGTGGTCTTGCCCGCGCCGTTGCGGCCGAGCAGCATGGTCACCTCGCCCTCCGGCACGACGAAATCGACGCCATGCAGGATATGGTAGTGGCCGATATGCGTGTGCACGGCGTCGAGTTTCAGGAGGTCGGTCATGGTGCCTCCTTCGCTTTGGTGATTGTGCTTGCGTTGCGGAAGACGGCGCCAAGGCTCGCTTCGCTCAAGCGCCTTGATCCCGCCTCCCGCAACGAAGCCAGGGCCTGCATGCGAAGCAAGGAAAGAAGTGAGGCTTTCCCAGCTTTCCTGTTCGGCTGAAAAGGGCCGCTTTCTTGCCCCGGCCTGCCACCCGAAAGGCGCCGCGCGCAGGTCCCGTCAAGGGCCCTTGAAGCGCGGCGTCCCTTGGCGGGACCGAGCACGGCGCCACGCTCGAAAAGGTCGGACCAAGACATCACGCCGCCCGCACGCCCAGATACGCTTCCTGCACGATCGGCGACGCCACCACCTCGGCCGGCGCGCCGTCGGCCACCAGCGCCCCCTGGTGCAGCACGATCACCCGGTCGGCCAGGCGCCGCACCACGTCCATCTTGTGCTCCACCAGCAGGATGGTGCGGTCGCCGCGCTCCTTGATCGCTTCGATCAGGTCGAGCACCACCGGCACCTCGTCCACGCTCATGCCCGCGGTGGGTTCGTCGAACATGAAGATGTCCGGCTCCAGCGCCATCAATATCGCCACTTCCAGCTTGCGCTGGTCGCCATGGTTCAGCGCCGCGGCAGGCACGCCGGCCCGCGCCTCCAGCCGCACCTCGCGCAGCCGGTCCATCGCCCGCTCGGTCAGCTCCGCGTGGTCGATCGCCAGGCGGAAGAACTGCAGGCCGCCGCCCGCCCGCGCCTGCACGGCCAGGCGCACATTCTCGAGCACCGACAGGTCGGGAAACAGGTTGGTGAGCTGGAAGGCCCGGCCCAGCCCGCGCCGCGCCCGCAGCGGCGCCGCCAGCCGGGTGATGCGCTGGCCGTGCAGGAACACCTCGCCCCCGCTCGCCGGCAGCTGGCCGGAGATCAGGTTGAAATAGGTGGTCTTGCCCGCCCCGTTCGGCCCGACGATCGCCGTCAGCGTGCCGGGATGGAAGGCGCAGCTCACCCGGTCCACCGCGACCTGACCGCCGAAGCGGATGGTCAGGTCGCGGGTTTCGAGAACCGCAGAGTCCATCAACGCTTGTTGGCGATGGGGATCTGCATGTCCGCGATGGTGAACTCGCGGGTGAGCTCCGGGATCGCCCAGGCCACGTTGGGGTCCACCTTCAGCTTGAAGCCGAACATGGATTGCAGCGCCTGATGGTCCTCCTTGCGGAACATCATCTTGCCCTTGGGCCCGGTGAACTCCATGCCCTCCATCGCCGCGATGAGCTTCTCGGTGTCAGACGATCCCTGCGTCTTCTCGAAGGCGGCGACGGCGGCGATCGCCGCGGCCATGCCGCCGGCGGTGAAGAAATCCGGCGGTTCGTTGAAGCGCTTCTGGTGCTCGGCCACCAGCCAGTCGTTCACCGCGTTCTTGGGAATGCCGAAATAGTAGTTCGTCGCCCCCTCCATGCCGGCGAATTCCTTGTAGGTCTTCAGCACCGGCAGGATGTTGCCGCCGGTGGACAGCTCGATGCCCAGCCGGCCGGGGTTCAACGCCGCGAGCTTGGTCATCGGGTCCGCGCCCGCCCAGATCACCCAGATGATCTTGCGCCCCTGCTCCTTGGCCAGCGCGTCGAAAATCCGCTGCGCGGGGGCGGTGAAATCGGTGGTGGTGGGGGGCGCGTATTCCTCGTGCACCAGCTTGGCCCCGGTGCCGGCCAGCGCCGCCTTGAACGCGGCCACGCCGTCCCGGCCGAACGCGTAGTCCTGGCCCAGCGTGGCGATCACCGTGCCGGGCTTGCCGATGGCCAGCGCGTTGGAGATGGCGTCCATAGTGGAGTTGCGCCCGGTACGGAAGATGTAGCGGTTCCACTTGTCGCCGGTGATGCTGTCGGCCACCGCGGGCTCGACGATCAGCACCTTCTTGTTCTCCTGCGCCACCGGCAGCATGGCCAGCGCCACGGCGGAGGAGGTGCCGGCGACGGCGATATCCGCCTCGTCGTCGCCATAGGCCTCGGCCAGCAGGTTGCGGCCGACATCGGGCTTGGTCTGGCTGTCCTTCTCGATCACCTCGATCTTGCGGCCGGCCACGGTGTTGCTGCCCTTGGTGGCGAATTCCAGCCCCATGCGAAAGCCGGTGACCATCTGCTTGGCATAGGCTTCGAGCGGGCCGGTCTTGTCCTGGATCACCGCGATCTTCAACGGCTTGTCCGCCGCGCGCGCGCCACCCGCGAAGGCGATGGGCGCGGCAAGAACGGATGCCGCGAGCTGGCGTTTCGTCAGGCGCATGGAAATCCTCTCCTGGAATTTGTGGTTGGGCGCGCTTATAGCGCAAATCTCAGCGTTGAGAACGCGGATCGAACGCGTGTTGCAGCCCGTCACCCAGAAAATTCACGGCAATGACCGTGATGAAGATGAGCAGGCCGGGATAGACGGCCAGGGCCGGCGCGGTGGTGACCAACTCCTGGGCGTTGTTCAGCATGTTTCCCCAGCTCGGCGTGGGCGGAACGATGCCGAAACCCAGGAAGCTCAGCACGGATTCCAGCAGGATCACCCGCCCCACCGTCAGCGTGAAGGCGACGATGATCGGCGTGGCCACGTTGGGCAGGATGTGCGAGGCCATCACGTAGCCCGCCCCCGCCCCGCTGGCCTTGGCCGAGCGCACGTAGTCGCGCTCCTTGATCGCCAGCGTCGCCGCGCGCACCAGCCGCGCGATCGCCGTCCAATCGACGATGGCGATGATGATGATGATGCGCCAGAAGCCGGCGGCGCCGGAGCGCGCGAAATCCTGGCTGAAGCCGAGCTTGGTGAGGTCGATGGCGCCGAACACGATCAGCAGCGGCAGCAGCGGCAGGGCGATCATGCCGTCGGTGAAGCGCATCAGCACGGCATCGACGCGCCCGCCGAAATAGCCGGCGACGATGCCGATGAAAAGGCCGAGCACTCCGCCGATCACGGTGGCGAGCAACCCCACCAGCAGCGACATCTGCCCGCCCACCATCAGCCGCACCAGCACGTCCCGCCCCGCATCGTCGGTGCCCAGCCAATGCACCGGCCCGGGCGGCTCGAAGCGGGCGAACAGGTCGGTGGCGTTGGGGTCGATGCCGAGGAAATGCTGCATCGGCCAGGCGGCGAGCGTGAACAGCACCAGCAGCACCAGCACCACCAGTGCCGCCATGCCGCCGGCATGGCCGCGGAAGCGCCGCCAGCGCAGCCGCCACACGCCCACCGCCGCCTCGGTGCGCGGTGCCACGATCTCCGTGTCGGTTGTGGCGCTCATGCCCCCACCTTCATGCGAGCGCGATCCGCGGGTCGAGCCAGCCATAGGCGAGGTCGGCGGCGAGGTTGCTCAGCAGCGTCACCAGGGTCGCGAACAGCAGGCCCACCAGGGCGAGGTTGTAGTCGTTGCCCTGGATGGAATCGTAGATCATCTTGCCCATGCCCGGCTGGGCGAACATCGTCTCGGTCAGCAGCGCGCCGTTGAACAGCACGCCGAAACTCAGCGCCATGATCGTCACCACCGGGATCAGCGCGTTGCGGAAGGCGTGGATCAGCACCACCCGCCCCTCCCCGGCCCCCTTGGCGCGGGCGGTGCGCACGTGGTCCATGCGCATCACCTCGATCATGCTGGCGCGCACGTAGCGGATGAAGGCGCCGGTATTGGCCAGCGCCAGCGTGGTGATGGGCATCACCAGATGCATCAGCCGGTCGCGCAGCCCGCCATCGCCGACATTGGCGATGCCGCTGGCCGGGAACCAGTGCAGCTCCACGGCGAACACCAGGATCATCATCAGCGCCAGCCAGAACACCGGCACGGAAATGCCGGCGAAGGCGCACAGGCTGATCAGCCCGTCCACCCAGCCGCCCGGCCGCAGCGCCGCGACGATGCCCAGCGCGAAGGACAGGATCACCGAGACGACGAAGCTGCCGATCATCAGCTGGCAGGTCTGCCACAGCGCGGGGGCGAGCACCTCCAGCACCGGCTGGGAGTGGGTGCGGGAAAAGCCGAAATCGCCGCGCAAGGCGTCGCTCAGCCAATGCCAGTAGCGCACCATCAGCGGCTGGTCGGCGCCGTAGATCTTGCGCAGCGCGGCGACGACCTCCGGCGTGGCGCCGGGATTGCCGGCGATCATCATGTCCACGGGGTCGCCGGGCATCAGCCCGATCAGCGCGTAGATGACGAAGGACATCACCAGCAGCACCAGCAGCGTCTGCACCACCCGGCGCAGGATGAAGGCGGCCATGCCGTTCACTCCCGGAAATGGCAGGCGGCCAGATGGGCCGGCCGGCCGGGGGCGGGGTCGAGGCGCGGCACCTCGCGGCGGCAGACATCCTCCGCCTTGGGGCAGCGCGGATGGAACACGCAGCCGGGCGGCGGCGCCAACGGGCTGGGCATCTCGCCGGCGATGGTGCGGCCACGCTGGCGGCGCCGGCCGATGCGCGGCACGGACTCCAGCAGCGCCCTGGTGTAGGGGTGCGAGGGCTTCGCGAACAGCGAGGCGCGCTCGGCGAGTTCCACGAGCCGGCCGAGATACAGCACGGCCACCCGGTCCACCAGGTGGTTCACCACCGCGAGGTCGTGGCTGATGAACAGGTAGGAGAGGTGGTGGCGCTCCTGCAGCTCCTTCATCAGGTTCAGGATCTGGCTCTGGATCGACACATCCAGCGCCGAGAGCGGCTCGTCCGCCACGATCAGCGCGGGGCGCGGGGCCAGCGCGCGGGCGATGGCGATGCGCTGGCGCTGGCCGCCGGAGAATTCGTGCGGGTAGCGGTTCAGCGCATCGACGGGCAGGCCGACCTGCGCCACCAGCTCCGCCGCCCGCGCCCGCCGCGCGGCCGGGCTGCCGGTGCCCTGGATGCGCAGCGGCTCGGCGATCAGCGCCGAGACCGGCATGCGCGGATCGAGCGCGCCGAACGGGTCCTGGAACACCATCTGGATGGCCGCGCGCGCCTGTTTCCACACCGCGCGGTCCATCGCCTGGCCGCGGAAGCGCAGCGCGCCGGCGCTGGGCACCTGCAAGCCGGCGACGACGTTGCCGAGCGTGGATTTGCCGCTGCCGCTCTCGCCCACCAGGGCCAGCGTCTCGCCCTCGGCGATGCCGAAGCTGACATCGGCGGCGGCGGTCAGGTAGCGCCGTCTTCCGCCGAACAGCCCGCCGCCGCCCACCGGGAAGCGCACGCCGATGCCCTCGAGCGCCACCAGCTCGCTCATGCCGCCGCCTTGAAGCACGCGGCCTCGTGGCCCGGCGCCAGTTCGCGCAGCGCCGGCTCGGCCGCGCGGCATTGCGCGTCGGCCAGCGGGCAGCGATCGGCGAAGCGGCAGCCGCGCAGCCCGGCATCGAGGTCCGGCACGCCGCCGCGGATCACCGGCAGCCGCGCCACCCGCCGGTCCGGGTCCGGCAGGGTGGCGCTCAGGCCGCGCGGGTAGGGGTGCAGCGGGTTGGCGAACAAAGCGTCGGCGGGCGCGCGCGCGACGATCCGCCCCGCGTACATCACGATGATTTCGTGCGCGACCTCGGAGATCACCGCCAGGTTGTGGCTGATGAACTGGATCGCCATGCCGATGCGGTCCTGCAGTTCCAGCATCAGGTCGAGAATCTGCGCCTGGATGGTCACGTCCAGCGCCGTGGTCGGTTCGTCGGCGACCAGCAGCGCGGGCTCGCAGGCCAGCGCCATGGCGATCATGGCGCGCTGGCGCATGCCGCCGGAAAGCTGGTGCGGATAGGCGCGCGCCCGTTCCGCCGGCGAGTTGATGCCCACGGCGGCCAGGGCCGCCACCGCCCGCTCCTCCGCCTCCTTCCAGCCGATGCGCCGGTGCAGCACCAGCACCTCGGCGATCTGGTGGCCGACCGGCATCACCGGATTGAGCGCGGTCATCGGCTCCTGGAACACCATGGCCACCCGCGCCCCGCGCAGCGCCCGCCAATCCGCCTCGGACTGGCCGACCAGCTCCTGCCCGCCGAACCGGATGGAGCCGGCCACGCGCCCGGCCGGCGGCACCAGCCCCATCAGGGCGAGGGCGGTCATCGACTTGCCGCAGCCGCTCTCCCCCACCACCCCCAGCGTGCGGCCGGGCGCGATGGCGTAGCCGATACCGGCCACCACGTCGCGCACCGCGCCGCCGCGCGCGAAGCTGACCCGCAGCCCCTCGACGCGCAGCAGCGTGTCCGCGACGGACGCGTCGGCGGCTGGGGCGGCGACGCTGGTCAAGCGGTCAGTTCGCGCCGTACGACCAGTTCTCGGACCACAGCATGCTCATGTCGCCATGGCCGGTGGGGGTGTAGCCCTTCAGCCATTTCGGCACCACATGCGGCTCGGCGCGGAAGAACAGCGGCAGCACGTAGGTTTCCTGCGTGTACAGCTTCTGCATGTCCGCCCAGATCGCCTTCTGTTTCACGGGGTCCAGCTCGCTGTCCGCGCGGTCGATATCTGCGTCCATCTGCTTGTTGTTGAAGGCGATGTAGTTGGCGCCACCCCAGTTGTTCTCGGCAGTGGGGATCTGGGCGGAATGCAGCGTGCGGCGCGGCGAGGAACCCACGCTGCTCGACCATCCGTACTGCACCAGCCCGTTGAAGCTGCGCTTCTTCAGCGTCTCGCCGAACAGCGTGCGCGGCGGCTCGTTCTTGATCACCACCTCCACGCAGGAGGCTTTCCACTGGCTCTGCAGCACCTGCTGGATCAGCTCGCGCAGCTTGTTGCCGGCGGTGGTCTGGAAATCGAGCGACAGCTTGTCGCCCTTGGCGTTGCGGCAGATTCCATCCGCCCCCGGAGTCCAACCCGCCGCCGCCAGCAGCGACTTCGCCTTGGCGGGGTCGTAGGGGTAGTGCGGGACGTCCTTGGTGAAGTTCTGGTCGAGCGGATTCACCCAGCTGTCGGCCACCGGCTGCAAGCCCTCGAACAGGCGCGAGACCAGCTGGTTGCGGTCGATCGCCGACAGCAGCGCCTGGCGCACCCTGCCGTCGGCCAGGATCGGGTTCTCCACCTTCAGGTCGATATGCTCGTAGGTCAGGCTGGGCTTGAAGATGTAGGTGAACTTGTCCGGATAGGATTTCCGCAGCGCCAGCACCTGGTCGATCGTCAGGCCCACGCCCTCGCCGGCCA
The DNA here is from genome assembly GCA_945957135.1 of uncultured Rhodospirillales bacterium. Taxonomy (GTDB): domain Bacteria; phylum Pseudomonadota; class Alphaproteobacteria; order Acetobacterales; family Acetobacteraceae; genus CAMFLK01. Next base: position 9,060 of record CAMFLK010000120.1, read on the forward strand.
CCATGTCCACGTCACCCGACAGCAGGTTGGCCTGCAACGCCGCGGTGTTCTCGATCAGCTTGATGACGATGCGCTTGAAGCCGGGCTTCGGGCCGGCCCAGTACGGGTTCGGCTCCAGCACCACCTGCACGCCGGACTGGTAGGCGGTGATCATGAACGGCCCGTCCCACAGGCCCGGCGTGGTCGGCGCGCGGTTATAGGCGGTCTGCTTGATATACTCGGCGGCATTGCCCGCCTTGGCCAGGATCGGCGCCTCGATATGCTCGGGCAGCAGGATGTCCATTTCGTTGTAATGGACATCGACGGAGCTGAGATGCGCCACCGCCGTGTGGTCGTCCACGATGTCCAGGGCGGTGTAGCGGTTCCACGGATTGCCGTTGGAGAAGCCGGAGGCCGGGTCGCGGCCCACTTTCCAGGTGAACTCCAGGTCCTTGGTGGTGACGGGCACGCCGTCGCCCCATTTCAGGTCGGGCTTCAGCTTGAAGGTGACGGCCATGCCCTTGCCGCCGCCCGGCTTGTCCTCGATCTTGGCCAGCCCGTTCTCGATGGTCGGCAGCTGGGCGCAGAGCAGGCAGGAATTCTTCCAGTCCGGGTTGAACGCGGTCATCGGCCGGATGCCGAAATTCAGCACGTAGAACTTGATCACCTCGGCATCGATGGCCGGGTGCAGGCTGGAGGGGAACTGCGCCACGCCGATCACCAGATCGTCCTTCGCCTGGGCCGGGGCGGCGAAGGGCAAGGCCAGCAGCGCGACGGCGGCGGCCAAGGCGGCGCGGAAATTCATGTCCCGATCTCCCGGACTGGCGGAAAATTGCAATGGATCAAGGATAGATCAGAGAAGGCAGGGCGGAGTCAACGCGCCTCTTCACGGGATCGTTATCGCGAGCCGCCGTTCACCGAGAAGCACTGCTTGGTGATCAGCCGCGAATCGTCGGAGGCCAGAAACAGGCCGAGGGCCGCGATATCCGCCTCGGTGATCATGTCGGGCACGCATTGACGGGAGAGGCCGGCGGCGATCCGGCTTTCGTCCTGGTACCACAGCTCGCGCTGGCGCGGGGTGATGACCATGCCCGGCGCGATGGCGTTCACCCTTATGCGCCACTTGCCCACGTCGCGCGCCAGCGAGTTGGTGAAGCCGACGATGGCCGCCTTGGCCGCGCTGTAGGCCTGCATGTCCGGCCCGCCGCCCATCCAGGCCACCGAGCTCATGTTGACGATCGACCCGCCGCCCAGCTCGCGCATCTGCGGCACCACCGCTTGGCTCGCGAAATAGACGTGGCGGAAATTCACCGCCATCGACCAGTCGAATTCCGGCTCCGTCACCTCCTCGAAACGCTGGCGCCGGTCGTTGGCGGCGTTGTTGACCAGCACGGAGGCCGGGCCGAGCTCGGCATGCACATCGGCCAGCGCCGCCTGCAACCCGGCGATATCCGTCACGTCGCAGCCGCGGAACAGCGGGGCGGGATGGCCGGCGCCGGCGATCTCCGCGGCCAGCGCCGCCGCCGCCTCGGCCTGCACATCGAGGATCGCCACCCGCGCCCCGTTCGCGGCGAAGCCGCGCACGAAGGCCGCGCCGATCCCGCTGGCCCCGCCGGTGACGATGACGACGCGGCCGGACAGGCACGGATAACGGGTGAGGGTCATGCGATCAGCCGCTCCGTCGCGGGGTCGAACAGGCAGATCTTGCGGGTGTCCACAGCGAAGTTCGCGACCGCGTCCGGCTTCAGGCGGATATCCGGCGCGATGCGGCCGAGCATCTTCGCGCGCCCCATGCGCAGCACCACGATGGTCTCCGCCCCGGTCGGCTCCACCATCTCCACCGGCGCGGCCAAGGCGACGGTGCTGGCGGGGTCCTCGCCGAAGGCGCGCGTCGGCTCGGCGATGCATTCCGGCCGGATGCCCAGCACCACCTCCCGCCCCGCCCAATCCGCCGGCACGGCGGGGGAGACCGGCAGGCGGATCGGCGCGCCATTGCCCTCCAGCACCGCCTTCATCCCCCCTGCCCCCGCCTCCAGCCTGGCCGGCAGCGTGTTCATCGGCGGCGCGCCCATGAAGCGGGCGACGAAGATGTTGGCGGGGCGGTTGTACACCGTGTCGGGGTCGGCGAATTGCTGGATCTCGCCGTGATGCATCACCGCGATGCGCGTCGCCATGGTCATCGCCTCGATCTGGTCGTGCGTGACATAGACGATGGTGGCGCCGATGCGCGCATGGAGCTGCTTGATCTCCATGCGCATCTCCACTCGCAGCTTGGCGTCGAGATTGGACAGCGGCTCGTCGAACAGGAACAGCACGGGGTCGCGCACCAGGGCGCGGCCCATCGCCACGCGCTGGCGCTGCCCGCCGGACAGCTGGCCCGGCCGGCGGTTGAGCAACGGCTCGATCTGCAACAGCTTCGCGACGCGGGCGACCCCCTCCTCCTGCTTCGCGCGCGGCACGCCGCGGCACTCCATGCCGAAGGTGATGTTGTCGCGCACCGTCATCGTCGGATACAGCGCGTAGGACTGGAACACCATGGCGATGTCGCGATCCTTCGGCGACACGCCGACCACGTTCCGCCCGCCGATCTCGATGCTGCCGCCGCTCTCCCGCTCCAGCCCGGCGATGATGTTCAGCAGCGTGGACTTGCCGCAGCCGGACGGGCCGACCAGCACGGTGAACTCACCGGCGCCGATGGCGAGGTCGATGCCCTTCAGCACATCGAGCGAGCCGAAGCGTTTGTACAGGCCTCGGATTTCGAGGGCGGCCATGGGGAGGTCCTAGTTGGAAAGGAGGAAGGAAGGGTCTTCTTTTTTTGGAAAAAAAGAAGCAAAAAAACTTTTGCTCG
>CAMFLK010000121.1 GCA_945957135.1 uncultured Rhodospirillales bacterium
GCAAGCCGCGGCCCAAGGTGGAGCGCAAACCCCAATCCCGCCCCCGCGACGCGCGCGACACGCCCGGCCCCTACCAAGTGCCGAAGAAGTGGCGCCTGCAAATCCCCAAGCGAAGCTGGAACGGCGGTTACGACGACTGGGAAAAGACGGGATAACCTCCAGCCAAGACGAATTGACCTGATTTCCCCTTGGGACCTGTTCCCGAGGCGTCGCCGCATGTACAAACCAAAACGAATAGAAGTTCTTTGCTTCTTTCTTTCAAGAAAGAAGCGCTTCCTTCCTTGCCTTCTTCACCCCCGCATTCTCCGAAACTGCAGCCATGTCGCGATCGCCGCGAGGGCGGCGCCCAGGCCGCAGACCGATGTCCAGTCCCCGGTGTTCCAGGCGATGGTCGCGCAGGCCGATCCGAAGGCGCCGCCGATGAACATCGTGGTCATCAGCACCGTGTTGATGCGGCCGCGGGCTTCCGGACGCAGGGCATAGACGATGTGCTGGTTGGAGATCAGCGCGCTCTGCACGCCGAAATCCAGCAGGATGACGCCGGTGATCAGGCCGGGCAGGCTCGGCCAGGCGGAAAGCACCGCCCAGGCGAGCAGGGTGACGAGCACGCCGATCCGCACCGTCAGGCGGGGGCCGCGCCGGTCCGCGATGCGGCCGGCGAGCGGGGCGGCGAGGATGCCCGCCGTGCCGATCAGGCCGAACAGCCCGGCGATGTCGGCGCCGAGGTTGAAGGCCGGCGATTGCAGCCGGAAGGCGAGGATGGCCCAGAACACCGAGAAGGCGCCGAACAGCGCGGCCTGGGTGGTGGCGGCCAGCCGCAGGGCGGGAAACGCCCGCCACAGCGAGAACAGCGAGCGCAGCAGGCTAGGATAGGTCAGGCCGCCGGCCGGTTGGCTGTGGGGCAGCACCGCCGCCATCAAGGCGCCGGCGCCGAGGGCGATGGGTCCGCCGAGCCAGAACATCGTGCGCCAGCCCGCGTGTTCGCCCACGAACCCGGCCACGGTGCGGCTGAGCAGGATGCCGGTCAGCAGTCCCGCCATCACCGTGCCCACCACCGCGCCGCGGCGTTCGGGGGCGGCGAGCAGGGCGGCGAAGGGCACGATCTGTTGGGCGACCGTGGCGGCCAGGCCGATGGCGAAGGAGGCGGCCACCAGCATGGCCGGCCCCGGCGCGCTGGCCGCCAGCATGCTGGCGGCGGCCAGGGCGATGAACTGCACCACGATGAGTCGCCGGCGTTCCAGCAGGTCGCCGAGCGGGACCAGCAGGAACAGGCCCAGCGCGTAGCCGATCTGGGTGGCGGTTGGGATCCAGCCGATCAGTCTGTCCGGGTGTTCGCGCTCGATCAGCGCGAGCACCGGCTGGTTGTAGTAGAGATTGGCCACGGCGAGCCCCGTGCCGACGGCCATGGCCAGGGTGGGGACGGGGTGCGAGGGGGGCGGCGCCGGCGGCTTCATCACGCTTCCAGGCTGAACACCCGGATCAGCACGCGGGGCTGCGGGCGCAGGCTGTGCAGCGTGCCCACGAACATCTTTTCGTTCAGCCAGGAATGCGGCCCCTGGGGGGCGGTGAGCGAGACATGGGAGAAGGCGTATTGCGTGCCGTCGTCGTGCGGGTGGATCAGCACGCGGTTGTTCACCGTGATCACCGCGCCGTCCTCGGTCTGGAGTTCGTAGAGCGCGTCGAGGTGTTTCACCCCGTCCGCGCGGATCAGCTGGCGGTCGGCGCCGCCGGGCAGCACGGTGCCGCGCAGCCGGGGGCCGGCGAAGCGGCCGCCGGTGATGGGGATGATCCGCCGCTCGCCGAGCGGCCCCTGGCCCAGCGCCATCGCCGGTTCCAGCTCGAAGATCGCTTCATAGGCGAATTCGGTGCGGGGCAGGGCGATGGGCAGGTCCGACAAATAGGTCATTCAGTAGGTGACCACCGTTCGGATGCTTTCGCCCTTGCGCATGAGGTCGAAGCCTTCGTTGATCTGCGCGAAGGGCAGGACGTGGGTGATCAGGTCGTCGATATTGATGCGCCCGTCCATGTACCAGTCCACGATGCGCGGCACGTCCGTCCGCCCCCGCGCGCCGCCGAAGGCGGTGCCCATCCAGGTGCGGCCGGTGACGAGCTGGAAGGGCCGGGTGGCGATTTCCTGGCCGGCGCCGGCGACGCCGATGATGATGGATTTGCCCCAGCCGCGATGGGCGCATTCCAGCGCCTGGCGCATCACCTTGGTGTTGCCGATGCATTCGAAGCTGTAGTCGGCGCCGCCCTTGGTGAGGTTCACCAGGTAGGGCACCAGGTCGCCTTCCACCTCGGCCGGGTTGACGAAGTCGGTCATGCCGAATTTCTCGGCCATGGCGCGGCGGCCGGGGTTGAGATCGACGCCGACGATCTGCTCCGCGCCGACCATGCGCAGCCCCTGCACCACGTTCAGCCCGATGCCCCCCAGGCCGAACACCACGGCGCGGCAGCCGGCTTCGGCCTTGGCCGTGTTCATCACCGCGCCGATGCCGGTGGTGACGCCGCAGCCGATGTAGCAGACCTTCTCGAACGGCGCGTCGGGCCGGATCTTCGCCAGCGCGATTTCCGGCAGCACGGTGTGGTTGGCGAAGGTGGAGGTCCCCATGTAGTGGTACACGGGTTCGCCGTCGCAGCTGAAGCGGCTGGTGCCGTCGGGCATCACGCCCTTGCCCTGGGTGGCCCGGATGGCCACGCACAGATTGGTCTTGCGGCTGAGGCAGTATTCGCATTGCCGGCATTCCGGGGTGTAGAGCGGAATGACGTGGTCGCCCTTCTTCAGGGACGTGACGCCGGGGCCGACATCGACCACCACGCCCGCGCCCTCATGGCCGAGGATGGCGGGGAAGATGCCTTCGGGATCGGCGCCGGAGAGGGTGAATTCGTCGGTGTGGCAGATGCCGGTGGCCTTGATCTCCACCAGCACCTCGCCTTCGCGCGGGCCGTCCAGATCGACCGTTTCCAGGCTGAGCGGGGCTCCGGCCTTGCGGGCCACGGCGGCGCGGGTCTTCATGTGGGGCGTCCTTTCCGGCTGTGGCGCGCAATCTGCGGCCTGACGGGATTGCGATCAATCGGGGCGGTTGACATCGCGGGGGGCGCGGACCTATGTCTCCCGCCCTCGGGAATGGGCGCGTAGCTCAGCGGGAGAGCATCGCCTTCACACGGCGGGGGTCACAGGTTCAATCCCTGTCGCGCCCACCATTCCCCCCTCCACCAAGCCCTGGTCCGCCGGCGCCGCAGCTTTTGTCGATCCGCGCCAGGTGGGGGCGGGCGGCTTTTTCCAGCGCCTGCTCGATGGCGCGGTATTCCGCCACCAGGCTGTGTCCCGCCGCGGTGAGCTGGGCGCCGCCCCCCGCCCGTCCGCCGGCCGAGGTGGCGACCACGGGCAGGCCGAGATGGCGGTTGAGGTCCTCCACCAGTTCCCAGGCCCGCCGGTAGGACATCTTGAGCACCCGCCCGGCCGCGGAGATGGAGCCGCTGCGGGCGATTTCCTCCAGCAGCGCCACCTTGCCCGGCCCGATCCTGGCGCCGGAGGCGAGGTCGATGCGCAGGCTCAGCCGGTGGGCGGGCCGGGACGCGGTGGAGCGGGAGGGCGTTATGACCATCGGCAACCAGCGAACCATGCCCGGCGCCCCGATTCAATGGCGGGCAAGGCGCGGGGGCCGGGCAAGGCGCTGGCGAGGCTGAGGCGGGTTAGCCCTGCCGGGCGCGCCGCCGGGCCAGGCCGAGGCCGGTGATGCCGCTCAGCAGCAGGGCGATGCTGGCCGGCTCGGGCACCGCCAGCGGCGCGATGGTGGCGTGGATGCTGCCAGTCGATGCGTCGAGATACAGTTCGCGCGCGGCGACGTCGTAACGCATGAGGGTGGGTGTGTAGGTCAGCGTGCCGTTGATGTCCTTCAGCGTGCCCTGCACGTCGAAATCCACCGGCACGAGCTGCGCCACGCCGCCGACGAACTTCCAGCTGCCGATGCTCAGCGTGCCGGTATTGGCGCCATGCGTGACGTATTTGTAGCTCACCGGATAGGTGAAGGGCCCGTAATTGCTGGTCACCAGGGTGATGCCCGTGTGGGTGTACGCCACGTTGGTGCCCAGGTCGAAACCCTGGAAGTCGAGCTTCAGGCTCAACCCGGGGGTGAGTACCTGCGCCGAGTGGAACGCGTTGAACATCGGCGCGCCCACCACGTTCATTTCGAAGGGGCCGATCACCGTGGCGTGGGCGGGGGTGGCGGCGAAGGCGGCGGCCAGCACGGCGGCGGCCGGAAAAAACGTCCCCACGCGATTCATGATGCACTCCATCGACGAGATGAAAAAATCAGTTACACGAATATCTACACACCAAAAAGTTGTGGCGTTCAACAATAATGTCGATTTTTCATCATAAATTTTTGTGAACGAAGCCCGGCGCTCGCGAAATGCGAATACTCCGCGCGCGGTGGGGTGCGGGGGCTATTTCCGCCCGGTCGCTTCGGCCAGTTGCCGGCGCAGCGATTCAACCTCGGCGCGCAGCGCGGTCACCTCGTCCTCCAGCGCGTCGGCCTGGGTGTCGTGCTTGGCGTCGCCGGGCAGGAAGGGGGTGAACAGGCCCATGGCGCGTTCCATCATCGCGATGTTGTTGCGCCGAACCTCCTCCAGCCCCGGGGGCAGGAACGGGCCCATGGTCTGCTGCATCGCCTTGCTCACCTGCTCCTGCTGGCGGGCGAAGGCGCTCATGGCCTGTTCGAGGTATTTCGGCACCACGTTCTGCATGGAATCGCCGTAGAAGCCGATCAGCTGGCGCAGGAAGCCGGTGGGCAGCATCGCGCGCCCCTTGCTCTCCTCCTCCACGATGATCTGGGTGAGCACGGAACGGGTGATGTCCTCGCTCGTCTTGGCGTCGTAAACCACGAAGTCCCGCCCGCCGCGCACCATGTCGGCCAGGGTGTCGAGGGTGATGTAGCTGGAGCTTTCGGTGTTGTACAGGCGGCGGTTGGCGTATTTCTTCACCACCACCGGCTGCTTGTCGGCGTCCTTCGTCGGGCTGTCGGACTGGTCGGACTGCGACATCTTCTCCCATCCCTCGCGTGTTGGCGGGAAAGCCTAGCATGCCGCGTCGCAACAAAGAAACGGCGGAGCGCGAAGTTCGCGGTTTGCGGCCGGGGTGCCTCCGCCTATGGTCCGCCGCCGGAGGACGAATGCGGGATGACGAGGATGGACCCGCCGCACGGGGCATCGGAGGCCGATCTGCGGGAGCTGGCGCGCGACTGGATCACGCTGGTGCAGAGCGAGCTGGCCGCGCTGGCAGTGGATCGCGAGGCGCAGGAGACCTGGCAGACGCTGATGGCGGTCTGGGCCGGGGCCGCCGCCGCCATGCTCAACGCGGTGCCGCGCAATGATGCCGGGTCCCCTGCTGCGCCGCGGCCCGCGCCCGCTGCTGCTGCACCTGATGCTCGCGATGCTGAAATCGGGCGCCTCCATGACCAGCTTGCCCGGCTTGAACGGCGGCTGGCCGAGCTGGAGCGCCGCGGCGACTGAGCAGGCGGCCGCCCTTGCCGCCCAGCTCGGCGGTCAGGCGGGGGCGCTGCCCGAGGCGGTGCTGCTGGAGGCGCTGCGCCAGGACCGCGCGCTGATCGCCGGTATCGCCGCCTATCGCCGCCATCCCTGGCGCCGCACCCTGGCCGACCCGCCTTCGGTCTGGGCGGAGGGCGGCAGCCGGGTGCTGGATTTCGGCGGCGACGGGCCGCCGGTGCTGTTCGTGCCCTCGCTGGTCAACCGCGCCCATGTGCTGGACCTGACCGCGGAGCGCTCGATGATGCGCCATCTCGCGGGCCAGGGGCTGCGGGTGTTCCTGCTGGACTGGGGCTGGCCGGAGGCGGTGGAGCGGGCGTTCACCCTGACCGACTACATCGCCGGACGGCTGGAACGCGCGCTGACGGCGCTCGACGGACCGGTGGTGCTGGCCGGCTATTGCATGGGCGGGCTGCTCGCCGCCGCCGCCGCCCAGCGCCGGCCGGACCGGGTGCGGGCGCTCGCCCTGCTCGCCACCCCCTGGGATTTCCATGCCGATGACGCGGAGGCGGAGCGGGGCGCCATGCTCGCCCGCACCCTGCCGCTGCTGGAGCCGGCGCTGGCCTTGTCCAAGGCGCTGCCGATCGACGCGCTGCAGATGCTGTTCGCGCTGCTCGACCCCTACGGGATCGCCGAGAAATACCGCGGCTTCGCGGCGCTCGACCCCGAAAGCCCGCGCGCCCGCCTGTTCGTGGCGCTGGAGGACTGGCTGAACGACGGCGTGCCGCTGGCCGCCAGCGTGGCGCGGGAATGTCTCGCCGGCTGGTACGGCGCCAACACGCCGGGGCGCGGGGCGTGGCGGGTGGCGGGGCAGCCGGTCGATCCCGCGCTGCTGCGCATGCCCGCCTTCGTCGCGGTGCCGGCGCGCGACCGCATCGTGCCGCCCGCCAGCGCCCGCCCGCTCGCGGCACGCATTCCCGGCGCCGTGCTGCACACGCCCCAGGCCGGCCATATCGGCATGGCCGCCGGCGCCAATGCCGAGGCGGAGCTGTGGCGCCCGCTGCGGGACTGGGTCCACTCCGCAACGGTTTGAGCGCGGGGCGCGGCGCGCCTATATAGCCGGCAAGACCATCCGAGGGAGAGGCCAGAATATGGACGATATCGTCATCGTTGCCGCCGCGCGCACGCCGGTGGGCAGTTTCAACGGCGCCTTCGCCTCGGTGCCCGCGCATGTGCTCGGTGCCGCGGCGGTGGAAGGGGCCGTGGCCCGCGCCAGGCTCGACAAGGGCGACGTGGACGAGGTGATCCTGGGCCAGGTGCTCACCGCCGCCCAGGGCCAGAACCCCGCCCGCCAGGCCGCGCGCCTCGCCGGCATCCCGGATTCCAAGACCGCCTTCGGCATCAACCAGGTGTGCGGCTCGGGCCTGCGCGCCGTGGCGCTGGCCGCCCAGCAGATCCGCACCGGCGAGAGCGCCATCGTCGTCGCCGGCGGGCAGGAAAGCATGAGCCTGTCCCAGCACGCCGCCTATCTGCGCTCGGGCACCAAGATGGGCGACCTGCAGATGGTCGATACCATGATCAAGGACGGGCTGTGGGACGCCTTCAACGGCTACCACATGGGCAGCACGGCCGAGAACGTGGCCAAGGCCTTCCAGATCACCCGTGACGACCAGGATTCCTTCGCGCTGGCCAGCCAGCAGAAGGCCAGCGCCGCGCAGAAGGCCGGCAAGTTCAAGGACGAGATCGTCCCCGTCACCATCAAGGGCCGCAAGGGCGACGTGGTGGTGGACCAGGACGAATACATCCGCCACGACGCCAGCGCCGAGACCATGGCCAAGCTGCGCCCCGCCTTCAGCAAGGACGGCACGGTCACCGCCGGCAACGCCAGCGGCATCAATGACGGTGCCTGCGCCCTGGTGGTGATGTCCGCCGCCGAGGCCGCGCGCCGTGGCCTGACCCCGCTCGCCCGCATCGCCAGCTTCGCCACCGCCGGCGTCGATCCCGCGGTGATGGGCACCGGCCCGATCCCGGCCAGCCGCAAGGCGCTGCAGCGCGCCGGCTGGAAGACCGACGACCTCGATCTGGTGGAGGCCAACGAGGCCTTCGCCGCCCAGGCCTGCGCGGTGAACAAGGATCTCGGCTGGGACACCGGCAAGGTGAACGTCAATGGCGGCGCCATCGCCATCGGCCACCCGATCGGCGCGTCCGGCGCGCGGGTGCTGATCACCCTGCTGCACGAGATGGGGCGGCGCGACGCGAAGAAGGGCCTCGCCACGCTGTGCATCGGCGGCGGCATGGGCGTGGCCATGTGCGTCGAGCGGTAATATTGACTTAGGCAGCGAATATGCTGCAATGGCCGCAATCTCCCCGGAGGTTGCGGCCATGGACTATCTGGACCCCCGCATCGTCGCGGTGCGGCGCTTCAACCGCTTCTACACGCAGAAGATCGGCGCGCTCAGCGAGGGCCTGTCCGGCACCGCCTTCTCGCTGAGCGAGAGCCGCATCCTCTACGAGCTCGCCCATCGCGCCGGCCCCACCGCGGCGGAGATCGCGCGCGAGCTGGCGCTGGACACCGGCTATCTCAGCCGGGTGCTGCGCGGCTTCGAGAAGGCCGGACTGCTGGCGCGCGAGGCCGCCGCCGGCGATGCCCGCAAATCCGTGCTGCGGCTGACCGACCAGGGGCGGATGGAATTCGCCCGGCTGGAAACCCGGGCGAGCGCCGAGGCCGCCAGCCTGCTCGCGTCCCTGCCGGCCGCCACCGCCGGCCAGGTGGTGGCGCAGATGCGCGCCATCGAGCAGGCGCTGGGCGGCCGGCCGCCGCGCGCCTGGGTGCTGCGCGGCCTGCGCCCGGGCGATCTCGGCTGGGTGATCTCCCGCCACGGCGCGCTCTACGCCGAGGAATATGGCTGGGATTCCCGCTTCGAGACGCTGGTGGCCGAGATCGGCGCCGGCATCATGAAGAATTTCGACCCCGCGCATGACGGCGCCTGGATCGCCGAGCTGGACGGCGCGCCCGTCGGCTCGGTGTTCATGGTCCGCCAGTCCGACGATGTGGTGAAGCTGCGCCTGCTGCTGGTGGAGCCGGCGGCGCGCGGCCTGGGCATCGGCGCACGTCTGGTGGCGGAGTGCGAGAGCTTCGCCCGCGCGCATGGCTACCGGCGCATCACGCTGTGGACCAACTCCGTGCTGACCGCCGCCCGCGCGATCTACGCGAAATCCGGCTACCGGCTGGTGGAATCCGAACCCTATGAGGGGTTCGGCCGGCAACTGGTGGGCGAGACCTGGGAGCTCGATCTGGTGGGGTAATATTCGACTGCAACGGACAATGTAGGCGAGGGTACACTTCGTCGCTCCGGCAGTAATATCTGCAGGAACGCACGTTTTGACTTCCCCCGTTGCGGCCGCTACAGCCGAATCCCGCAACGGAGACGACGATGAACGCGGCCGCCATGACCGTCCTGGCATTCAGCATGTCCATGGACGCCTTCGCCGCCGCCCTGGGCAAGGGGGCCGCGCTGCACCGGCCGGGCGTGGTGGAGGCACTGCGCACCGGGCTGATCTTCGGGCTGGTGGAAGCGGCGACGCCGGTGCTCGGCTGGCTGGCCGGCATCGCCGCCGCGGCCTGGATCAGCGAGGTGGATCACTGGGTGGCGTTCGGCCTGCTGCTGCTGCTGGGGCTGCGCATGGCCGTGAAGGCGCTGCGCCGGCGGGCGGACGAAGCCGCGCCCACGCGCCATGCGCTCGGCGAGCTGGTGCTGACCGCCATCGCCACCAGCCTCGACGCCATGGCTGTCGGCGTCACGCTCGCCTTTCTCGACGTCAACATCGCCGTTGCCGCCGCGGCGATCGGGGCGGCGACCTTCGTGATGGCGGCGATCGGCACCGCCACCGGCCGCTGGATCGGCCCGGCCTTCGGACGCGGCGCGGAACTGCTCGGCGGGCTGTGCCTCATCGGCATCGGCACCCGCATTCTGATCGAGCACACGATGGGTGGGGGGTAGGCGAAAGAAAGGAAGCGGTTCTTTTTTGAAAAAAAGAACCAAAAAACTTTTTATCTGTTGAATATGTGCGTCCGCACTGTCCGCGCGGTGAATAACGAGAAAAGTCTTTTTGCTTCTTTTTCTTCAGAAAAAGAAGAGTCTTCCCGCCTTGTCATCCGCCGCATTCGCGTCGCGGCATGTGGAATAAACCCGCGAAATCTCGCTGAACTTGGCAAGAGCCAGCGACCGGTGCACGATCTTTTCCCGGCATCCAGGGAGATCGCGCCATGTCGGCCGTGCTGAAGAACCTCACCTCGTCCGAGGCCGAAGCCGAGGAGTGGCGGCTGCGCTGCGACATGGCCGCGGTGTTCCGCGTCGCCGCGCGCGAGGGCTGGAACGAGCAGATCGGCAACCACAACTCGCTGATGCTGCCGCAGGCCGATCCCGACGCCCCGCCCACCTTCCTGATCAACCCGCGCGGCTGGCGCTTCGAGGAGCTGACGGCCTCCAGCCTCATCGTCTGCGACCTCGACGGCAAGGTGCTGCGCGGCAAGGGCGAGCTGCGCAAGGTGGCGTTCCACATCCATGCACGCATCCATCTGCGCAGCCCGGCGGCGGCCTGCGTGGTGCACGTGCATCCGCAGTATCTCACCGCGATCTCGCTGCTGCAGAACCCGGAGCTGGCGCTGTCCCACCACAACAACCTGTATCTGAACGACCGGGTGGTGGTGGATCTGGAAGGCGACGCGCCGGTGGGCGACCATGACGAGGGCGACCGCATCGCCGATTTGCTGGGCGACAAGACCATCATGATCATGGCCGGCCACGGCGTGACCGTGGTGGGCCCCACGGTGGAGGACGCGTTCGACGAATGCTTCACCGCCGAGCGCACGGCGATGTACCAGGTCACCGCCATGTCCACCGGCCAGCCATTGCGCCGCCTGCCGGAGAAGGTGCGCCGCCGCTACACCGGCCGGTGGGGCGACAAGGTGGACGCGCGCATGCATCTCGATGCGTGGCGGCGGATTCTCGATCGCGAGGAGCCGGATTACAAAAGCTGAAGGTAAGGCCGCGCCTTTTCGGAGGGTGGCGCCGTGCTCGGCGGCGTCAAGGCGCGCTTCGCTCAGAAGGAGCCTTTCGGCAGCGTGTCAGTAGTCGTGCTGCCAGGTGATGCCGACGCCTGTGCCGGTGTTGCCGGCACCGACGGCGGATGAGGTGGAGCCGCCGTTGCCGATATCGGCCTCCAGCTTCAGCCCGCGCCACAAATCGATCTGCACTGTGCCCTGCGTGCCCGTGCCGGACAGGCTCTGCTTGGCGCCGAGATAGACGCCCGGCGCGAGGTAGCGGCCGGCCTCCAGCGCGTTGCCGCCCTTGGCGGTGCTGCCCATCGACAGCCGGTCCAGCCCCAGCCCCTCGCGCAGCCGGTCCAGCGGCTGGAAATCGCCGCCGGCACCGGTGAGCTGGGCAACCCCGGCGGCGATCTGCGCCACTTCCAGCGCCGTCAGCGATTCCACCCCCTTGCCGAACAGCAGCCGGGCAAGAACCTGGTCCTGCGGCAGGTCCGGCACCGAGCTGAGCTTGATCTGCGGGCTGGCGGCGGAACCGGTGATGGCGAGGTTGGCGGTGACGCCGGCACTGATCGACTGGGCCGCGAAATCGAGAAGCGGGTCCACCGGCAGGTGCCCGTCCAGCCACACCCGCCCGCGGCTGAAGGTGAGCACCCGCCCGGCGAGGTTGAACGTGCCGCGCCGCAGGGTGAAGCCGCCGCCGGGTACCGGCGCCGCGGCGGTGCCGGTCAGCGTGAGGCGGCCGGACAGCTCGGCGTCCAGCCCCCGCCCGCGCACGAAGACCTGGCCCGGCGCGTCGAGCGTGAGGTTCAGGCCGATATCCGGCGGCGTGGCAGGCGGCGGCGGCGCCTGGCCGGGGCGGCGCACGTCGAGCACGGCGATCCCCGCCGGCAGGGATTCGGGCACGCGGATATCCGCCCGCTGCACGCGGATGGACCCCCCGGCGTCCATGTGGCCGAGCAGCGCGCCGGACAAGGTGAGGTCGGCATCGAACAGGGCGGTGAGCTGGTCGGTGGCTGGGGCGCGGGCGTTGCGGGCGGTGAGCTTGACGGAAACCGGCATGGGCGCGGCCAGCCCGACGGTGCCGGTGGCGGAGACCGCGCCGCCGCCGAGCTGGCCCGCGAATTCGCTGAGGCGGATTTCGCTGCCGGTGCCGGTGAGGGTGGCGCGCAGCCCGGTGAGGCGGATGCCCTGCGACGCCTCGCTCACCTCGCCGCCGGTCAGCCGCAGCGAGCCGGCCAGCGCGGGGGCGGCGAGGGCGCCGGTCGCCGTCATGTCTGTCTCTTATACACATCTCCGAGCCCACGAGACGGACTCCTATCGCGT
>CAMFLK010000122.1 GCA_945957135.1 uncultured Rhodospirillales bacterium
CTCGACGACCGCGTGTTCATCAACGCGGTGTGGTGGACGATGTTCTACACCGCCGTGGCCACGGTGCTGAAATTCGCGCTTGGCCTGTGGCTCGCTTTGCTGCTGAACCAGCACATACCGTTCAAGTCGTTCATCCGCGCCATCGTGCTGCTGCCCTATATCGTGCCCACGGTGCTGTCGGCCATCGCGTTCTGGTGGATCTACGACCCGCAATTCTCGATCATCTCCTACGTGCTGGTGGACCGGCTCGGCTGGCTCGATCACTACATCGACTTCCTCGGCACACCCTGGGCGGCGCGCTGGTCGCTGATCGTCGCCAATGTGTGGCGTGGCGTGCCGTTCGTCGCCATCACCCTGCTGGCGGGCCTGCAGACCATTTCGCCGTCGCTGTATGAAGCGGCCTTGCTCGATGGCGCCTCATCCTGGCAGCGATTCCGCTTCATCACCTCGCCGCTGCTGATGCCGATCCTGGCGATCGTCATGACTTTTTCGGTGCTGTTCACCTTCACCGATTTCCAGCTGGTCTATTCCATCACCCGCGGCGGGCCGCTCAACAGCACGCATCTGATGGCCACGCTGGCCTTCCAGCGCGGCATCCCCGGCGCCTCGCTCGGCGAGGGGGCGGCGATCGCGGTGGCGATGATCCCGTTCCTGATCTTCGCCACGCTGTTCAGCTACTACGCGCTGGGCCGGCGCAAATGGCAGCAGGGATCGGACAATGATTGAGGTCGCGCGATGAGCCAGTCCGTCCCCGCCGCCATTGGCGCGGAAATCTCCGGCGCGGTGACCGAGCCGGAAGGCCCGCAGATGCTGTCCTGGGACAGCCGGGCGCGGCGTGTGGTGATGGTGTACGTGCCGCTCGCCTGCTTCCTGCTGATCCTGCTGTTCCCGTTCTACTGGATGGCGATCACCACCTTCAAACCGAACGCGGAACTGCTGAACTACAAGGACAACAACCCGTTCTGGATCAGCTCGCCCACGCTCGACAACATCCGCAAGCTGCTGTTCGACACGAACTATCCCCGCTGGCTGTTCACCACGATGAGCATCGCCGTCGGCGCCACCATCCTGTCGCTGTTCTCCAGCGTGCTCGCCGCCTACGCCATCCAGCGGCTGCGCTTCCGCGGCTCGGACTATGTGGGCCTGGCGATTTACGCCGCCTATCTGGTGCCACCCTCCATCCTGTTCATCCCGCTGGCTCAGGTGGTGTTCGAAATGGGGCTGTACGACACGCCCTTCGCGCTGATCCTGACCTATCCCACCTTCCTCATCCCGTTCTGCACCTGGCTGCTGATCGGCTATTTCAAGTCGATCCCCTACGAGCTGGAGGAATGCGCGCTGATCGACGGCGCCTCGCGCCTGCAGATATTGCGCCGCATCACCCTGCCGCTGGCCGTGCCGGGCCTGATCTCCGCGGGCATCTTCGCCTTCACCCTGTCGTGGAACGAGTTCATCTACGCGCTGGCCTTCATCTCCTCCTCGGAGAAGAAGACCGTGCCGGTGGCGATCCTCACCGAGCTGGTGCAGGGGGACGTATATCACTGGGGCTCGCTGATGGCGGGCGCGCTGCTGGGCTCGCTGCCGGTGGCGGTGTTCTACATGTTCTTCGTGGAATACTATGTGTCCAGCATGACCGGTGCCGTGAAGGAGTAGGATGCGCGTTGTTCGACCGGCGAGCGAAGCCGACCTGCCTTCCCTGCTCACCCTCTACCGCCAGCTCAACCACGAAGGCCCGCACATCACTCCCGACGATGCCGCGGGCGTGTGGCGGCGGATGCAGGCCAGTCCGGGGCTGACGATCTTCGTCGCCGAAAGCGACGGCATTGTCGTCGCCACCTGCGTGCTGGCGATCACGCCCAACCTCACGCGCGGCGGTGCCTCCTTCGCGCTGATCGAGAACGTGGTGACGCATGACGCGCATCGCCGCCAGGGCCATGGCCGCGCCGTACTCGATGCCGCCGTCGCCGCGGCCTGGGCGGCGGGCTGCTACAAGGTGATGCTGACCACCGGCTCGCCCAACCCGGCCACGCTGCGCTTCTACGAGCAGGCCGGCTTCAGCCGGGGCCGCGTGGCCTTTCAGAAGCGCCGCGCGATCCCATAGGGCGGTCTCGACGGTCCTCGCCCTGTTCTCCATGATCGGGGTGCTCCTGGAGACCATGCCATGGCTGATGCCCCTCTCCCCGCTCTGCTCCATCGCCTGGCGGCGATGCTGGGCCCGGCGGGCGTGCTGACCGGCGCCGACACCGCCGCCTACAGCGAGGACTGGCGCCGCCTCTACCAGGGCCGCACCCCCGCCGTGCTGCGCCCGGCGGACACCGCGCAGGTCGCCGCCGTGCTGCGGGAATGCGCGCAGGCCGGGGTGGCGGTGGTGCCGCAGGGCGGCAACACCTCGATGGTCGGCGGCGCCGTGCCGAGCGAAGCCGGCGACCAGCTGGTGCTCAGCCTCGCGCGCATGAACCGGGTGCGCGAAATCGACCCGATCGACCAGACCATGACGATCGAGGCCGGCGCCACCTGGAAATCGGCGCAGGTCGCGGCCGAGGAAGCGGGCTGCCTGCTGCCCCTGTCCATCGGTTCGGAGGGGACGGCCCAGGTCGGCGGCATCCTCGCCACCAATGCCGGCGGCAACAACACCGTGCGCTACGGCAATGCGCGCGACCTGGTGCTCGGGCTGGAAGTGGTGCTGCCGGATGGTCAGGTGTGGAACGGGCTGCGACGCCTGCGCAAGGACAATACCGGCTATTGCCTGCGCCAGCTTTTCGTCGGCGCCGAGGGCACGCTGGGCGTCATCACCGCCGCCGTGCTCAAGCTCGTGCCCCGGCCGACGGAGCAGGAGGTGGCGCTGTGCGCGGTGCCCTCCGTCGCCGCCGCGCTCGCCCTGTTCACCCGCGTCCACCGCCACGATCCGGCGGCGGTGCAGGCCTTCGAATACATGTCCGGGCCGGGCATGGGATTCGTGCTGGCGCATATCCCCAACGCCACCCTGCCCTTCGCGCCGGCACCGCACTACGCGCTGGTCGAACTCGCGACGCCCCGCCCGCAGGCCGGGCTGCGCGCCGCGCTGGAATCCGTGCTGGAAGCGGCCATGGAAGCCGGCGAGGTCGAAGACGCCGTGATCGCCGAAAGCGAGGCGCAGCGCGCGGCGCTATGGCGTCTGCGCGAGGAGCATTCGGAGGCACAGAAGCGCGAAGGGGCCAGCATCAAGAACGACGTGTCCGTGCCCGTCTCCCGCGTGCCCGCGCTGATCGAGCAGGCCAGCGCCGCCTGCCTCGCGCTGATGCCCGGCATCCGCCCCGTGCCGTTCGGCCATATCGGCGACGGCAACATCCACTTCAACCTGGAGCAGCCGCTGGGCATGGACCCCGCCGCCTTCCTCGCCCAGGACCACGCCGTCATGGACGCGGTGGGCGAGGTGGTGCGGGCACTCGACGGCAGCTTCTCCGCCGAGCATGGCATCGGCCGGCTCAAGCCCTACATGATGCCGGAGTGGCGAGGGGGCGCGGAGCTGGACCTCATGCGGCGCATCAAGGCGGCGATCGATCCGCGGGGCCTGATGAACCCCGGCAAGGTGCTGCCCTGACATGCGCGCCATCGCCATCCTGCTCGGCCTCTGCGCCGCCGGCCCGGCCTGGGCGGAGACGCACTACATCACCGTGGTGAACGGCGGCACGGAGACGATCCGCCGCGTGCAGATCGCCCCCGCGGGCACGGATGGCGGCGGGTCCAACCGGCTGCAATCCCAGCTTCCGCCGGCGGCCACCGCGCGCATCAGTTACAGCACCGGCTGCGCGGTGGACGTGCAGGTTTTCTTCGACAGCGGCAGCACGCAGACCCAGAAGAACGTCGATGCCTGCGCCGACCCCACCCTGTCCTTCACCATGGCCGGCGCGGCAACCGATTCCACCGACCCGGCCCAGGCGCCCTCCGCCGACAGCCCTGCGCAGGCCGGCCCCGCGCCCCCGCCGGCGCTGGAACCGTGGCGGGGGCGCAGCATCCTCAAGAAGCTCGGCATCGACGGTTGGATCGACGACAAGACCTGATCATAGCCACGGTCATGAACAATGACCGTGGCTATGAGTCTTTGCTTGACGCGCCGCCGCCCTCCAACCCGGCGCGCACGCGCTTGACGATCAGCGCGTCCACCGCGATCAGCCGCGTTCCGTCGGAAATCAGCGGGTTGATGTCGATCTCCGCGACGCTCTCACCATGGTCGGCGATGAACTCGCCCACCCGGCGGATCAGCCCGGCGAGCGCCGGACGGTCCACCTTGGGCTTGCCGCGAAACCCCTCCAGCGCCGCCTGCGCCTTGAGCCCCGCCAGCATGTCCAGCGCCTCCGCCTCCGCCAGCGGCGCGAGGCCCACCGCGCTGTCCTTGAGCAGCTCGACGAGAATCCCCCCCAGCCCCACCACCACCAGCGGCCCGAACAGCGGGTCCATCCGCGCGCCGATCATCATTTCGGTGCCCTGCGGCACCATCGGCTGCACCAGCACGCCGTGGATGCGCGCGTCCGGCGCCGCGCGGGCGGCATTGGCCATCACCTGGTCGTAGGCCGCCCGCACCGCCCCGGCATCCGCCAGGTCGAGGGCGATGACGCCGGCCTCCGTCTTGTGCGGCAGATCCGGGCTTTCCACCTTCAGCACGGCGGGAAACCCCTGCGCGGTGGCGATCCGCACGGCCTCATCGGCGGAGTGCGCCAGCGCCTCCGGCACCACCGGCAGGCCATAGAGGGCCAGCACCGCCTTGGCCTCACGCTCGGTCAGCACCTTGCCCGCCGCGTCCAGCAGCGTCGCCGCCTGCTGCCGCGCGGCGGCGCTCACCAGCCGCTCCGCCCGTCGCGCCGGGCCCCGCTTCGCCTCGTCCCCCCGCTTCGCCTCGCGCCGGTGCCAGGCCGCCAGCAGGGCGAAGGCGCGGTTCATCGAGCGGATCAGGATCACCCGCGGATCGGCCTCCATCTCCGCCGCCCCCGGCCCCTCCAGCCATTCGGAGGTCCAGGCCATGATCACCGCCTTGCCGGTGCGCCGGGCGAGGGCGTTGTAGAAGGGAACGCGCGCCGGCGTGGTGGGCGAGGAGAACACCATCGGCAGCAGCACCGCGCCGAAATTCGGATCGTCCAGCATGGCGTTGGCGCAGGCCGGCAGGCTCTCGGGATCGTTGATCACCTGCGCCGTCACGTCGCACGGGTTGCGGGCGGAGCCGAATTCCGGAATGCGCGCGGCCAGCACCGCCTGGGCGGCGGCCTCCGGCTGCGGCAGGGGCACGCCATGCGCCTCCGCCTGATCCGCCGCCATGATCGCCGCCCCGCCGGAGGAGGCGAGCACCGCCACCCCGCGCGCTTTCGGACGCTCGGCCTTGGCGAAGAAGCTGGCCGCCTCCATCAGCGCCTCGAAATCCTCCACCATCACCACGCCGGCGCGGTCGAACGCGGCGCGGTAGGCGGCCTGGGAGCCGGCAAGCGACCCGGTATGCGACATCGCCGCCTGGGCGCCGCCCTCGCCCACCGCCAGCTTGCAGGCCACCACCGGCTTGCCCACCGCCCAGGCGCGCTCCGCCGCGGCGATCAGCCGCGCCGGGTCGGACGTGCCCTCGAACAGCAGGGCGATGGTGGAACAGCTGGGATCGTCGGCCAGGAAGGCGACGAAATCCGCCATGTCCACGTCGCAGGAATTGCCGGAGGTCAGCACATGGCTCACCGGCACGCCGCGCCTGATCGCCTGTTCCAGGCTGAAGCCGAGCGCGCCGGACTGGCTGACGATGCCGATCGCCCCCGGCCGCGGCGGCGCCATCTCGGCATGGGGCATGAAGGTGATGCGGCTGCGCAGGCGGAAATTCACCGCGCCGATGCAGTTCGGCCCGATGATCGGCAGCCCTGCTTCCCGCGCCCGGCGGGCCAGCCACGCCTGCTGCGCGGCACGCTCCGGCTTGCCGGTCTCGGCATAGCCCGAGGCAAAGATGATAGCCCCGCCGACGCCTTTGGCGATGCATTCCTCCACCACCGGTTCCACCGCCTCGCGCGCCACGCAGATCACCGCGCAATCCGGCACCTCCGGCAGGGCCGACAGCGTGGGATGGCAGGGCAGCCCGCCCAGCGTCTCGTAGCGCGCGTTCACCAGATGCAGCCGGCCGGTATAGCCGCAAAGATTGGCCTGCACCCGCTCCCCGAACGCGCCCGGCCGGGCGGAGGCGCCGATGATCGCGATGCTCGCCGGGTTCAGCAGCCTGTCGAGCTGGTCGTAGCGGTACAGGCTGCGTGATGGGCGCATGCGCGCGTCTCCCCCCGATTTTCGTCCAGGCTATTCCCTGGCCGCGATGGCGTCACCGGGCCGGGCGAATTATCCTCGGGCAAACGGCAGGTGGAAACGGCGATGAACGAGACGATCCTGGTCCAGCCGCGCGCGGGCTACCGCGTGGTCACGCTCAACCGGCCGGAGCGGATGAACGCGCTCGATCGCGACACCATCGCCCGCCTGCTCGCCGTGTTCGACGAGGCCGAGGCCGACCCCGGCTGCCGCGCCCTGCTGCTGACCGGCGCCGGCGACCGTGCCTTCTGCTCCGGCGCCGACCTTTCGGCGATCGGTGGGGAGATCGGCACGCGCGACCTCGGCGAGTCCATCGCGCAGAGCTGGAACCCGCTCGCCCGCCGGCTGCATGGCCTCGCCATGCCCACGATCTGCGCGGTGAACGGCATGGCCGCCGGCGCCGGCGCTTCCATCGCGCTGGGCTGCGACATCGTCATCGCCGGCCAGTCCGCGCGCTTCCTGCAGGCATTCGCGCGCATCGGCCTGGTGCCCGATTGCGGCGGCACCTTCCATCTCGCCCAGCTCGCCGGCCAGGCGCGGGCCCGCGGCATGGCGATGCTGGCCGAGCCGGTGGACGCCGCCACCGCGCTCGCCTGGGGGCTGATCTGGGCGGTGGTGCCGGATGCGGAGCTGATGGCGGAAGCCGAACGCCTCGCCGCCAGGCTATCCACGATGCCCACCCAGGCGCTGCTGCTCACCCGCCGCGCCATCGCCGCCGCCGCCGCCAATGATTTCGACACCCAGCTCGATCTGGAGCGCGACAGCCAGCGCGAGGCCGGCTTCACGCCCGATCACGCGGAAGGCGTGCGCGCCTTCCTGGAGAAGCGCGCGCCGGTCTTCACCGGCCGCCCGGCATGAGCGCCGATCTCGCCCAGGCCTGCGCCGAGGCGATGTGGGCCGAGGATTCCGCCAGCCGCGCCCTGGGCATGACGCTCGACTCCGTCGCCCCCGGCGCCGCCCGCCTGTCGATGACGGTGACGGCGCGGATGGTGAACGGCCACGGCATGTGCCATGGCGGCTACATCTTCACCCTGGCCGATTCCGCCTTCGCCTTCGCCTGCAACACCCATAACGAGCGCGCCGTGGCCGCCCATTGCGCGGTGAGCTTCCTGCGCCCGGCCCGGCTCGGCGAGACCCTGACCGCCACCGCCGAGGAACGCCATCGCGCCGGCCGCTCCGGCATCACCGATGTGCGGGTCACCGGCACGGATGGCAGCGTCGTCGCCGAATTTCGCGGCCAGTCCCGCACTCTCGGCACCACCTTCTTTCCCGTCGCGTCATGACCGCGCTGCCCGACCTCGCACCCCGCGCCGGCGAGCTGGACGCGATCGAAACCGCCTCGCGCGACGAGATCGCCGCGCTGCAGACGCGCCGCATGGCGTGGTCGCTGCGCCATGCCTATGACAACGTGCCGCATTACCGCAGCGCCTTCGCCGCGGCCGGCGTCCATCCCGACGATTTCCGCGAGCTCGTCGACCTCGCGAAATTCCCCTTCACCACCAAGCAAGACCTGCGCGCCAACTACCCGTTCGGCCTGTTCGCCGTGCCGCGCGAACAGGTCGCGCGCATCCACGCCTCCTCCGGCACCACCGGCAAGCCCACCGTGGTGGGCTACACGCGCGCGGATATCGACACCTGGGCGGAGGTGATGGCCCGCTCCATCCGCGCCTCCGGCGGGCGGGCGGGCATGATGGTCCATGTCGCCTATGGCTACGGCCTGTTCACCGGCGGGCTCGGCGCGCATTACGGGGCGGAGCGGCTGGGCTGCACGGTGGTGCCGATGTCCGGCGGGCAGACCGAGAAGCAGGTGCAGCTGATCGCCGACTTCCGGCCCGACATCATCATGGTCACCCCCAGCTACATGCTGGCCCTGCTCGACGGCTTCATCGCAGCGGGCCTCGATCCGCGCGCCACCGGGCTCAAGGTCGGCATCTTCGGCGCCGAGCCCTGGACGGACGCGATGCGCGCGGAAATCGAGCGCGACTTCGCCATGCATGCCGTGGACATCTACGGATTGTCCGAGGTGATGGGGCCGGGCGTGGCCAATGAATGCGTGGAAACCAAGGACGGCCTGCACATCTGGGAAGACCATTTCTACCCGGAAATCATCGACCCCGCGACCGGCGCCGTGCTGCCGGACGGCGCGCGCGGCGAGCTGGTCTTCACCTCGCTGACCAAGCAGGCCATGCCGGTCATCCGCTACCGCACCCGCGACCTGACCCGCCTGCTGCCCGGCACGGCGCGCAGCATGCGGCGCATGGAAAAAGTGACCGGCCGCTCCGACGACATGATGATCGTGCGCGGCGTGAACGTGTTCCCCACCCAGATCGAGGAACAGATCCTGCGCTTCGACCAGCTCAGCGGCCACTACCAGGTGGTCCTCACCCGCGAAGCGCGGCTGGACCGGATGGAGGTCCGTGTGGAAGCCCGGCC
Organism: uncultured Rhodospirillales bacterium; assembly: GCA_945957135.1. Lineage (GTDB taxonomy): Bacteria > Pseudomonadota > Alphaproteobacteria > Acetobacterales > Acetobacteraceae > CAMFLK01. The sequence continues at coordinate 8,731 of CAMFLK010000122.1, forward strand.
GGACGCCTTCGGCCCGGCCGCGGACAGCCAGGGCGCCGAGCTCGGCCAGCGCATCAAGACCCTGGTCGGCGTGACCGCGACGGTGTCCGTGGTGGCGCCCGGCGGCATCGAGCGCTCGCTGGGCAAGGCGCGGCGGGTGGTGGACCGCAGGGAATAGGCCGGATGACCCCGCGCCCGAGCCTGCGGGTCGCCGCCTTCCTGGTCTTCGTCTTCATTCCCGCCGGGGTGGCCACCGCGTTCCTGCCGTTGTGGCTGACCCAGCGCGGCCTCAGCGCCGCGGAGATCGGCACCGTGCTCGGCGTGGCCAGCCTGTTGCGGCTGACGGTGGTGCCGGGCTGGGGATGGCTGGGCGACCGGATTGGCCGGCGGCGCACGCTGGGTCTGGCCGCCGCGGCCGGATCGGTGGCCTGCGCGGGATATTTCGCGCCCGGCGGGTTCTGGCCGATGCTGGTGGCCGGGGTGGCGGCCGCCGCCACCGCCTCGCCGCTGATGCCCATCGCCGACGCCCTCTCGCTCAGCCTGGCACGGGACGGGAAGCTGGATTACGGCCGGGTGCGCGCGTCCGGATCGGCCGCCTATATGCTGGCCACGGGGGTCGCGGGCTGGCTGGTGGGGCTGTTCGGCGCCGTGGTGGTGCCCACGGCCATGGTGGTGTTCTACGCCGGCGCCGCGCTGCTGTCCCTGCCCCTGCCGGAGGCACATGCGCGCCCGGCCTCGCGGGCGCATGCGGCGGGCGGCTTCCGGCTGCTGCGCCACAAGCCCTTTCGCCTCGCCGTCGCCACCGCCGCGCTGACCCAGGGCTCGCATGCCGCCGCGATCGCCCTGGCCACGCTGCATTGGCGGAGCCAGGGGCTGAGCGACAGCGTGATCGGCCTGCTCTGGACCGAGGCGGTGCTGGCGGAAGTGGCGCTGTTCTACTGGGGCAGGCGGGTCGGCGACCGTCTGGGGCCCGGCGGGCTGGTGGCGGTGTGCGCCGTGGCCTGCGCGCTGCGCTGGACCGCCATCGGCCTGACATCCAACCTCGCCGTGCTCGCGGTGGTGCAGGCCCTGCACGGCGCGACCTACGGCATGCAGCACCTGGCCGCGATGCTCACGCTCAGCCGCACCGTGCCGCCCGAACGCGCTGCCTCGGCACAGACCGCCTACGCCACCCTCGGCGCCGCCGTGCCCGTGGGGGTGCTGATGTTCCTCTCCGGCCGGCTCTACGACGGCGGCGGCACGGTGTTCCTGCTGATGGCGGCAATCGGCGGAGCCGCCGTGCTGCTGGCCGCCCCCTTGCAACGCGCGGTGGCTTCGGCTGAATGGCGGGCATGAGCATCACCCGCGCCGCCCTGGAACAACTCGACCGCGAGGACCCGCTCGCCCCGTTCCGCGACCGCTTCAGCCTGCCGGACGGGGTGATCTACCTGGACGGCAATTCGCTCGGCGCCCTGCCGCGCGCGACCCCCGCGCGGGTGGCGGCGGCGGTGAGCCGGGAATGGGGCGAGGGGCTGATCCGCAGCTGGAACGATGCCGGCTGGATGGACCTGCCCGCGCGGGTGGGCGGCAAGATCGGCCGGCTGATCGGCGCCCCGCCGGACAGCGTGATGGTGGCCGATTCCACCTCCGTGAACCTGTTCAAGGCACTGGCCGCCGGCCTCGCCCTGCGCCCGCAGCGGCGGGTGATCCTGTCCGAGCGGCGCAACTTTCCCACCGATCTCTACATCGCCGAGGGGCTCGCCACCCTGCTCGGCCAGGGCCACACGCTGCGCCTGGTGGAGGCAGAAGAAATCGCCGGCGCGCTGGACGACAGCGTGGCCGTGGTGATGCTGACCCATGTGAACTACCACACCGGCGCCATGCACGACATGACCGCCGTGACCGCCGCCGCGCATCGCGCCGGCGCGGTCATGCTGTGGGACCTCGCCCATTCCGCCGGCGCCGTGCCGGTCGATCTCGCCGCCGCCGATGCCGATCTCGCGGTGGGCTGCGGCTACAAATTCCTCAACGGCGGCCCGGGCGCCCCCGCCTTCCTCTACGCCGCCCCCCGCCTGCACGCCGCCGTGCGCTTTCCGCTGACCGGCTGGCTGGGCCACGCCGCCCCCTTCGCCTTCGAACCCTCCTACCGCCCCGCCGCCGGCATCGCCGGCGCCGCAGTGGGCACGCCGCCGGTGCTGAGCCTCACCGCGCTGGAGATCGGCGTGGACATCGCCCTGGAAGCGCCAATGGCGGCCGTGCGCGAAAAATCCCTGCGCCAGACAACGATTTTCGCCGAACTGGTGGCCCAGGAATGCGCCGGCCATGGCCTGAATCTGGTCACCCCCACCGACCCAACCCGACGCGGCAGCCAGATCAGCCTGGCGCACACCGAAGCCTGGCCGATCATGCGCGCCCTGATCGCCCGCGGCGTGATCGGCGACTTCCGCGCCCCGGACATCCTGCGCTTCGGCATCACACCCCTCTATGTCACCCACACCGAATTGTGGGACGCGGTGCAGACACTGCGCGAAGTGCTGGCGACAAAAGCGTACACGGCGCCAGAATACCAAGCGAAACTGAAAGTCACCTGAGATCGGCGGCGCGATTGTGCCGGATATTCACAGGGCTAAGAAATCAAGTAAGGAAGCGTGTTCTTTTTTGAAAAAAAGAACCAAAAAACTTCTGATACTCGGCTGCGCCGTGGCTTCGTCTTCCAAACTTTCCATTCTCGCCTTGATCTGGCTTGTCGGCGCCATTCCGCTGCGACCGCTTGTCGCGGAAGCCGCGCCGCGCCGCGCCGCCGGCGGACATGGTGAGCAGATATATTAACGAAAATTAATGAGGGAATCGGTGTTTTCAGGTTGCAGCATGATAACTGACGTCGTATCTACGTCAGATATTGATTGTTAACACATACAGGAGACCCCGATGGACCGCCCCAGCCCCTTCACCCAGATCGTGCAGATGCTCTCTGCCCTGCTGGGCGGG
>CAMFLK010000123.1 GCA_945957135.1 uncultured Rhodospirillales bacterium
CGCGGGAATCCGTGTGGACCGAGTTCACCACGCTGTTTCCCGCCACCCTGGAGCTGGGCGTCTGCGCCATCGGGCTGGGCTTGATCTTCGGCATCCCCCTTGGCGTGTTCGCGGCCGTCAAGCGCGGCTCGGCCTTCGATTACGGGCTGATGGGATTGTCCGTCACCGGCGCCTCCATGCCGATCTTCTGGTGGGGGCTGATGATGATCCTGGTCTTCTCGGTCGCCCTCGGCTGGACCCCGGTCTCCGGCCGGATCGCGGCGCAATACTATGTGGAGCCGTGGTCCGGCTTCATGCTGATCGACTGCTGGTTCGACGACGAGAAGGGCGTGTGCCTCTCCGCCGCCCGCTCGCTCATCCTGCCGGCCATCGTGCTGGGCACCCAGCCGATGGCGGTGGTGGCGCGCATGACCCGCTCCTCCATGCTGGAAGTGCTCGGCGAGGACTACATCCGCACCGCGCGCGCCAAGGGACTGGCCAATCCGCGCGTGGTGATCATCCACGCGCTGCGCAACGCGCTGATCCCGGTGGTGACCGTGGTGGGGTTGCAGGTGGGCGCCATCCTCGGCGGCGCGATCCTGACCGAGACCATCTTCGCCTGGCCCGGCGTCGGCCACTGGCTGGTGGAGAGCATCCAGCGCCGCGACTACCCGGTGCTGCAGGGCGGCACGCTGCTGATCGCCACACTGGTGATCCTGGTCAATCTCGGCGTCGATGTCACCTACGGCTTCCTCAACCCGCGGATCCGCCGCTGATGTCCGAAGCCGTCGCCCCCCGCCTCGCCGCCGCGCCGATGCCCGGCCGGTTTGCGATCTTCTGGCGCAGCTTCGCGGAGAATCGCGGGGCGGTGATGGGGCTGGGGCTGATGGTGGTGCTGGTCATCGTCGCGGCCCTGGCCGACCTGATCGCGCCGCATTCGCCCATCGAGCAGTATCGCGCGGCGTTCCTGGCACCGCCGGTCTGGCAGGAAGGCGGCAGCTGGACTTTCATCCTCGGCACCGACGATGTGGGGCGGGACATCCTGTCGCGGCTGATCTACGGGGCGCGGCTGTCGCTGGTGATCGGCCTGTCCGTCGTGGCGCTGTCACTCACCACCGGCACGGTGCTGGGGCTGACGGCGGCCTTCGCGGGCGGCGTGGTGGACATGTTCATCATGCGGGTGATGGACATCATCCTGGTGTTTCCCTCGCTGCTGCTGGCCATCGTCATCGTCGCCATCCTCGGGCCCGGCATGTTCAACGCCATGCTCGCGGTGGCGATCGTGACGCTGCCCGGCTTCACCCGCCTGTCGCGCGCCTCGGCGCTGTCGGAACTGGCACGCGACTACGTCACCGCCACCCGCTCGGCCGGCGCCTCCACCTTCCGGCTGATGTTCGACACGGTGCTGCCCAACTGCACGGCGCCGCTGATCGTGCAGGCCTCGCTGGGCTTCTCCACCGCCATTCTCGATGCCGCCGCGCTCGGCTTCCTCGGCCTCGGCGCGCAGCCGCCCACGCCGGAATGGGGCACGATGCTGGCCGGCGCCCTGCAATACTACCAGCGCGCCTGGTGGGTTCTGGCCTTCCCAGGCTTCGCCATCCTGCTCACCGTGCTGGCCTTCAACCTGTTCGGCGACGGGCTGCGCGACGCCCTCGACCCCAAGCTGAAACGCTGATGAAGCTGCTCGAAATCCGCAACCTCGCGGTGGAATTCGCCACCTCGCGCGGCCGCTTCCGCGCCGTGGACGGCGTCGATCTCACGCTCGATGCCGGGGAAATCCTGTGCGTGGTCGGCGAGTCCGGCTCCGGCAAGAGTGTGACCATGCTCGCCCTGATGGGGCTGATCGCCTGGCCCGGAAAAGTCAGCGCCGACGTCATGCGCTTCGACGGCACCGACCTGCTCGGCCTCTCCCCCCGCCAGCGCCGCAAGCTGATCGGCCGCGACATCGCCATGGTGTTCCAGGAGCCGATGACCTCGCTCAACCCCTGCTACCCCGTGGGCTGGCAGATCGCCGAGGCGCTGCGCGCCCACGCCGCCGTGCCCCGTGCCAAGGTGCGCGACAGGGTGGTGGAACTGCTCGACCAGGTGGGCATCCCCGCGCCGGCCAGCCGCATGGGCGCCTTCCCCCACCAGCTCTCGGGTGGGATGAACCAGCGGGTAATGATCGCCATGGCCATCGCCTGCACCCCCCGCCTGCTGATCGCCGACGAACCCACCACGGCGCTGGACGTCACCATCCAGAAGCAGATCCTCGACCTGCTGATCGGCCTGCAACGCCAGCACGGCATGGGCCTCGTGCTCATCACCCACGACATGGGCGTGGTCGCCGAAACCGCCCAGCGCGTGCAGGTGATGTATGCCGGCCAGATGGTGGAGGAGCAGGGCACCGACGGGCTGTTCGCCACCCCCCGCCACCCCTACACCGCCGCCCTGCTCGACGCGCTGCCCGAACGCGCCATGGGAAGGCCCCGCCTGCCCACCATTCCCGGCATGGTGCCGGGCATCGACGACCGGCCGGACGGCTGCCTGTTCAACCCGCGCTGCCGCTTCACCTTCGACCGCTGCATCACCACGCCCCCGGCGCTGGCCAGCATCGGCGACGCCCGCGCCCGCTGCCACACGCCGTTGGACGGGCAGGGGAGGCCGGCATGAGCACGGCCCTCATGCAGGCCACCGACCTGCGCCGCCACTATCCCGTCGGCGGCGGCCTGTTCGGCAAGAAGGGGCTGGTCAAGGCGGTGGACGGCGTGTCCTTCACCCTGCGCGAGGGCGAGACGCTGGCCATCGTCGGCGAATCCGGCTGCGGCAAATCCACCCTGGCCCGCATGGCCACGCTGCTGGAACCGCCCACCGAGGGCGAGCTGGCGATCGACGGCCACCCGACCGCCACCGCGTCGGCCACCGCGCGGCGCGACCTGCGCCTGTCCGTGCAGATGGTGTTCCAGAACCCCTACGGCTCGCTGAACCCGCGCAAGACGGTCGGCGCCATCCTCCAGGAACCGCTCGCCATCAACAACCGCGGCGACGGGCCGGCCCGTGAGGCGGCGGCGCGGGCGATGATGCGCAAAGTCGGCCTGCGCGACGACCAGTTCACCCGCTACCCCCACATGTTCTCCGGCGGCCAGCGCCAGCGCATCGCCATCGCCCGCGCGCTGATGCTGAACCCGCGCGTGGTCGTCGCGGACGAACCGGTCTCGGCGCTGGACGTCTCCATCCAGGCCCAGGTGCTGAACCTGATGATGGACCTCCAGGAGGAATTCCGCCTCGCCTACCTGTTCATCAGCCACGACCTCAGCGTGGTCCGCCACATCGCCCGCGACGTGATGGTGATGTATTGCGGCCGGCCGGTGGAGCAGGGATCGAAAGACACGATCTTCACCGACGCCCGCCACCCCTACACCCGCATGCTGCTCGCCGCGACCCCCTCGGTCGATCCCGCCCACCGCAAGGTGACGGAAGTCATCAAGGGCGAACTTCCCTCCCCCCTGAACCCACCCCCCGGCTGCGCCTTCGCCTCCCGCTGCCCCCACAGCACCGACATCTGCACCGCCGAACGGCCGGCGCTGCGCGAGGTGGCGGGGCATGGGGTGGCGTGCCATCACGCGGAGGCGATCGGGTAAGGGAAGGAAGCGCTTCTTTCTTGAAAGAAAGAAGCAAAGAACTTCCACTCGTTTTCGCGCCGGCGGATGCGGCGTCACGGCCGTCGCGCCCCCCATCACCGGCCTGATCGGGGGCGGTTTGCGTTCCGTACACGCGGTATCGCCTCGGGAATGACCCAAGGTAAAAAAATTTCCGGATTGGGGCTGGATGTGAAGGGGGAAGGGCGCGGGTTTCGGGTCTGGCCGGGGTCATCCCGACCATTCGGCGATCCGCAGCACGGCGAGGTCGCGCCCCTTGAGGGCCGGGCCGACGGGCGGGGCGAAACGGTAGGCCAACGCGACCCGCATCGGGCGGTCGGCCGGTTCAGGGGCCGTTGTCTCGCGGCTGCACGGGGCGCCGAACAGGAAGTCCAGGCGCGGGCCGCGCGGTTTCGCGGCGGCGGGTTTGCGGGCGGTGGCCGGTCGCGGAGCGGGTTCGGGCATCGGCGGCAGGGTGCCGGCCTTCCACATGGCGAAGATGTCGTCGAGGCGGCCCATGGTGCCGTGGAGCCTGGCGAGGAAGGCGTCCATCATGGCGCGCTCCTCCCGGCCGAGGAACAGCCGCATCCACCAGCTCATCAGCGCGGCGGCGAAGCTCTGCGCGAAGAGGGTGAAGGGGCTGGCCGGGGGCATTGGGGTCTCCTGTTGGGTTCAGAGGGCGAACATACGGAGGTATGACGACTGCCGCAAGCCGAAAAATGCTGATTTGTTCAATTATTTTCGTAATTTTCATACTCGTTCTTTTTCGAGTAATCTTGCAGTCAATCGTTGTCGTGCCCCAAATACCGTGGCCACCCTTCCAGCCTCGCCATCGCCGCCCAAAGAATAACGGACAAAAGTCTTTTTGCTTCTTTTTCTTCAGAAAAAGAAGATACTTCCTTCCTTACTTCCTGCTCACTTCGCCGCCCACAGCAGGCTGGCCCCGGAGAATGCCAGCAGCCCCAGCACGATGTCGCGGAAGCGGCGGTCGCTCAGCCGGCGGTAGGCGGCGAAGCCCAGCCACGACCCCGCGAAGGTGCCAGGCAGCGCCAGCAGGAACAGCCAGAGCAGGTCCCGCGACAGCAGCCCCGAGGCGAGCCGCGCCAGCACCGCGGCGCCGAGGATCACCAGGTTGAATACTTGGAACACCGCGCGCCGGTCGTCCTTGCCCCAGCCGCGCAGGGTCGCCCAGATGATCGGCAGCACGCCGGACAGCCCCGCGAAGCCGCCGAGCACGCCGCCGCCGAACCCCACCGCCGCATCGGCGATCCGTCCGCCCCAGGTGATGCGCGGGGGATGGCGGGTCAGCAGCATGAAGGCGGGAAACCCCAGCAGCAGCACGCCCACGCTGACGCGGAACACGTCCGGCGCCACCCATACCAGCAGCGCGGTACCCACCGGCACCCCCGCCAGCCCGGCCACCAGCATCGGCCACACCCGCGCCCGGTCGATCGTCGGCCAGATCGCCGGCAGGGTCTGCAGCTGCGAGGCCACCGAGCAGCACGCGGTGAGCGTGGAGGCCAGCGCCGGGGGCAGCACGTGCAGCCAGATGCCCAGCGCCGTCAGCGCCGTGCCGAACCCGGTGAGGCCGGAGACGAAACCGCCGAGGAACGCTCCGCCCAGCACGATCGGGGCGGCCGATGTCACGAAAATCTCCACCGGTTTCCCCATCGGCGCTATCCCTCGAGGGGATGCACGCATCGGCCTCGGCGGATTCTCCTCAAATCTGGAGGAGTTTCAGGGGAGCGCGTCAAGGCCCAGCCGGTTTATCGCCGATCAGCCGAATATGGGTTCGGCACTCGCTGCCGACTTCGACCAAAGAAGGCAGCGTGAAGCAGATTGTCAGCCGAGCAGAATCCCCCGACTCAACAAGGCCGGGTCATGCTCTACCGCCCCATCACGCCGCGCAGCTCGTCCTTCGCCGCCGCGAAATCGGCGAGGAAGGCCGGGTCGGCGAACAGCGCGGTGGCCATCGCGGTGCCGGCGCGGGCGCCGGCGTCGAGGTCGAGCGGGTAGTGCATGCCGCCGATCACCCGGCTCTGCGCGTATTCCGCGGCCCGCGCCCAGATCGCCGCCTTCATCTCGGGCAGCATGGCGGCCAGCACGATGGCCGTCATGGTCACGCGCGTGGTGTGGCCGGAGGGCCAGGAGCCGCTCTTGCTCGCCGGCACCAGCGCCTTCACGCGGTCATCGGCCAGATAGGGCCGGGTGCGGCCGAAGAACGGCTTGGCGGGATCGACCGTGGCGTCCTCGGAGGCGCCGGTGCGGGCGAACAGCGCGCTGGCCTTGGGCAGGCGTTCCGGCTTGAAGGCGGCGCCGAGCGTGGTGCCGAACATGTCGAACACCGACTCCTTGGCGTCGGCCACCGCCAGGGCGATGCGCTCGGGGCTGGCCTGCTTCTGCGCCGCCAGCACCGCCTCGATCTCGCTGCGTTGCAGGGCGCTGTCCGCGGCCGGGGGCGGGGGCAGCAGCACACGCAGATCGACCTGCTTGTCGGTGATGTACGGCGCCGGCTCCTCGGCCCAGGCGGGCTGGGCGAGGCCCAGGGTCAGGCCCAGGATGGGGAGGGCGGCGAGCAGGCGGCGGCGGGTGGCGGCCATCGTGGGTCCGTTCGGTTGCATGGCCGGCACCGAACGGATTCAGGCGCGCGCGGGCAAGTGAACATCGCGTGACACCGCCCCCCGCGCGATCCCGCCGTCGGTATCAGGCGCGCGCCGGCGCCGCCTCGCGGCCGACCATCGCCAGGTTCGCCGGCGTGTAGCGCTCCCCCTCGATCGCGATGCCCTCGGCGGCCTGGCGGATCGCGGCCAGTTCGGCCTGGCTCAGCACCAGGCTGGCGGCGCCGAGATTCTCCTCCAGCCGGTGCAGCTTGGTGGTGCCGGGGATCGGCGCGATGGTCGGCCGCTGGGCCAGCAGCCAGGCCAGCGCGATCTGCGCCGGGCTCGCCTGCTTCTCGGCCGCCACGCGCTTCAGCAGCTCGACCAGCGCGAGGTTCTTCGCCATCGCCGCCGGGGCGAAGCGGGGCAGGCTGTGGCGGAAATCATGGGCGGCGAGCTGCGTGTCCGGGGTGATCGCCCCGGTGAGGAAGCCCTTGCCGAGCGGGCTGTAGGGCACGAAGCCGATGCCCAGCTCGTCGCAGGCGGCGAGGATGCCGTTGGTCTCCACCGCGCGCCACCACAGCGAATACTCGTTCTGCAAGGCGGCGACGGGCTGCACCGCATGGGCCCGGCGCAGCGTGGCAACCGCCGGTTCGGACATGCCGAAATGCCGCGCCTTGCCCTCGGCGATCAGGTCCTTGACGGTGCCGGCGACGTCCTCGATCGGCACGGCGGGATCGACGCGGTGCTGGTAGAGCAGGTCGATCGTCTCGATGCCCAGGCGCTGGAGCGAGCCTTCCACCGCCCGGCGGATATGCGCCGGCCGGCTGCTCACGCCGCGATTGGCACCGGTCGCGGGGTCGATGTCGAAGCCGAACTTGGTGGCGATCACCACCTGCGCGCGCACCGGGCGCAGCGCGGCGCCGACCACCTCCTCGTTCTCGAAGGGGCCATAGACCTCGGCGGTGTCGAAGAACGTCACGCCGCGATCATGCGCGGCGCGGAGCAGGGCGATGCCCTCGTCCCTGGACAGCTTGGTGGCGTAGCTGAAGCTGATGCCCATGCAGCCGAGGCCGATCGCGGATACGGTCAGGCCGTCGCGGCCGAGTTGGCGGGTTTGCATGTCGGTTCCTTTCGGGTTTGGCGGGGCCGGATCAGCCCTGCGCGTCGGCCTCGGCCAAGGCGGTCTCCGCGAAGATGGGGCGGATGATCGCCAGCGCCGAGGCGGCGGTGGGCCAGCCGGCATAGAAGGCGAGATGGGTGACCAGCTCGATGATCTCGGCGCGGGTGACGCCGTTCTCCAGCGCCTTGCGGAGATGGAAGGGCAGCTCGTTGCCGCGATAGAGCGACATCAGGCTGGCGACCGTGATCAGGCTGCGGTCGCGCGGGCTGAGGCCGGGGCGCTGCCAGACATCGTCGAACACGATCGTGTCGGTGATTTCGGTGAGACGGGGGGCGAGGTCGCCCCAGGGGGCGCGCATCGGCAGGTTTGTGTCTGGCATGTTCGTCCGTTTCTTGCGGACCGTTCTCTATTCCCTCGGGCGCCGGGCGATTAGCGTGTATAATCGGCACGCGGCTTTGAGCTGAATTCAACAATGGCGCGGACCAATTTCAACGACCTGCTGGCCTTCCGCGCGGTGGCGACGGAGCGCAGCTTCACCCGCGCGGCGGCGCAGATGGGGGTCTCGCCCTCGGCGGTCAGCCACGCCGTGCGCGGGCTGGAGGAGCGGCTGGGCCTGCGCCTGCTCCACCGCACCACCCGCAGCGTGGTGGCCACCGAGGCCGGCGCGCGGCTGCTGCACAGCGTGGGGATGCTGTTCGACGGGGTGGAGGCCGAACTCGCGCGGCTGGGCGAGCTGCGCGACCGGCCTTCCGGCACCATCCGCATCACCACCAGCGCGCACGCCGCCAAGACCCTGCTGGAGCCGGCGCTGGTTCCGCTGCTGGCGGAATATCCCGAGCTGAAGGTGGAGATCAGCGCCGATTCAGGCTTCGTGGACATCGTCGCCGAGCGGTTCGACGCCGGCGTGCGGCTGGGCGAGACGGTGGCGCGGGACATGGTGGCGGTGCGCATCGGCCCCGACCTGCGCATGGTCGCCGCGGCCTCGCCCGCCTATTTCGCCACCCGCGCGGCGCCGCGCGTGCCGCACGACCTCGCTCGCCACAACTGCATCAACCTGCGCTTCCCCACCTATGGCGGGCTCTACGCCTGGGAGTTCGAGAAGGACGGGCGCGCGCTGAACGTGCGGGTGGAAGGGCAGGTGACGGTGAACGACACGGCGCTCGCGCTTCAGGCGGCGATGGACGGAATGGGCATCGCCTACCTCACCGACGACCAGGTGCTGCCGCTGCTCGCCGAGGGAAGGCTGGTGCGGGTGCTGGAGGATTGGTGCCCGCCATTCCCCGGCTACCACCTGTATTACCCGAGCCGGCGGCAGCATTCCTCAGGGTTCGCGGTGCTGATCGAGGCGCTGCGGTATCGGGGGTGAGGGCGTTTCCCGGGCTTTGAAATAAGGCGATTTTGCATTACATACGCCCTGTCCAGCCGGAGGGCGCGCCATGACAACCCTGACCGTCACCGCACGGGGCCAGGTCACTTTCAGGAAGGAGGTGCTGAAGCATCTCGGCATTGAGCCGGGTGACCGGATTCATCTCGATTTGTTGCCGGACGGCCGGGCGGAACTGAAGGCCGAACGGAAGCAGGGGTCATGGCGAGACGTGCGGGGCGCCCTCACGGGCAGGACCAACGGGGCGCGGCTGACGGTGGAGGAGATAAACGACGCCATCGCCGAAGCCGCCAGCCGGCCGGACCGCGCGTGAAACTCGCAGCCGATATCAACGTGCTGCTGCGCGTGGCGGTGGACGATGACCCGCACCAGCAGCGTGTGGCCGTCGAGGCCCTCGAAAAGGCCGAACTGGTCGCGGTCAGCCTGCAAACCCTGTGCGAGTTCGCCTGGGTTCTGGAGCGCAGCTACGGCGTGGCCCGCGCCGACATCGCCGCCGCGATCCGCGCCGTCCTGGGCATGCGCAACATCGCGGTCAATCGCCCCGCGGCCGAAGCGGGGCTGCGGGTGCTCGAAGCCGGAGGCGATTTTGCCGACGGTATCATTGCCTATGACGGGCGGTGGCTGGGCGGAGAGATTTTCGTTTCATTCGACAGGCGGGCGGTAAAGCTTCTGGCGGCGCAGGGGCTGGCGGCTCGGCTGCTGAAATAGGGAATTGGCGGATGGGGTGGGATTCGAACCCACGGTGGGCTTGCACCCACGGCGGTTTTCAAGACCGCTGCCTTAAACCGCTCGGCCACCCATCCTTCCGCGCGCGGGCGGCATCTATAGGCGGGCGGCGCGCGGCGTGAAAGCCGGTGGCTTGCGCGTGCGCCGGCGCCGGAATTTCATGCGGGATCAGCCAGAAGGATGCGCCGCATGAGGATCGCCGTCATCGCGCCGGGGAATATGGGGGCGGCCGTGGCCCAGCGGCTTCATGCGCGGGGGGCGGAGGTGGCCGTGTGCCTGGCCGGGCGCAGCGCGGACAGCGCACGGCGCGCGGCGGGGCTGGCGACGCAGCCCGATGAGGCGGCGCTGGTGGGGTGGGCGGATGTGGTGCTGTCCATCCTGCCGCCGGGCGAGGCGGCGGGGCTGGCGCGGCGGGCGTTGCCGGCGTTGCGGCCGGGGGCCGTCTATGCCGATTGCAACGCGGTGAGTCCGGAGACGGTGAAGGGCATCGCGGCGGCGATGCACGGCGCGCGCTTCGTCGATATCGGCATCATCGGCGGGCCGCCGGAGGGGGAGGGGGCGGGGCCGAAGCTCTATGCTTCCGGGCCGGACGCGGCCGCGCTGGCCTTCCTCAACGATCACGGCATCGACCTGCGGCCCATCGCGGGCGGCATCGGCGCCGCCTCGGCGCTGAAGATGAGCTATGCCGGCATCACCAAGGGGCTGATCATGCTCGGCAGCGCCATGGCGCTGGGCGCCGACCAGGCCGGGGCGGCGGCGGCGCTGCGGGCGGAACTGGCGGACAGCCAGCCGCAGCTGCTGCGCATCCTCGATCGCGGCGTGCCCTCCATGTTCGACAAGGCCTATCGCTGGGTGGCAGAGATGGAGGAGATCGCGGCGTTCCTGGAACCGCTGCCGGCCTCCCCCGCCTATCTCGCCGCCGCCCGCCATTACGAGGCCATCGCCGCCGACCGCGCCGACCCGGCGCCGGACGGCCCTGTCGCGCGGCTTGCGGCGTTCTTTCGGGGGTGAGAGTGTCGGCGGTCCATGCCGTTTGAGGGAGCCGACATGTCCGCCGAACAACGCCTCGCCGAACTTGGGATCACCCTGCCGCCGCCACCCGCGCCGCAGGGCAACTACGTGCCGTTCCGCATCGGGGCCGGGCTGCTGTTCCTCTCGGGCGTGGGGCCGCGCTTCGCCGACGGCACCAACGTCACCGGCAAGGTGGGCAGCGTGGTCGATACCGACCGCGCCTACGCCGCCGCGCGCCAGTGCGGGCTGAACCTGCTGACCAACATGCGCCTCGCCCTCGGCTCGCTCGACCGGGTGGACCAGGTGCTGAAGGTGCTGGGCATGGTCAACGCGGTGCCGGATTTCGGCGCCCATCCCGCGGTGATCAACGGCTGCTCGGATCTGTTCGTGGAGGTGTTCGGCGAGAACGGCCGCCCGGCGCGCTCGGCGGTGGGCATGGGCAGCCTGCCCGGCAACATCTCCGTCGAGATCGAGGCCATCGTTCTCATCAAGGGCTGACGGCGATGCTGGCGGTCGGGTGCCTGCTGCCGCTGATGGGCATGGCCGTGCTGGGATTTGGCGTCGGCGCGATCTGGGGGGCGCGAGCGGGGCTGTGGGCGGGAGGTGCGGGGTTTCTGCTGGGCTGCGCCGGCATGGCGATGTTGCTGTGGGGGTTTGAACGGGTGAGGGGCCGTTTCGGCGCATGATGTCGCGACGCCGCCGGGCCGCCTTGGTGGTGGGTGGCCTCGCGCTGGCGTTCGTGCTGTGGGAGGTGCTGGGCGGCTTCGTCGCCTATACCGACGACGCCTTCGTCCGCTCCGACCTGATCGCCGTGGCGCCGGAGGTGACCGGCCGGGTCATCGCCGTGGCGGTGCACGACAACCAGACCGTGCGCCAAGGCGACGACCTCGCGACCATCGACCCCGTTCCCTTCGAACTCGCCCTGGCCGAGCGCGAGGCGGAGGTGCGCGAGGCGCGGGCGCAGGTGGACAACGATCCCGGCCTGATCTCCGCCGGGCAGGACCGCTTCACCGCCGCCAGCTCCGCCGCCACCTTCGCGCGGGACAGCCAGCGCCGCCTCGCCGAGCTGGGGCGCACCGGCGACGTCTCGCGCGAGGCGCTGGACCG
>CAMFLK010000124.1 GCA_945957135.1 uncultured Rhodospirillales bacterium
CCAAGCTGCACGGCACGATGGGCCGGCTCGACGACATCTTCGCCATGTGGAAGGCGGGCACCCTGCCGCCGCCGCCACCCGAGCCGGAACCACGCCCGGCGACTGCCCGGACTCCGTCCGCCAAGCCGCGTGGCCCGCGCCTGCCCTGTCTGTTTCCGGCCCCGCGCAGCCCGCAGGCGGCCGAACCTCAACCCATCGAACGCCCGATCCGCCGCGCGATGGCCTACCGCTTCGCTCCGCCGGTCGGGCCGAACCTCAAGCGGCGGAACCTCGCCGTGCTGCGCATCGGCGAATGGTCGGGATAACGTTCCGACCCTTCTGTTCGTCGCGCCTTTGTCTCAACCCGAACCGGCTGCCCGCAAATTTTTTTACCTTGGGTCATTCCCGAGGCGATGGCGCGTGTACCCACCCCAACACCCCGTCATGCCCGGGACAAGATCGGCCAAGATGAAAAGTGCGGTCGTACAATAATTCCGACGCACGACTCCAATAGATAAAAATTTTTTGGTTCTTTTTTTCAAAAAAGAACCGCTTCCTTTACTTCGCGGCATATCGCGACAGTCTTTCCAGCACGAGGCCGATCACGCCTTCTGCGTCCACGCGGGTGACGATGTCGGCGTTCGGGGCCAGGCCGCTCTTGCCGTACCAATCGGCGATGGTCTGGCCCATGCAGAGTTCGCTGTGGCATTCCACGAAGATGCGCGCGCGCTGGGTGGTGAACAGGTGCGGGGCGAGGAGGTAGGCGATCACCAGCGGGTCGTGCAGCGGGCCGCCGCGGGAGCCGTAGCGGCCGGGGTCGTTGCGGTCCCAGAAGGCCATGAGTTCGGCGAGCGTCGTGGACAGCCGGCCGCCGGCCTGGGCGAATTGGGGGACGTGGTCGGGGGTCAGGATCACCTGGTGGGTGGCATCCAGCGCCAGGGCGACGATGGGGATGTTGCTGGAGAACACGATGGCCGCGGCGTGGGGATCGGCGAGCACGTTGAATTCGGAGGTCATCGTGCGGTTGCCGGGTTCGCGGTAGGCGCCGCCCATCATCACGATGCGCGCGATGCCCCCGGCGATCGAGGGCGCCATGCGCAGGGCTGTGGCGAGGTTGGTCATCGGCCCGAGGGCGCACAGCGTGACCGGCGCGCCCCGCGCCGCCGCCGCGCGCAGCGTGTCCGTCAGGAACCGCACGGCGGAGGTTGGCTCGGCTGTCTTCACCGGTTCGGGCAGGACGGTGTTGCCCAGGCCGGTCTTGCCGTGGAACTGGCCGTGGATCGGCGCGCGCAGCAGCGGGCGCGCGCAGCCGGCATAGACGGGTATATCCGTGCGGCCGCCGAGCTCGCAGATCTGCAGCGCGTTGCGCAGCGTGCGGTCCAGGGGCTGGTTGCCGCAGACCGGGGTGATGCCGAGGATGTCAAGCTCGGGCGAGACGAAGGCGGTGAGCAGGGCGAGCGTGTCGTCGATGCCGGGGTCGCAGTCGATGATGACGGGAAGGGGGGGCACGATCCGCCTCAATCCCGCTTCACATAGTAGGGCAGCGTGTAGCCGTCCGAGCGGCCTTCGTAGGACAGGTCCTTGCGCAGGGCCCAGGTGTTGGCGAGGTAGAACAGCGGGATCACGCCGAGATCGGTCATGGCGATGCGGGTGGCCTGTTGCAGCAGCGCCTCGCGCCTGGCGTCGTCCAGCGTGCGGCGGGCCTCGGTGAGTGCCGCGTCGAAGGCGGGGTTGCTGTAGCGGCCGCGATTGCCCTGGCCGGCCTTGTCGCTGAAGGTTTCCAGCAGCGGGCCGAGCACGCCGGAGGCCTCGCCGGTCTCAACCGCGGCGCCACCCATGATCAGGCTGAATTCCTGGGCGGAGGCGCGGGTGAAATAGACGCTGCCGGGCATGGTCGCCACTTCCGTGCGCACGCCGACGCGGCTGAAGAACTGGCCGATGGCCTGGGCGATCCGGGCGTCGTTGGGGTAGCGGTCGTTGGAGGCGTGGAAGGTCAGCGCGAACCCGTCGGGATAGCCGGCGCCGGCGAGGAGCTGTTTGGCTTTCGCGGGGTCGTAGGGGTCGGGCTTGATGGCGGGGTCGAAGCCGAAATAGCCCTCCGGCACCAGCTGGCCGGCGGGCACGCCTTGCCCGTCCATGATGCGGTCCACCAGCGCGGCGCGGTTGATGGCCAGCGACAGGGCGCGCCGCACCTCCGCCTTGCGCAGGGGATTGCGGCCGTCCGCCCCCTTGGCGAAGGGCGAGGTGTCGCGCCCCTGGTCCATGTGCAGATACATCACCCGATTGCCGGCGATCTTCACCACGCGCAGGCTCGGCGTGGTGCTGAGCCGGGTGGTGTCGGCGGTGGGGATGTTCTCGATCATGTCCACGTCGCCGGCGAGCATGGCGGCGACGCGCGCGCTGTCGTTCTTGAAGATGCGGAAGGTCACCTTGTCCCAGGCGGCGTTGCCGGCCCAGTAGCCGTCGAAGCGCTGCACGGAGACGCGGTCGTCCGGCGACCAGGCGACGAAGCGGAACGGGCCGGTGCCGATCACGTTCCTGCCGGCGTTCAGCTCGTCGGTGGGGGTCTTCTCCAGCCGCGCCGGCAGGATGGCGATGCGGCTGAGATTGTTGAGCAGCAGCGGCGTCGGCCCGTCCGTGCGGACGCGCAGCGTGAGCTTGTCGATCGCCGTCACCTCGGTGATCGGCTTGACATAGGCGGCGAAGGAGCTGGGGCTGTTGCGCCCGGCGAGCGGCACGCGGCGGATGCTGGCCACCACGTCCTCGGCGGTGAAGGGGCTGCCGTCATGGAAGGTGACGTTGGGCCGCAGCTTGAATTCCCAGGTGGTGTCGTCGATCGCCGTCCAGGACAGAGCGAGCGCCGGCTGCACGCGCTGGCGGGCGTCCTGGTTCACCAGCCCGTCGAAGATCGAGCGCGCCATCGCGCTGTTGGGGCCGACGACGTAGAATTGCGGGTCCATGGAGGTGGTGGCCGCCGCCAGGCCCACCGTGAGGTCGGCCGCCGATGCGATGGGCGCGGCCAGGGCGCCGGCCGCCAGTGCCGCGGCGAAGGCGAGGTGTTTCATTTCTGGCCGTCCTCCTCGTGTCCCGGCGGAAGGTAGCGGCGATGGCGGGAGGCGGAAAGCCGGCCGGCGTCAGTCGTCATGCAGGATGCGGTTGGCCGAGCCTTCGAGGTCTTCGTACTGGCCGTTGCGCACCGCCCACAGGAACAGCATCAGCCCGCCGAAACCCAGGCACAGGCTGAGCGAGATCAGCCACAGGATGAAGTTCATCGCCCCTCTCCGCGCCGCAGCCGCAGGCTGTTGGCCATCACCAGCAGCGACGAGCTGGACATGGCGATCGCCGCCAGCCAGGGCGTCACCCAGCCGATCACGGCGAGCGGCAGCATGAGCGCGTTGTAGGCCAGCGCAAGGCCGAGATTCTGCCGCATCACGCCGGCGGACAGCCGGGCGGTGACGAGCAGCGCCGCAACGGGCGCCAGCCCCTCACCCTGGAACACCGCATCGGCCACGGTCTGGCTGAGATCGGCGGCCGAGGCCGGCGAGGCCGAGACGTCGGCGGCGGCGAGGGAGGGGCTGTCGTTCAGCCCGTCGCCCACCATCAGCACATGGCGCCCGGCCGCGCGCAGCGCCTCGATGCGCGCCACCTTCTCCACCGGCGTGCAGCCGGCCACCGCCTCCTCCACCCCCAGCGCGGCGGAAACGGCGGAAACGGCGGCCGCGCCGTCGCCGGAGAGGATCAGCACGCGCATCCGCATCGCCCGCAGCCGGGCGATGGTGGCCCCCGCGTCCGGGCGCAGGGTCTCGGCGAAGCGGAAGCGCAGCGGCGGCCGGCCGGGCCGGGCGAGCCACAGCTCCGGCCCTTCCGCCGCGCCCGGGGCGGGCACGCCGCAGAAGGCGCCGCTGCCCAGGCGGGCCTCACCCTCGGCCAGCATCACGCTCAGCCCCTGGCCGTGATGCTCCACCACGCCTTCCAGCGCCCGCGCATCGTCCACGGCGGCGGCCAGGGCGCGGGCCAGGGGGTGCAGGCTGCTCGCGGCCATGCCGGCGGCCAGCGCCAGGCCGTCGGCATCGTCGGCCGCCAGGGTGAGGGCCGGGCGGGTCAGGGTGCCGGTCTTGTCGAACACCACAGTGTCCACGCGGGCCAGTCGCTCCAGCGCGGTGGCGGATTTCAGCAGGATGCCGCGGCGGAACAGCCCGCCGGTGGCGATCACCTGCACGGCGGGAATGGCCAGCGCCAGCG
Organism: uncultured Rhodospirillales bacterium; assembly: GCA_945957135.1. GTDB lineage: Bacteria > Pseudomonadota > Alphaproteobacteria > Acetobacterales > Acetobacteraceae > CAMFLK01. The sequence goes on from CAMFLK010000124.1 coordinate 4,222, forward strand.
CGCAGGGGCAGGTGATGATGAGCACGGCGCTCGCGGTCAGCAACGAGTCCGCGACACTCTCGTGCCAGACGAACACCCACAGCAGGAAGGTGAGCAGGGCGCAGAGATGCACGGCCGGGGCATAGGCGCGGGCGACGCGGTCGGCGAGCACCACGAAGCGGCTGCGCCGCGCCTCCGCCGCCTCGATCAGTCGCACGCATTCAGCCAGCAGCGTCGATTCGCCCGCCGCCTCGGCGCGGACCACCAACGCGTCGCCGAGATTCACCGTGCCCGCGAACACGCGCGCGCCGGCCTGGGCGACCAGCGGCACGCTCTCGCCGGTGATCAGGCTGGTGTCGAGCGAAGCGGGGCCGCGCTCCAGCACACCGTCCACGCCGATGCGCTCGCCGGCGCCCACCAGCACCCGCTCGCCCTCCGCCACCGAATCCTGGTTGCGTCGGGCGGTGGCGCCGCCGGGCAGCAGCACGGTGACGTCGCTGGCCCGCAGCGCCAGCAGCTGCTCGGCGGTGGCGCGCACCTGGCCGCGCGCGTGGTGGTCCAGCACCCGGCCGATCAGCAGGAAGAACAGCAGGGTGATGGCGGAATCGAAATAGGTGTGCAGCCCACCGCGCATCGACTCCATGATGCTGATACCGCTGACCAGCACCACGCCGACGCTGATCGGCACGTCCATGTTGGTGCGGCCATGGCGCAGCGCGCCGGCGGCGGAGGCGAAGAAGGGCATGCCGGCATAGGCGATGGCCGGCAGGGCGATCAGGGCGGAGACCCAGTGCATCAGCTCGCGCGTCGCCGGCCCCATGCCCTGGGTGAGCCCCGCCCAGGTGCCGATGGACAGCAGCATCACGTTCCCCGCGGCGAAGCCGGCGACGGCGAGCGCGCGGATCAGCTTGCGGCTGGTCTGGTCGGTGGCCGCGGCCAGCGCCCGCTCGTCGAACGGCACCAGCCGGTAGCCGAGCCGCTCGATGGAAGCGACGAACCGCGCCGCCAGCGCGCGATCGCCCTGCCAGGCCAGGCGCAGCCGCCGCGTGGTCATGTTGACGCGCCCGGTCTGCAGCCCCGCCTGGCGGGCCAGCACGCTTTCGATCAGCCAGACGCAGGCGCCGCATTGCAGCCCGTCCACCGCGAGGGTCAGCCGGTTGGTGCCGTTCTCGGCGACGATGAACCGGTCGAAATCGCGCGGCGCTTCCTCCACCGGACGCGGCGCGCGCGCGCCGGCGTCGAGCACGCGCTGGGCGTAGTAGCGGCCGAGGCCCAGCCCCTCGATGGTCTGGAAGGCCGCTTCGCAGCCGGGGCAGCAAAAATCCCGCCCCGCCGGTGCGGACAGGCCGCAATGGCGGCAGGTGGCGGCGAAGGGTGCCGCGATCGCGGCATCGGCCGTCGCGGCCGCGGCGGTCACGGCACGACGACGCGCTGGGTCGCGTGATATTCGTTCTTGCCGTCCACCACGTTGATCAGCAGGTCCCATTGCCCGGCCGCCGGCAGATCGACCGCCGCCGCATAGTCGGCCCCGGCGGCGCGCATTTCGAGGTCGGTGCGTTCCTTGGCGCCCAGCGGCCGTTCCGCGATGACCGACACGCTGGCGCGCGGCAGGGACAGGCCCTTGGCGTCGCGGGCCGCGAGCGTGACGTGGCGGCCGCTCGCCTTCGCGCTCACCTTCCATCCCAGCGCCGCCTGCTGCTGCACGCCGTCGAGGATACGATCGTACTGGTTGCTGAGGTCGAAGCCGCTCTCGCCCGGCTCGCCGGGATTGGTCTCCACCGCCCACCAGACCAGCGCGCCGTTCACCGCGATGACGCAGAGCAGCGACAGCACGACCGCGAGCGGAAAGAAGCGCCAGGCGGACGGGGCGGCCTCGTCGCGAAGGGCGGGATGGCGGATCATGGCTGGTTGGGCCCCAGGAAAACGGTGGCGCGGGTGGCCTGCTGCCCGCTGCCGGTGTCGCGCAGGTGGAACTCGACAGGCTTCGAGCCGTCATGCAGCCCCACCGGCGGGGCGGCGAGCAGGATGCGGAAGGCGCCGGTGCTGTCGGGCGGCACGGACAGGATCATCTCGCCGGCCGCCAGCGCGTCGATGTCGGGCGCGGTCAGCACGGCGTCGGGCACGCCCGTGGCGGTCAGCGCGAAGGCGGCGGGGCGGCGGGTCTTGTTGCTGATCTTGATGGTGTAGCCGTTGCGCACCCGCCCATCGGACAGGCGCACGAACAGCGGCGCGCGATCGTGCAGCACCGCCACCTCCACGATGGGCCGCAGCGCCAGCGCGGTGCCGATGGCGGTGAGCCCCATCAGCAGCACCACGAGATAGACCACGCTGCGCGCGCGCAGGAAGCGCACCTTCTCGTGCACGCCGCGCGCCTTGGCGGTCTGGCGGGCCAGCGTGTCCCAGGCGATCAGCCCGCGCGGGCGCTCGATGCGGTCCATGATGCTGTTGCACGCATCGATGCACAGGCCGCAATTGATGCATTCCAGCTGCACGCCGTCGCGGATGTCGATGCCGGTGGGGCAGGCGGCGACGCAGGCGCCGCAATCGATGCAGTCGCCATGCGCCGCGGCGTCCGCCTCGCGCTTGATGTGGCGGCTGCGGGGTTCGCCCCGCCAGGCCTGGTAGGTGGTGGTGAAGCTCTGTTCGTCCAGCATCGCGGACTGGAAGCGCGGCCACGGGCACATATAGGTGCACACCTGCTCGCGCGCCCAGCCGGCCAGCAGGTAGGTGGTGGCGGTGAACAGGAAGGTGAAGCCGTACACGGCCATCGAGGCGCGGCCGGTCCAGAACTCCGCCGTCACCGTCGGCGCGTCGGCGTAGTACATGATCCACGCGCCGCCGGTCCAGAAGGCGATGCCCAGCCAGATCGCGTGGGTGGCGGCCTTGCGCCATGCCTTGTCGAAATTCATCGGGCCGCGATCGCGCTTCATGCGCTCGTTGCGATCGCCCTGGAGCCAGCGCTCCACCAGCATGAACAGGTCGGTCCACACCGTCTGCGGGCAGGTATAGCCGCACCACACCCGGCCGGCGAGGCTGGTGACCAGGAACAGGCCCACGGCGGCCATCACCAGCAGCCCGGTCAGCAGGTAGATGTCCTGCGGCCACAGCTCCAGCCAGAAGAAGTAGAATTTCCGGTTGGCGATATCGAGCAGCACCGCCTGGTCCGGATAGTCCTCGCCGCGCGACCAGCGCAGCCAGGGCAGCAGATAATAGACGGACAGGCAGACGATCAGCACCGCCCATTTGATGCGGCGCATCGTGCCGTGCACGGCCTTCGGATAGACCCGCACGCGGCCGGCATACAGCGAGGCATGTTCCGGCTGGATCTCATCCAAGGGCGGATGCACGCTCATGTCTGCGGCCGCTCCGCGATGGAAGAGTCATCGCTTCGCTCCACCGGTCTCACCCTACTGGCCACCCCCGAGCGAATGCACATACAGCGTCAGGCTCTTGATGATGGGGGCGGACAGGCGCGCGTTCCAGGCCGGCATCACCCCGTGCTTGGGCTGGTTGATCTGCGCCAGGATCGCCGCGCGGTCGCCGCCGTACAGGTGCACGCGCGAGGCCAGCGGCGGGCCGCCGAGCTCCTGGTTGCCCTGGCCCTTGTCGCCATGGCAGGAGGCGCAGTTGTCCACGAACAGCTTCTGGCCCTCGGCGGCGTTCTTGCCCGGCGGCAGACCGAACAGGCCCTGCACGTAGTCGGCGACCGCCTCCATCTCCGCGGGCTTCAGCGAGCCGAGCGCGCCGAAGGCCGGCATGGCGCTGGTGCGGGTGTCCTTGTCCTCGCTGCGCACGCCATGGGTGATGGTCTGCTGGATGGCCGCGAGCGAGCCGCCCCAGATCCACACGTCGTCGCCCAGCGCGGGGTAGCCCGGCCGGCCGGTGCCCTCGGTGCCGTGGCAGGGCTGGCAGTTCTCGGCGAAGGTGATGCGCCCGATCGACAGGGCGGCGTTCAGCAGCGGCGGATCGGCCCTGATCTGCTCGAAGGACAGCGCGCCGATGCGGTTCACCGTCTCCGCCCGCTGCTGCGCCACCGCCTGCACCGCGCGGTCCACCTCCACGCGCTGCGAGTAGCCGAGCAGGCCGGGGAAGTAGCCGGTGAAGAACGGGACGGAGGGGTAGAGCAGCATCTGGCCCGCCGCGAAGACGACGCAGGCGAGGAAGACGTACAGCCACCATTTCGGCAGCGGCGTGTTCAGCTCCTTCAGCCCGTCCCACTCATGGCCCGTGGTGAGGCGGCCGCTGACCGAATCCTTTTCAACCTTGGTGGGCACGCGATGCTCCTACCGCTCTTCGCGAAATGGGATCAGGCCGTTGCTCTCGACCTTCGACTTGCGGCCCGGCCAATAGACGATGGCCACGATGGCGACGAACATCGCCGTCATGAACAGGATCGAGTGCTGCTGGAACCAGTGGACGAAATCGATCAGCTCCATCGGCCCCTCCTACTGCGCCAGGCGCTCGGTGTTGGTGTCGGCGAAGTTGACCATGGTGCCGAGCACCTGGAGATAGGCCACCAGCGCGTCCAGCTCCGTCACCTGCCGCGCATGGCCGGAGACGGTGACCGCCTTGGGGTAGCGCTTCAGCAGGTTGGCGTTGTCCTCGTTGGCATCGGCCTGGGCGATCAGGTCGTCCTTCGCGGCGGCGATCTGCTCGTCGGTGTAGGGAACGCCGACGGCACGGTTGGCGCGCATGCGCAGCGCGATGTCGTCGTATTCCAACGGGGTTTCGGCGAGGAAGGCGTAGTTCGGCATCAGCGATTGCGGCACCAGCTCGCGCGGCGCCATCAGGTGGCCGTACTGCCAGTCGTTCGAATACTTGCCGCCGACGCGCGCCAGGTCGGGGCCGATGCGCTTGGAGCCCCATTGGAACGGGTGGTCGTACATGCTCTCGGCCGCGATGCTGTAATGGCCGTAGCGCTCCACCTCGTCGCGCAGCGCGCGGATCTGCTGGCTGTGGCAGAGGTAGCAGCCCTCGCGCACGTAGATGTCGCGCCCGCGCAGCTCCAGCGGCGAATAGGGCCGCACCCCGCGGACATGCTCCACCGTGGTCTCGATGGTGAAGACCGGCACCACCTCGATGATGCCGCCGATCGCCACCACCACCAGCGTGCCCACCAGCAGCGCCAGCGTGTTTTTCTCGAAGGTTTCCTGCTTGATTCCGAACATTGCCCTACTCCGCCGGCACCGGGCTGGCACCCAGCGGCGGCGCGTCGCGGCGGCCGGCCACCACCATCGGCTGCGTCCGCACGGTCTGGATCAGGTTGAAGACCATCAGCAGCGCGCCCGCCAGGAACATCACGCCGCCCATCATGCGGATGAAGTAGTAGGGGTGCACCGCCTCCACCGATTCCACGAAGGAATACTGCAGGAAGCCGAGCGTGTCGTAGGCCCGCCACATCAGCCCCTGCATGATGCCGGCCACCCACATCGAGGTGATGTAGAGCACGATGCCGAGCGTCGCGATCCAGTAGTGCCAGGCCACCAGCCGCTTGGAATAGAGTGCCGGCCGGTGCCACAGCACGGGCACCATGTAGTACACGGCGCCGAAGCTGATGAACGCCACCCAGCCCAGCGCCCCGGAATGCACGTGGCCGATCGTCCAGTCCGTATAGTGCGACAGCGAGTTCACCGCGCGGATCGACATCACCGGCCCCTCGAAGGTGGACATGCCGTAGAAGCCCACGGCGGTGACGAGGAAGCGCAGGCTCGGCTCGGTGCGCAGCTTGTCCCAGGCGCCCGACAGGGTCATCAGCCCGTTGATCATGCCGCCCCAGCTCGGCATCCACAGCATGATGGAGAAGGCCATGCCCAGCGTCTGCGCCCAGTTGGGCAGGGCGGTGTAGTGCAGGTGGTGGGGACCCGCCCAGATATACAGGAAGATCAGCGACCAGAAATGCACCACCGACAGCCGGTAGGAATAGACCGGCCGGTTCGCCGCCTTGGGGATGTAGTAGTACATGATCCCCAGGAACCCGGCGGTGAGGAAGAAGCCCACCGCGTTGTGCCCGTACCACCACTGCACCAGCGCGTCCTGCACCCCGGAGAAGGCCGAATAGCTCTTGGCCGAGAACGGGCTGATCGGCACCGCGAGGTTGTTGCCGATATGCAGCATCGCCACGGTGAGGATGAAGGCCAGGTAGAACCAGTTCGCCACGTAGATGTGCGGCTCTTCGCGCTTCATCAGCGTGCCGGCGAACACCACCAGATAGGCGACCCAGACGATGGTCAGCCACAGATCCAGATACCATTCCGGCTCGGCGTATTCCTTGCTCTGGCTGAAGCCCATCACGTAGCTGAGCGCCGCCATCACGATGAAGAACTGGTAGCCCCAGAACACGAAGCTCGCCAGCGCCTCGCCGCCGAACAGCCGGGCGCGGCACGTGCGCTGCACGACATGGAACGACGTGCCGATCAGCACGGAGCCGCCGAAGGCGAAGATCGCGGCCGAGGTGTGCACCGGGCGCAGCCGGCCGAAATTGGTGAAGCTGAAGCCCAGGTTGAACGCCGGCCAGGTCAGTTCCAGCGCGAGATACACGCCCGCCGCCAGCGCCACCACCGCCCAGAACATGCCGGCGATGACGCAGGCCTTGATCACCCGCTCGTTATAGATGGGCGCGGGGGCCATCACCGCCTCACTCATGGCGCGCCTCCTCCGCCCGGTCGAAGGCGCGCTTGATCAGGCCGAAGATGAACAGCACGGAGAACACGAACAGCGACATCCCGAACACGAAGATGCCGTTGTCCATCGCCCCCGACGCGCCCACCAGCCCGATCAGGCCGAAGATTGCCATCATGACCCCGACAATGAGGTCGCTGGGATCCATATTCATGCCGGCCTTGTCCCCGGAGAAACCGCGTTCGCCGAGCATTACGTCCCGTTCACGCCGAAGGCACTGATCTAAATCAATGCGCCACCCCGGCCGGTTGGGGTCTGGTCGGCGCCGGATGCGAGTTCTGGAATTCCTGACGGATATCTGTGGGCCGAACGGGCCGGTCGGCACCGGATGGGGGCTGGTGCTGGCGCTGTTCCTCGCCGGGCTGGCGGGCAGCGTCGCGCATTGCGGGCCGATGTGCGGGCCGTTCGTGCTCGCCCAGGTGTCGGACCGGCTGGCCCGGGTGCCGGCGGCGGCGCTGTGCGAGTGGCAGCGGCTGCGCGCCGGGCTGCTGCTGCCCTACCATGCCGGCCGGCTGATCACCTATGCCGGGCTGGGCGCGGCGGCGGGGGCGTTCGGCGCCTCGCTGGCCGGCCTGCCCTGGCTCGACCGCATGGCCGGGCTGCTGCTGCTGCTGGGCGCCGCCGGCTTCGCGGCACTCGCGCTGGCGCGGCTGCGGCC
>CAMFLK010000125.1 GCA_945957135.1 uncultured Rhodospirillales bacterium
GCCTTCTGTTGCCCGGTGCTGGCCCGGGCGGCGTCAAGCCCAGTCGCAGCATCGGCCAAAGCCAGGTCTGCCCGGTGCGCGCCCAACCCAGCCGCACCCCGCGCCGCATCCGTGCCACGCGTCGCCGCTAGTGCCTCGCGCAGCCAATCCTCTGCCGCTAACGCGGGACCGACCTCCAACCGCGCGGCGATCGGGTCCAGCAAGGTCAGCTGCGCTGCGGGGAAGCCCGGGACCGCATCGCCGGCTAACCCCGCGTTCAGCCGTACCACTAGCCCGCGACGCGCAGCCGCTGCGGCCACCCCATGCCGGGCCATCGCATCCTCCAGCCCGGCCACCCAGGCCGGGTCAGCCCGGCCCTCGGCCAGAAGCCGGTTGCGCCGGCTCATCGCCGCGTCATGCGCTGCCACCTCCCGCGCATGGCCCGGCTCCAACGCCAGTACCAACCGGTCGAGAAACCGCCGCCGCCCACCCGGACCCTCCTGAAATAGGCGGTCCATCTGGGGCGTCAGCCACACCGCTGCCACCCGGCCCGCCAACTCGGCCTGACTGCGCGGTGGCGCCCCATCGAGTCGGAACACCCGCCGCTCCTCGCCACGAACAGTACCGGTGCCGACCTCCACGGGCCCCGCCGGGGTGCCCAACCGCGCGTTCACCGCCCAGGACGCCGCACCCGTCCGCCCCAGCTCCGCCACCCGGGCCCCCCGCAGCCCCCGGCCAGGCACCAACAACGACACCGCCTCCAGGAGATTGGTCTTGCCACTGCCATTCGCACCGGTAACCACCACCAGCCGCGCGCCAGGACGCCACACCAGGGCTGCGTAGCTGCGGAAATCTGTGAGCGTGAGGCGGGTGAGGTGCAGGGGAGGAACAGACATGCCGGCCGTACATGACACGGTCAATCAAGGAGCAAAAGATGCTAGAAAGGGAGCTCTTCTTTCTTTCAGCCTTTGTTTTCGAGTTCCATGCGAAATTCCAAGCGGCTGCGTTTGGGCAAACGCGATGGGATGCCCTATGGAACCTTCTTGATAAGCCGGCTTCCTTCCCTACTCCTCATAGAGCGCCTGCAGCGCGGCACGATTGCGTAGGATCAGGTAGCCGCTTTCCAAGTCCACAGAGCCGTTGTCGCGCCAAATGCGAAGTTGTTTGTTCACACTTTCGCGCGAGCTGGCGACCAGCGTACTAAGGTCGCGTTGGGACATTTTTACGTCGATGCGCGTGCCGCCCGGAGTAGGGTGGCCATAGTCTTCAGAAAGTTTCACAAGCACGCGGGCGAGGCGGGCGGGCAGGTCGAACAGAGCGATTTCCTCCAGCGCTAGACTGGTACGCCGCACCCGGTCGCAGAGCACAACCAACAACCGTTCGACAAGCCCTTCGTGGCGCATCAGGAAGGGCAGGAAGTGGCGGCGTTCGATCACCATCAGCAGCGTGTCTTCCACGGCGATGGCGTCGGCGCTGCGCGGTTTGCCGTCGAGCAGCGAGAGTTCGCCGAAAATCTCGCCGGGATTTATGACGTTAAGCGTGACTTCCTTGCCGTCGGCTGAAACGTTGCCGATGCGCACCCGGCCGCCAAGCACGGCCATCAGGCTGGCACCTTCGTCGCCCTTACGCAGGATGGTGGTACCTTTGGAAAATCGCCGTTCCGTGGCCTGGGCGAGGATGTCGTCGAGTTCGGCGGGCCGCATTGAGCGAAACAGTGCGCTGGACAGCAGCGTGTCCCGCTTCATCCGCTGTTCGATATGCCGGGGCGGCGCCACGTGTCAGACCCGCCGCAACAGAGCGAGGCGGGAGGGTTTGCGGCCAGGGCGGTCGATGGGGGCCATCAGCGCCTCCACCGCGACGGAGCGGGCGACGCTGCCGTCGCGCACGAAGGCTTCGTGGTTCGCCTCGATAGCATCGGTCGCATACAGATAGTTCACCATCAGCCCGTGCGATTCGCGCAAGCCACGCGCGGACGTGTTACCCATCCAGTTCACCTGCTCCAGCCGCGCACCGTTGCCGAGATGGAAGCGCGCCACCGGGTCGCCACCGCGCCCGCCGGCGGCGGCGAGACAGGCGGCGGCGAGGCGCATCACCGGGCCGCGCAGGGCGTCGGCCAGGCCGGGGTTTTCCCACCAGTGCGGCGTGCCCAGAGCAGTGGCGAGCAGGGCGGCATCCGTGAAGCCTTCGGCCGGGGTGGGGCAGAAAGCGGCTAGGCTGGCGCGTTCCTCCTCGCGCAGCAAAGGAGGCGTGTCGGCCTGCGGTTCGCCGTCGGCCGGTGCCAGGGCGCGGTCCAGCCAGCGGCGGAAGCTCGGCACGGGAGATAGGGTGGCGAAGCGTGATAGGCCGGGGCGTTCGGCCCGTAGTTCCTCCACCACCTGCTTGATGAGGAAATTGCCGAAGGATACGCCGCGCAGCCCATCCTGGCAGTTGGAGATGGAGTAGAAGATGGCGGTGTCGGCCCGCGCCTCGCGCGCCCGCGCGTCCTCGGACTCGTCGTTGGCCAGCAGTGGCGCGATGGCGGTGGCAAGGCCGTGCACAAGCGCCACCTCCACGAAGATCAGCGGTTCGCCGGGCAGAGCGGGGTGGAAGAATCCGAAGCAGCGGCGGTCCGGGGCGAGTCGGCGGCGCAGATCGTCCCAGCCAGCGATTTCATGCACCGCCTCATATTCGATCAGCTTCTCCAGCACAGCTGCGGGGGTCTGCCAGTCGATCCGCCGCAATTCGAGGAAGCCGCGGTTGAACCATGAGCCAAACAGATGGCGCAGGTCGTTGTCGAGCGGCGCCAGGGCGGGGTGGGCGCGCAACAGGCTCAGCACCTCTTCGCGCATCTTCACCAGGGCAGCGGTGCCGCCGGGCGAAAGGTTCATCCGCCGCAGCAGTTCCTGGCGCGGCGGTTCGGCGATATCGGCCAGCACCCGGGCAGTCTCCGGGCCGGGGGCGTCGAGATAGGCGCGGGCCGCCGCTTCGAGCTGGGTGGGCTCGGGGGCGAAATGCGTGGCGACGAATTCGAGGAAGGCTTGGCGCTCGGCAGCGGCAAGGTCGCGCAGCATGGCGTGCAGCTCACGCGACAGAGCGGCGCCGGAGGCCTCGCCGCGTTCGGAGAGCAGGGCCTCGGCCAGCAGTTGCGCTCGTTCCAGCGGCCCCGCCCCGCCAGCATCCTCCCGTCGGCCGCGTTCGGCGATCGAGGCCCACAGCCTCTCGAGCCAGGTTCGGCTGGCAGCGGAAGATGCGTTGGGCATGGGTCCATCCTCTGCGACGGGAGCCCGGGGATCATTGCATACGCCCAGGCTTGCCGGAACCTAAGCCGGCGGGGCGAGGACTCCGAGATACTGGTCCAGCACCTCGCCCGGCGGGCCGTCGGCGCGGACGCGGCCCTGATCCATCCAGATCACCCGCGTGCACCATTCCAAGATCACCTGCGGCACGTGCGATGACAACACCAAAATGTCGGCCCCGCGCACCAGGCTTTCCAGGCGCGCCCGGGCCTTGCCCATGAAGCTGGCGTCGCCGGCCAGAAACCACTCGTCCATCAGCAGCACCTGCGGACGGATCGCGGTAGCCAAGCCGAAGCCCAGGCGGATGAGCATGCCGGAGCTATAAATCTTTACCGGTAGGTCGAGGAAGTCGCCGAGTTCGGCGAACTCCGCCACGTCCTCGGCCAGGCGCACTATCTCCGGCCGGGTCATGCCGTTGTAGAGGCCGCGCAGCATGATGTTCTCGCGCCCCGTGAGCTCGATGTTCATGCCCATGTTGGGGTCGAGCAGCGCGTTCATCGTGCCGCGCACCCGCACCTCGCCGGCAATGGGTTCATAGATGCCGGCGAGCGTGCGCAGCAACGTGGTCTTGCCGGCACCGTTGCTGCCCACCAGGCCGAGCCGGTCGCCACGCCGCAGGCTGAACGTCACGTCCCGCAGGGCCTGCACCACCACGCGGTTGCGGGCGTCGGCAGCCATGCGCCCGGCGACGGTGGAAAGAACCATCTTCTTCAAGCTGCGAGCACTGCCGTGATAGAGTGGGAAGTCCACCATCACGTTGGCGATGTCGAGCGTGGCAGGCGACAGGCTGGCGCGTTCCATCTTCTACACCCAGAAGGCGACGCGCCCGCGCACACGCGCGAACAGGAACCACCCGGCCAATCCCAGAACGGCAGAAGCGGCGAGCGCCGACGTCCAGACCAACAGGCTCGCTTCACCTCCAAGCAGTGGTGCGCGCACCACTTCCAGGATGGTGAAGAATGGGTTCAGTAGAAGCCATTTCTGGTGCATGCCCAGCTGGTCGGGCTTCCAGATCACCGCACTGATGAAGAAGGCCATCTGCATCACGCTGCCGACGATTGGCGGGATGTCGCGGAACCGGGCGCACAGCGTGCCAAACAGCAGGGTGAGCATCACCGCGTCGAACAGCCACAGTAGGATTCCCGGCAGCGCAAGCACCGCGTCGCGTCCCGGCCAGCTCCACAGCAGCAGGTCCACCGCCACGATGACGATAACGTTGTGGCCGAGGATGATGAGGTTACGCAGCACAATCCGACCGGCATGCAGCGAGAAGGGCATACGCATGGAGCGAAGCGCGCCCTCGGCCCCGGTGAACGCGGTGCAGGCGTCGCCCACGGTCTGGCCGATGAAGTTCCACAGGACCAGGGAGAGCGCCAGGAACGGCAAGTACTCGTGCAGGTCCATGTGGAACAGCGTCGCGTAGATGAACCCCATCGAGGCGATCATTAGCGCGGTGGACAGGGTCAGCCAAAGCGGGCCGAGCAGCGAGCCGCGATAGCGCAGCTTGATGTCGAGCCAGGCGAGCGTGACGCACAGCCGCCACAGCCGCGCTGCCTCGCGCAGGTCGGCGACGGCCATGCGCTGATGGCCGAGCAGGGACTGGTCCGCGGAAAGCTGGAGCAGCGGGCCCGCGCTGTCGGAGGGAGGAGAATTCATCAGGGAGGGGGCGATAGCCGATCAGCCGAGCGCCCGCAACCGGGCGAGCGGGCGGCGGTCAGGCCGCAGGGCTGGCATCGTGCGCGCGCAGGTCGTTGAGCAGGATCGTCACGAGGTCTCGGTAGCGCAGCGCGTCGCCGGGTGAGATGCTCACCGCGCCGTCCGCCACCTGGGTGCGGATGTCGCGCAGATGCCGGCCCAGCACGCGAGCCTCATCGCGCAGATCGAGGGCGCGGGACAGTTCGGCCAAGCTAAGGTGCTGGCTGTCCTTGGCCAGCCAGTCCGTCCGGCGGCGGGCCAGGCGCTCCACCGCGGTCCAGCAGCGCAGCAGCGCATAGTCCGCCGGATAGTCCTCGATATCGCGCAGCCCGGCGATGGCCGCGTCGATCTCATCCTGCCACGGCCCGGGGGCATGGGTGCCGATCTCGGGGCACACAAGTCGCTCCGCCACCAGGTTCTCGGCTTCTTCGATCAATGGCGCGACCTTGGGCAGATGCGGCTGACCCGCCTGGCCGCCACCGCTGGTCAGCCGCGACACGATCGCGCCGATCTGGCGCCGAAACAGGGCCATACCGGCCGCGAGCAAGGCCGGCCATTCGGAGACGGCGATGAAATCCAGCCAATTCATAGGGTGTGGTTCGCGGCGCTACCCGTCGGCCCGCGGCACCCAGGGGACGCGAGCAATCTCGATGCCGTCCTCCGCGAGCGAGTCCGCCTCCTCGGCGGTGGCTTCGCCATAGATGCCACGGGCAGCGCTCTCGCCGCTATGGATGCGGCGGGCCTCCTCGGCAAAATCTTCGCCGACATAGTCGCAACTGCGCTCCACCTCGGCACGCAAGCGTTGCAGCATGGCGCGGACATGGCCGGGCATACGTTCGCCGGCCACAGCCCCGGACACGGCCATCGGCGCCGCCGGTTCCACCGTTGGGGCGGGCGGGGTTGGGGTCCTCTTACGTCCCTTGGGCGGCACGGCGGGTGCCATCATCGCGCGCCGCACCTTCACGTCCCCGCACACCGGGCATTCGAGTAAGCCGCGCTTGGCCTGCAACTCGAACGACCGGATATCCTTGAACCAACCGTCGAACCGGTGGTCCTTGCTGCATTGCACCTCGTAGTGAATCATCGGCATCCCGGCGAAGGCGTGAAATTCGTTCCTGGACATGGCCCAGAGCGGCGGCCGGAGCAAGAGCCCGCGGTCGCATGGGGTCGCGGGGCCCGTCGGCATCGAGCGCATTTTTCGCAATTTGCGGCGCTTTGCTCAGAACGTCGCATATTGCGAGAGATCGATTGTCGGCTGCATCACAATTATGCAATAAAAACTCCTTATTAATCAACGAGATAGTAGATTGCGAAGATCGTCTGGTGCTGGCATAAACGTTGCCAGATACCCATCAAATCTTTTTCCCGGAGCCGTTTTCCATGACCGCCCTTGCCAGCCGAATTCTTGCCACTGGGCTGCTTGCCCTGAGCGTGACCGCCGCCGGCGCGGCGCACGCGACAGTCACCATCAACGCCTCCATCGGCGGCGCGCCGGTGGGGGCAGACGCCTATGCCACATTCGACGGGCTTTCGCTCGGCAATGCCGGCGGCACCAGCACCGGCATCGTCGTTTCCTTCACTGGCGACGCGCAGACCGTCAATGGCGGGCTGAGCGGCCAGTATGCCGCGCCGTTCCTGTCTGGCGGCAATGGCGGTTTGTTCGGTCAGCCGGACGGCGTGGACACCACCAACTACCTGAGCACCGGCGTGGGCTCAGTCAACATGCTGCTTCCGGCGCTGGAGCACTATGTTGGCCTGCTCTGGGGCTCGGTGGACAGCTACAACACGCTGCAGCTGTACAACGGCAACACGCTGGTCGCCACCATCACTGGCAACGACGTCGCGGCGAGCGCCAATGGCAACCAGGGCGCCAACGGCACCTTCTACGTGAACATCAACTCGTCCGACGCGTTCAACCGCGTGGTGGCCACCAGCGGCAGCTACGCGTTCGAGTTCGACGACGTGGCCTACAAGACCCAGCGCACCGACGTGCCGGAACCGGCGACCATGGCCCTGCTCGGCGGCGGCCTGCTCGGCCTCGGTTTGATCCGTCGTCGCCGCGCCTGATCGGAACTGGCCTTCGAGGACTCAGGGGCCGGCGGGAGCAATCCCGCCGGCCTTTTCCGTGCGCGCGAGGGTGAAGGCCGCGCGCACAAGGGCGGCGTGGGTGAAGGCCTGCGGGAAATTGCCCAGCTGGGCGCCGGTCGCGGGGTCATATTCCTCAGCGAGCAGGCCGACATCGTTGGCCAGGCCGAGGAGGCGCGTGAACAGCGCATGGGCCTCGCCCATGCGGCCCTGGCGCGCCCACACATCCACCAGCCAGAAGCTGCATGGCAGGAACACACCCTCGCCCGCGGGAAGCCCGTCGGCGCCTGAGCCGGTTTCGTAACGCAGCACCAGCCCGTCGCGCAGCAATTCGCGCTCGATCGCTCCTGTGGTCGCGCGAATGCGCGGGTCGCCGGCCGGCAGGAAGCCCATCAGGGGCAGCAACAGCACGCTGGCGTCCAGCTCCGGCGAACCAAAGCTCTGTGTGAACGCGCCGCGCGTGACGTTGAACCCTTCGCGGCAGACCGTATCGTGGATCTCCCCCCGCAGCGCCCGCCAGGCATCGAGCGGCGCCGGCCGGCCGGTGGCCTCGGCGATAGCGATGGCGCGGTCGAGCGCCACCCACACCATCGCCTTGGAAGTGGTGAAGTGCCGCCTTCCGCCGCGCACCTCCCATATCCCCTCGTCCGGCTCGCGCCACCGTGCGGCGACCTGGGCGACCAGGCGGCAACACAGATCCCACTGCACAGTGTCGGGCGGCAGGCCGCACGCCCGCATGGCGGCAAAGGCAGTCATCACCTCGCCGACAACGTCGAGCTGGAGCTGACCGGCAGCGCCATTGCCAATGCGCACCGGCCGCGCCCCACCATGCCCGGAGAGATGCTCTGCCTCCCACTCCGCGAGCCGGCGTTCCCCGGCCAAGCCGTACATAATGCGCAGCTCGGTCACATCCCCGGCCACTGCGCGCAACAGCCAATCCCGCCAAGCCAATGCCTCGCTGGTCTGACCTGCATCGAGAAGCGCCAGCACGGCAAGCGCGCTGTCGCGCAACCAGCAATAGCGGTAGTCCCAGTTGCGGCTGCCGCCCGGCTGCTCGGGCAGCGACGTGGTCGGCGCCGCGACCATGCTGCCGGTGGCCGCATGGGTGAGCGCCTTGAGCGTAAGCAGCGACCGCCGCACCGCCGCCACATGCAGTCCCGCATAGGCCGAGCGGCATGACCAGTCCCGCCATGCCGCCTCCGTCGCCGCCAGCGCGGCAAGCGGGGCGGGGGAATCACGCAGAGGAGCTTGGCCGGCGTCGTACTGCATTGTGAAGGCGACGCGCGCGCCCGCCCCCAGTGGGAAGCGCGCCTCGGCCCCCCATTCGGTAAGGGTGAGCGGCGCGCCGGCGGTGAGAGTCAGTCGGTCCGGCCCGGCAAAGGCGACAGCGCCGTCGTGCCTGGGCAGGATCAGCGGGCTCGCCGCACCGTAGTCGCAGCGCGGCCGCCACGCCATGCGCATATACACCGTGCCGCGCCGCCCCTCGGCAATGCGCACCACGCTGGCTTCGCCGATGGGCATGAAGTCGATCAGCGCGACGGCACCCGCCTCAGTCTCGAACAGCGTCTCCAGCACCAGCGTGTCGCCGCGATAGCGGCGGGTGACCTGCGCCGGGACCTCCAGTTGCAACGTCCACATGCCGTTCTCCGCCGTGCCCAGCACGGAGGCGAAGCAGGCGGGGCTGTCGAAGCGCGGCCAGCACAGCCAATCCAGCGATCCCGCGCGGCTGACCAGCGCCGCGGTCGCGAGGTCGCCGATCAGTGCGTAGTCTGCGATCGCAGGGATGTTCAGCGCACCTGTCCGACTGCGTATCCGCCGCTCACTGGGCATGAGCAGGAGGAGCCCGCCGGGACAGGACCGGGGAGCTGGCAGATATAGGCGCCAGCATAGCAGGCTCGGCCCACGGGCACGTAATATCCGGGGGGTGGATAATAGACCGGCGGTGGGGCATAGACCACGGGCGGCGGCGCGACATAGAGCGGATAGCCGCGATAGCCCCAGCCATAGCCCGCCCACCAAGCTCGCGCCGGCGCTGCGAAGGTCGTCAGCCCCAGTGTCCCAAGAGCCAAAGACAGAACGGCGGCGCGCAATGCGGACATGGCTCTCTCCAACCCGCGAGGATCATCCGGGTGCAGTTAGGGGCAGTGCCGGGGGTGCCGCAAGCCATTCCCGCATCAGCACCGTCACCGCCGCCGGCCTCTCCAACGGCGGAAGATGGCCGGCATCCGCCACCACGCGCAGAACCGCGCCCGGAATCATGGCGGCGATTTCATGTGACAGCTCGGGCGGCGTCAGCTGGTCGTCGCTGCCTACTACCACCAACGTCGGCGCGCCGATCGCCTGTAGGTCGGCGCGGCTGTCCGGCCGCGAGAGGATGGCGTGCTGCTGGCGGATGAACGCGTCCGCCCCCACGCGTGCGGCCATGTCCATCACCGCACCGGTCAGCCCTGCATCGGTCAGCCGTGCAGGATGCACCAGGCTGGGCAGCAGCCGTGGCGTCACGCCGCGGAACTTGTGGGCGCGGGACAAGGCGATCAGCCCGCGCCGCCGCCGTGCCTGCTCCGCCGAGTCCGCCCGGGCGGATGTGTCCATCAGGCACAGCCGCGTCACGCGCGTGGGGGCCAAGCGCATCAACGCGAGCGCGACATAGCCGCCCATCGACAGGCCAGCCAACGCGAACGGTCCTTCCATCAGGTCCAGCGCTCGCCGCGCCATGTCGTCCACCGTCTCATCGCGCGTCAGGTCCGCCACCACCGGCCGCGCAACATCGGCCAGCCCCGTGCGCTGATGCGCCCATAGCGCGTCGTCGCACAACAATCCGGGAAGAAGCAGCAAATCCTGGCGCATTGCGCCTTCTATCCGGTGCGCGTCCCCGGGCAAACTACGCGATCCTTGACTTTTCCGCGGGTTTTCCTGATATGCGCCCCAGCCTGGCGCGGCGGTCGCGCCCGTGGCAGCGCGCCTGCGTACAGGCAGCGCCGTGAAAGCCAGACATTTGATCGAGACCGACAAGTTGACCGAGACCATCGCCGCCGCGGCGGACACGCCGGCACATCCTGATGCCGCGTCCGAATCCGAGCCTTCCGTCGCCCCGTCCGACCAGCCCATCGAGGAAACGCCCGAATCCGGCTTCGCCGAGCTGGGCCTGTCCGAGCCCATCCTGCGGGCGGTGGCCGAGAAGGGCTATTCCCGCCCCACCCCCATCCAGGCCCAGGCGATTCCCCAGGTGCTGATGGGCCGCGACCTGCTCGGCTGTGCCCAGACCGGCACCGGCAAGACCGCGAGCTTCACCCTGCCGATGCTCGACATCCTCTCCGGCTCCCGCGCCCGGGCGCGCATGCCGCGCAGCCTGATCCTGGAGCCGACGCGCGAGCTGGCGCTGCAGGTGGCGGAAAACTTCGTCGAATACGGCAAATACCTGAAGCTGACCCACGCGCTGATCATCGGCGGCGAGAGCATGGCCGACCAGAAGGACATCCTGATGCGCGGGGTGGACGTGCTGATCGCCACCCCCGGCCGGCTGATCGACATGTTTGACCGCGGCAGCATCCTGCTGACCGACACGCGCGTGCTGGTGATCGACGAGGCCGACCGCATGCTTGACATGGGGTTCATCCCCGACGTGGAGCGCATCGTCTCGCTATTGCCGCACAATCGGCAGACGCTGTTCTTCAGCGCCACCATGGCTCCGGAAATCCGCCGTCTGGCCGACGCCTTCCTGCAGAATCCCAAGGAGATCACCGTCTCCAAGCCCGCCTCCGTTGCCACCACTATCACCGAGGGGCTGGCGCTGGTCGATGAGCACGACAAGCGCGAGGCGCTGCGCCGGCTGATCCGGCGCGAGGACGTGCAGAACGCGCTGATCTTCTGCAACCGCAAGCGCGACGTGGACATCCTCTACAAGTCGCTCACCCGCCACGGTTTTTCGGTGGGCGCGCTGCATGGCGACATGGCGCAATCCGTGCGCTTCGCGACGCTGGAGAAGTTCAAGGCGCGCGAGCTGCAATTGCTGTGCTGCTCTGACGTGGCGGCGCGCGGCATCGATATCGGCGGCCTGTCGCACGTGTTCAATTTCGACGTGCCGCACCATGCCGAGGACTACGTCCACCGTATCGGCCGCACCGGCCGCGCCGGGCTGGAGGGCCGCGCCTTCACCCTCGCCTGCCCCGACGACCGGCTGGCGGTGGAGGCGATCGAGAAGCTGACCGGCCACGCCATTCCCCGCCTGGAGATCGACGGGCTGGACACCGTGGCCTGGTCCGAGGGCGATTCGCGCCGCCGTGGCCGCGGCCGCGCCGGTGACAAGCGGGCCCCCGAAAAGAAAGGCAAGGCCGAGAAGCCGGCAGCACCCGACAAGGACAGGCGCCCGCGTGGCCGCAAGCCGGAGGCCGAGGCGCCGGTCGTGGAGGCGGCCCCGCCGCCCGCGCGCGAGGAAGCGCCCCGCGAGGCGCCCCGGG
>CAMFLK010000126.1 GCA_945957135.1 uncultured Rhodospirillales bacterium
ACCTACACCCTAGAGTTCGTCGGCAGCGTCAGATGTGTATAAGAGACAGTCACCGCTCTGCGAACCGAAAGGCGCCCGCCATGTCCCAGCCCGACCCCAACCTGGTCCTCGACCCCAGCGAGGTCGCCCTCATCATCGGCGAGGAAGGCGGCAGCATGTCCGTGCGCGTGGTCGCCGCGACCGACGTGCCCGAGGATGCCGAGGAGATCGGCGCGGCGCCGGAGATCGTGCTGGCGCTGGCCATGCGCCTGCTGAAGGACCCGGATTTCCACGACGAGGTGCTGGACTGGTACTACGAGCACCAGGACGACGAGGAAGGG
Source organism: uncultured Rhodospirillales bacterium (assembly GCA_945957135.1). GTDB lineage: Bacteria > Pseudomonadota > Alphaproteobacteria > Acetobacterales > Acetobacteraceae > CAMFLK01. The sequence continues at coordinate 321 of CAMFLK010000126.1, forward strand.
CTGGAGGACGATCCCGCGAAGGACTGACCGCGACCCCGTCCTGGCCATGCCGCCGCCGGTGAGGTGATCTCGGCTTTCGCCCGGGCCGTCGCGCGGGGGCGGCTTGCGGGGGAGGGGCGGCAGGCGTCCCGCCCCGCCCTTTTTGCCCCGTCCTTGTCTGCCATCGACGCGGCAAATCGTATAAAAATTAAGACAATCTTACAAATTCATTGAATTGCCATGATCGGACCTGCGTCCGCGGGCCAATATCGGGCAACGCTCAAGCCAGAGGAATTCCCGATGAAGACCATTTTCGCCGCCGCGGCGCTCGCGGCCATTTCCCTCGCCGCGCAGCCGGCCCATGCCGCCTATACCACGGTGAACGTGCAGGGGTATGTGAACACCAACGTGGCCATCAACCCGTGGACGCTGCCGATCGGCGTCAGCAACGGCAACACCGGCACCGGCATCACCTTCGACGTGGCGCACAGCCCGTTCAGCAGCTCCTATTCCGGCGTGTGGCTGTCCAACGGCCAGACCGGCGATTCGCTGAGCATCACCGGGCTGAGCATTTCCGGCGCCGCCTCGTTCTATGCGCTGCTCAACAACTATTACGGCACGACCGGCGCCAACGAATACAACATCGTCATCGGCACGCTGTCCGGCGCGACCTATACCTACAGCTCGATCGGCGGGGTGGACACGCGCGACTACAACCAGAACGTGTTCACCAACAACATCTCCAACACCACGACGGAATGGTACGACAACGGCATCGGCCAGCGTTACGACGTGCGCTCCTTCGCCCTGCCGTCCAGCGCCGCCAGCGACACCATCACCTCCTTCACCATCGAGCAGGTGACCTGGGGCGACAACGCCATCTTCGCCGGCCTGACCTTCAGCAGCGACGGGCAGATCATCTTCGCGCCGGAGCCCGCCTCCGCCGCGCTGCTGCTGGCCGGCTTCGCCGGGCTGGGCGCCGTGGTGCGCCGCCGCCGCGCCTGACCTTATCGGGCCGATCCATCTTCCGGGCCGGGCGGCGACGTCCGGCCCGGTTCGCGTACGGCATGCTTGCAATCGGTCGGCTTCTCCGCCATATCCCCGCCCGCCGGCGGCATGGGCCGCCGGTAATTCACACGCGGGGCGCCTTTCCGGCCTGATCCCAGGCCTGAACCCGGTGCCGCAAGGCGAGGCCCCGCGGAGGTTCAACCGGTATTCGGAAAGGAGCTCGCCGATGGCGATGCCCGATTTCACCCTGCGTCAGTTGCTGGAAGCCGGCGTTCATTTCGGCCACCACACCCGCCGCTGGAACCCCAAGATGGCGCCCTACCTGTTCGGGGTGCGCAACCAGGTCCATGTCATCGACCTGCAGCAGACCGTGCCGATGCTCGATCGCGCGCTGCGCGCGGTGCGCGACGTGACGGCGGCCGGCGGGCGCGTGCTGTTCGTCGGCACCAAGCGGGCGGCGGCGGAATATGTCGCGGACTCCGCCAAGCGCTGCGGCCAGTACTACGTCAACCATCGCTGGCTCGGCGGCATGCTGACCAACTGGAAGACCATCACCGGCAGCATCAAGCGCCTGCGCCAGATCGATGAGATGCTGGCCGGCGATACCCAGGGCCTGACCAAGAAGGAGGTGCTGGACATCACCCGCGACCGCGAGAAGCTGGAGCGGGCGCTGGGCGGCATCAAGGAGATGGGCGGCCTGCCGGACATCCTGTTCATCATCGACACCAACAAGGAGAAGCTGGCGGTCGAGGAAGCGGTGAAGCTGGGCATTCCCGTCATCGCCGTGCTGGACAGCAATTCCGATCCGTCGGGCGTGACCTATCCGATCCCTGGCAACGACGACGCGATCCGCGCGATCACGCTGTATTGCGACCTCGTCGCCGGCGCGGTGCTGGACGGCATCAGCGCGGAGATGCAGGCCAGCGGCCGCGACATCGGCGCCGCCGAGGAGCTGCCGGCCGAGGCGCTGCCGGACGTGGCGGCCGAGATCGAGCAGCCGGCGGCCTGAGTTTTCCAACCCTTCGGGGTTGGCTGAGTTTGTGAGGAAGGGCAGGGCCCGGCGCGTGGACGCGCCGGGCCTGTGCCGATGGAAAGGAGAGCAGGACATGGCCGAGATCACGGCGGGCCTGGTGAAGGATCTGCGCGACCGCACCGGGGCGGGTTTTTCGGACTGCAAGAAGGCGCTGGTCGAGGTGGACGGCGACATGGAGGCCGCGATCGACTGGCTGCGCAAGAAGGGCCTGTCGGCCGCCGCCAAGAAGTCCGGCCGCGTCGCCGCCGAGGGGCTGGTGGGCATCGCCAGCGCGCCGGGCAAGGCCGCGATGGTGGAGGTGAACGCCGAGACCGATTTCGTGGCGCGCAACGAGGCGTTCCAGGATTTCGTGCAGCAGGTGGCGGGCATCGCCCTGGCCGTCGGCCAGGACATCGAGGCGATCAAGGCCGCCGCCTATCCCGGCACCGGGCGCAATGTGGGGGAGGAGCTGACGCATCTGATCTCCACCATCGGCGAGAACATGAACATCCGCCGCGCGGCGGTGCTCAGCGTGGGGCAGGGGACGGTGGCCAGCTACATGCACCAGGCGCTGAAGCCGGGCCTGGGCAAGATCGGCGTGCTCGTCGCCCTGGAAGGTGCCAGCGAGCTGGCGGCGCTGGAGACGCTGGGCCGGCAGATCGGCATGCATGTCGCGGCCGCCAGCCCGGAGGCGCTGGACATCGACGCCGTCGATCCCGCGGCGCTGGAGCGCGAGCGCACCGTGCTGTCCGATCAGGCGCGCGCCTCGGGCAAGCCCGAGGCGATCATCGCCAAGATGGTCGATGGCCGCATCCGCAAATACTACGAGGAAGTGGTGCTGCTGGAGCAGGTGTGGGTGCATGACGGCGAGAGCCGGGTGAAGGAAGTGGTGAAGAAGGCCGGCGGCACGCTGACCGGCTTCGCGCGCTTCAAGCTCGGCGACGGCATCGAGAAGGTGGCGGGCGACTTCGCCGCCGAGGTGGCGGCCGCGGCTGCCGGCTGATCGTCGAGGGGGGCGCCGTGCCCCGCGCGGCGCCTTTCGAAGATCAGGCCGGGACGGGAAAGCGGCCCTTTTCAGCCGAACAGGAAAGCTGGGAAGGGCTCACTTCTTTCCTTGCTTCGCATGCCGGCTCTCGCTTCGTTGCGGCAGGCGGGGTCAAGGCCCTTGAGCGAAGCGCGCCTTGACGCCGCCTGCCGCAACGCAAGCACGATCGACAGGGCGAAGGAGCCTTGTTCCCCCAAGGCCCCGCCATTAGGGTGCGCGGCGCCTCCGCCACAGACAGCCAGGATTCGATGAGCCAGTCCCTCGCCTACAAGCGCGTCCTGCTCAAAGTCTCCGGCGAGGCCCTGATGGGGCGGCGGGAATTCGGGCTGGACACCGAGACCGTCACCGCCATCGCCGCCGATATCGGCGACGTCGTCGCCTTGGGCGTGCAGGTCTGCCTGGTGATCGGCGGCGGCAACATCTTCCGCGGCGTGCAGGCCGCCGCCGGCGGCATGGACCGCGCCCAGGCCGACTATATGGGCATGCTCGCCACCGTGATGAACGCGCTGGCCATGCAGAACGCGCTGGAACAGCTCGGCGTGCCCACCCGCGTGCAGTCGGCCATCCCGATGTCCAGCGTGTGCGAGCCCTATATCCGCCGCCGCGCCGAGCGGCACATGGAGAAGGGCCGGGTGGTGATCTTCGCCGCCGGCACCGGCAACCCGTTCTTCACCACCGACACCGCCGCGGCACTCCGCGCCGCCGAGATGCATTGCGACGCGCTGCTGAAGGGCACCCAGGTGGACGGCGTCTATTCCGCCGACCCGCGCAAGGTGCCGGATGCCGAGCGCTACGACACGCTCACCTATCTCGAGGTGCTGTCGCGCGACCTCGCGGTGATGGATGCCTCGGCGATCAGCCTGGCGCGCGAGAACAGCGTGCCGATCATCGTGTTCAACATCCGCGCCCCCGGCGCCTTCCGCGCGCTGATGAACGGCGAGGGGCACTACACCACCATCGTCGAAAACGCGTGAAGCCCGAATATGAGTGAAGTTCGGCACCGATTCCGCGCAGCATGCCAGCGCGGCATGGCGGAATCGGCCGATTCGGGCGGGGAGGAGCTGAGGTGATCACCGATCTCAACGAGCTGAAGCAGGATCTCGGCCGGCGCATGGACGGCGCGATCGAGACGCTGCGCCGCGAATTCTCCGGCCTGCGCTCCGGCCGCGCCAGCCCCGCGCTGCTGGAGCCGGTGCGGGTGGAAGCCTATGGCAACGAGGTGCCGATCACCCAGGTGGGCACCATCGCGGTGCCGGAGGCGCGGATGCTCACCGTGCAGGTGTGGGACCGCTCGCTGGTCGGCGCCGTGGAGCGGGCGATCCGCGATTCCGGGCTGGGGCTGAATCCGGCCAGCGACGGCCAGCTGGTGCGCGTGCCCATCCCGCAGCTGACCGGCGAGCGCCGCGCCGAGCTGGTGAAGGCCGCCGGCCGCTATGCCGAGGGGGCCAAGGTGGCGGTGCGCGGCGTGCGCCGCGACGGCATGGAACAGACCAAGGCGGCGGAGAAGAAGGGCGCCATCAGCCAGGACGACGAGAAGCGCTGGCACGACGAGGTGCAGAAGCTGACCGACAGCTACATCAAGAAGATCGACGAGTCCTTGGCCGAGAAGGACAAAGAGATCAGGCAGGTCTGAACCCGCCCATGGCGTCGCCCGCACACAGCCAGATCGCGACCGCGCCGCGGCCGGAGACCTCCGGGGCCGCGCCGGTGGCCGCGCATGTCGCCATCATCATGGACGGCAACGGCCGCTGGGCCACCGCGCGCGGCCTGCCGCGCCTGGCCGGCCATCGCGCAGGGGTGGAGGCGGTGCGCCGCACCATCCGCTCGGCGGTGGAGCACGGGGTGGGCTGGCTGACGCTGTATGCGTTCAGCAGCGAGAACTGGCGCCGCCCGGCCGGCGAGGTGCTCGACCTCACCGGCCTGCTGCGGCACTTCCTGCGCAGCGAAATCCGCGAGCTGCACGAGCAGGGCGTGCGCATAAGGGTGATCGGCGACCGCACGCGCTTCGACGCGGACATCCAGGCCGACCTCGCCGGCGCCGAGCGGCTGACCGCCGCCAATGCGCGGCTGACCGTGGTGGTGGCGCTGTCCTACGGCGCGCGGGCCGAGATCGTCGCCGCCGCGCGCGCGGTGGCGGCGGAGGTGGCCGCGGGGCGGATGGACGCGGCGGAGATCACCGAGGAAAGCTTCGCCGCGCGGCTCTCCACGCCCGACATCCCCGACCCCGACCTGATCATCCGCACCAGCGGCGAGCAGCGCCTGTCCAACTTCCTGCTGTGGCAGGCGGCCTATGCCGAGCTGGTGTTCCTCGACGTGCTGTGGCCGGATTTCGGCGCCGCGCATTTCGCCGAGGCGCTGGCCGAATACGCCCGGCGGGAGCGGCGCTTTGGCGCTCGCCCTGGCTGACACGCCCGCCTCCGGCCGCTGGCGCGACCTCGGCGCGCGCGCCGCCTCGGCGCTGGTGCTGGCGCCGCTGGCGATCGCCTGCCTGTACGTGGGCGGCTGGCCGTTCACCCTGTTCGTGGCCGCGGCCTCGGCGGGGATGGGGGCGGAATGGGCGCGCATCTCCCGCCGCGACCCGGCGGAGAAGCCGGTGGGCGCGGTGGCGATGGTGCTGGCGCTGGCGGCGCTGACCGGCGGCGTGGGGCTGGCCTGGCTGGGCCTCGCGGTGGCTCTCGCCGCCGTCGCGGCGCTGGCCATGGCGCGGCTGCCGCGCGCCGCCTGGGGGCTGGCCTATATCGCGCCGGGCGTGCTGGCGCTGGGCTGGCTGCGGGCCGATCCCGCGGTTGGCTTCGTCAACACGCTGTTCACCCTGCTGGTGGTGTGGGCCGGGGATATCGGCGCCTATGCGGTGGGACGGCTGGTGGGCGGACCGAAGCTGGCGCCGGCGATCTCGCCGGGCAAGACGCGCTCCGGCGCGGTGGGCGGGCTGGCGGCCTCCGTGCTGATCGCGGCGGGCGTGGCGCTGTATCTGGGCGGCAATCCGGCCTGGGCGGGGCTGATCGGGGCGGTGGTCGGCGTGGCCGGGCAGGCGGGCGACCTGCTGGAAAGCGGGCTGAAGCGGCGCTTCGGCGTGAAGGATTCGGGCGGGCTGATCCCCGGCCATGGGGGATTGCTGGACCGGCTGGACGCGTTGCTGGTAGCGGTGCCCGTGGCGGCGCTGCTGGCGGCGGCGGCCGGGCGAGGCGTGGAGTTGTGGCGATGAAGACCGTAAGCGTGCTGGGCAGCACCGGCAGCGTCGGCACCCAGACCATCGACCTGTTGCAGGCCGACCCCGACCGGTACGAGGTGCGCGCCCTGGTGGCCGGGCGCAACGCGGCGTTGCTCGCCGCCCAGGCCCGCGCGCTGCGCTGCCGCCTCGCCGTGGTGTCCGACCCCGAAGCCTGGCCCGCTCTGCGCGAGGCGCTGGCCGGCAGCGGCATCGCCGCCGAGGCCGGGCCGGAAGCGGTGGTGGAGGCGGCGCGGATGGCGGCGGACTGGACGATGTGCGCCATCACCGGCGCCGCCGGCCTGCCCTCCACCCTCGCCGCCATCCATCGCGGCCAATCCGTGGCGCTGGCCAACAAGGAGGCGCTGGTCTGCGCCGGCGAGGTGATGCTGGCCGCCGTGCGGGAAAGCGGGGCCACGCTGCTGCCGGTGGATTCCGAGCACAACGCCATCTTCCAGGCCATGGCCGACGGCAACCGGAACGAGGTGGAGCGCATCGTGCTCACCGCCTCGGGCGGCCCGTTCCGCACCGCCAGCGCCGAGGAGATGCGCCGCGCCCAGCCGGAGGCGGCGCTGAAGCACCCGGTATGGTCGATGGGCGCGAAGATCTCCATCGACAGCGCGACGATGATGAACAAGGGGCTGGAGCTGATCGAGGCGGCGCGGCTGTTCGCCCTGCCCAGCGAGCGCATCGGCGTGCTGGTGCACCCGCAATCGGTGATCCACGGGCTGGTGTGCTACCGCGACGGCAGCGTGCTGGCGCAGATGGGCAGCCCGGACATGCGCGTGCCCATCGCCCACACCCTGGCATGGCCCGCCCGCATCGCCACCGCGGCGCCGCGGCTCGACCTCGCCGCGCTGGCGCGGCTGGATTTCGCCGAGCCTGATCCGCAGCGCTTTCCCGCGCTGCGGCTGGCGCGCGAAGCCTTGCAGTGCGGCGGTGGCGCCCCCACCATCCTGAGCGCGGCCAACGAGGTGGCGGTGGAGGCGTTCCTGACCCGGCGCATCGGCTTCCTCGACATCGCCGCGATCGTAGAGCGCGTGCTGGCGCGCATGGGCAGCCCGGCCGCCGATTCGCTGGCGGAGGTGCTGCGCCTCGATGCCGCCGCGCGCGAGGCGGCCGCCGGCCTCTGCGCGCTCACCACCCGACCTGCTGCCTGACCCCAAATTCGAGAGAGTTCAGCCCGTGTTCGCCTTCCTGCCCGAGTTCCTGCGCACGCCCGTCGCCTTCGTGGTGGTCCTGGGGGTGCTGGTGTTCATCCACGAGCTGGGCCACTACCTCGCCGCCCGCATGGTGGGGGTGCATGTGGAGACCTTCTCCATCGGCTTCGGCCGGGCGCTGACCAGCTGGACCGACCGGCACGGCACGGTGTGGAAGCTGGCCTGGATACCCCTCGGCGGCTACGTGAAGCTGCACGGGCAGGAGCGGCCGGAGGAGGTCGGCGCCGACGTGCAGGCGCTGTGGCAGCCCGGCCGCACCTTCCACGAGAAGCAGGTGGGCAAGCGCGCCTTCATCGTCGCCGCCGGGCCGATCGCCAATTTCCTGCTCGCCGCGGTGCTGTTCATGGCGCTGTTCGCCACCGCCGGGCGGCCGGTCGCCGAGCCGGTGGTGGGCGAGGTGGTCGCCGCCTCCGCCGCCGAGCGCGGGGGCCTGCAGACCGGCGACCGGATCGAGGCGATCGACGGCACGCCGATCACCCGCTTCACCGAGCTGCAGCGCATCGTCTCCGCCCATGCGGGCGAGAAGCTCGCCCTGTCGGTGAAGCGCGGCGAGACGCATGTGGACCTCACCGTCACCCCCGATTCGCGCGAGGATGGCGGCCGCAAGCTGGGCGTGCTGGGCATTCGCGGCGGCGCCACCCGCATGGAGCGGCTGGGCCTGGGCGAGGCGCTCGGCGCGGGCGTGACGCAGACCTGGGACGTGGCGGCGCAGACGCTGGACGCGGTGTGGCAGATGATCACCGGCCATCGCGGCGCGGACGATCTCGGCGGCCCGCTGCGCATCGCCCAACTGTCCGGCCAGGTGGCGCAGCTCGGATTCGCGAGTCTCGTGTCGTTCATCGCCGTGCTGTCGGTGAATCTGGGGCTGATCAACCTGTTCCCCATTCCGGTGCTGGATGGCGGGCACCTGGTGTTCTTCCTGATCGAGGCGATTCGCGGCCGGCCGCTGCCGCCGAAGGCGCAGGCGATGGGGTTGAACGCCGGCGTGGCCCTGCTGGTGGCGCTGTTTGTCTTCGCGACCTGGAACGATCTCGGCCATATCGGGCTGTTTCGCTGGGTTGCCGGCCTGATCGGGTAGTATCGCCGGCGAATCGGGCGCGCGGGCGGGTGGCATTGGCCGGTCGGGGCGGCTATTGTCCGCCGCCCGCGGCCGATCGTCCCAGCGGGTGGGACGGCGCCACCAGGGAGGGATGAGGCTGTTGATTCGTAAACGTCCGGCGCTGCTCGCCTTGGCTCTGATGCTGCTCGCGGCCGTCGTCACCCTGATCCCGCCCGACGCGTTCGCCCAGAATCCGCCCCGGCCGGCCCGCGCCGCGCCGGCGCGCACGACGCCTGCCCAGTCGCCCGCCCTGACCACCGGCGGCGGCGCCATGCCCAACGTGCCCCCGGCATCGCGCGCCAACGTGCCGGCCGGCGCCATCGCCAGCGTCCGGGTGGAGGGCAACCAGCGCATCGAGGAAGGGACGATCCGCTCCTACATGCTGGTGCAGCCGGGCGACCCGTTCGACCCGGAGCGGCTCGACCGCAGCCTCAAGACGCTCTACGCCACCGGCCTGTTCTCCGACGTGACCATCACCCGCGACGGCAGCGCGCTGGTGGTGAAAGTCGTCGAGAACCCGGTGGTCAACCAGGTGGCCTTCGAGGGCAACAAGAAGCTGACCGACGCGAATCTGCGCGAGATCGTCCAGCTCAAGGCGCGCTCGGTGTTCACCCCGGCCGTCGCACAGGCCGACCGCCAGCGCATCCTGGACATGTACGCCCGCCGCGGCCGCTTCGGCGCGACGGTGGAGCCCAAGATCATCCCGCTCGACCAGAACCGCGTGAACGTGGTGTTCGAGATCAACGACGGCGACACCACGCTGATCAGCCGCATCATCTTCGTCGGCAACAAGGCGTTCGGCGAGCGCAAGCTGAACGAGGTGATCAGCTCGCGCGAGCAGGCGTGGTGGCGCATCCTCTCCAGCAGCGACACCTACGACCCCGACCGGCTGAACTACGACAAGGAGCTGCTGCGCCGCTTCTACCTGCGCAACGGCTTCGCCGACTTCAAGGTGGTGGGCGCCACGGCCGAGCTGTCGCCGGACAAGACCGCCTTCTTCCTCACCTTCACCATCGACGAGGGCGAGCGCTACCGCGTGAACAAGGTGGAGGTGAAATCCACCCTGCGCGGCGTGGACGCCGAATCGCTGCGCTCGGATATCGAGATCGACGAGGGCGACTGGTACGACGGCGACGCGGTGGAGCGCGTGGTGCAGGCGCTGACCAATTCCGTGCAGAACCGCGGCATCCCCTTCGTGGAGGTGAAGCCGCAGGTGGTGCGCGACCCGAAGGAGCACACCATCACCCTGGTGTTCGAGGTGAACGAGGGGCCGCGCGTGTTCATCGAGCGGATCGACATCACCGGCAACACCCGCACCAAGGACAAGGTGATCCGCCGCGAGTTCCGCGTGGCCGAGGGCGACGCGTTCAACGCCGCGCTGCTGCGCCGCAGCCGCCAGCGCCTGCAGGACCTCGACTATTTCAGCAACGTCGATGTCCAGCCGGTGCCCGGCTCCGCCCCCGACCGGGCGGTGGTGCAGACGCGGGTGGACGAGAAGGCGACCGGCGAACTCACCCTCGGCGGCGGCTACTCCACCGATATCGGCGCGCTGTTGAGCGCCGGCCTGCGCGAGCGCAACCTGATCGGCACCGGCGTGGACGCCAACCTTCAGGGCGTGCTGGCGCAGAAGGAAAGCCAGGTCAATCTGAGCGTGACCGATCCGTATTTCCTCGACCGCAACATGGTCGCGGGATTCGATCTGTTCCATATCCAGAACAATCTGCAGAACGTCGCCCAGTACAACGAGCGGCGCACCGGCTTCGCGCTGCGGCTGGGCTACGAGTTCACCGAGCATCTGCGCCAGGTCTGGACCTACACGCTGGCGCAACGCGACGTGTACGACGTGCAGTCCAATGCCAGCATCTACGTGCAGAACGCCGCCGGCATCACGCTTCTGTCGCAGATCAGCCAGGTGATGACGCTGGACTATCGCGACAGCCGGCTCGATCCGCACAGCGGCTTCGTCATCCGCGGCGGCAACGACTATGCCGGGCTGGGCGGCAATGTGGACTTCCTGCGCTCCAAGCTGGACGGCGCCTACTACATCCCGCTCGAGCGCATCATGGGCAGCCCGGAATGGGTGATCGGCATCAATGCCGGCATCGGCTATCTCTGGCCGCTGCAGGGGCAGCAGGAACAGATCATCGACCGCTTCTTCCTCGGCGGCGACAATCTGCGCGGCTTCCAGATCGGCGGCGCCGGCCCGCATGCCACCACCGGCGACAGCCTGGGCGGCCGTTTCCTGTGGACCCAGTCCACCGAGCTGCGCTTCCCGCTGCCGATCTCGCCCGATCTCGGCCTGTCCGGCCGCACCTTCGTCGATATCGGCGGGCTGACCCAGGTCTCCACGCTGATGCAGAACGGCCAGCCGGTGCCGTTGGTGGACTACGCCTCGCCGCGCGTGGGCGTGGGCGTGGGCATTTCGTGGAAGACGCCTTTCGGGCTGCTCAACATCGACATCGCCGACGCGGTGGTGAAGAAGCCCTACGACAAGACCCAGGTTTTCCGGTTTGGTTTCGGCACAAGGTTCTGAGTGCGCATGATGAAGAGTTTTCCGGCCACCCTGGTGG
>CAMFLK010000127.1 GCA_945957135.1 uncultured Rhodospirillales bacterium
TGTGACGAAGCGCCTCGATCTCCTGAACGGGACGCTGTTCGATCTCGTGGCCGATGTGGGCAAATACCCCGCTTTCCTGCCGTGGTGCGTGGGCGCGCGGGTGCGCAGCCGCACGGAGACGGAGCTGGTCGCGGACCTCACCATCGGCTTCGGCCCGTTCCGCGAGAGCTTCACCAGCCGGGTGAGCCTCGACCGGCCGGGCTGCATCAAGGTGCGCTACGAGAACGGGCCCTTCCGCTACCTCAACAACACCTGGAACTTCCTGCCGCATCCGCGCGGCTGCGAGGTGGATTTCTTCGTCGATTTCGAATTCCGCAGCCGCATCCTGCAAGCCGCGATCGGCGTGGTGTTCACCGAGGCGGTGCGGCGGATGGTGAACGCCTTCCTGGTGCGCGCGCGCGCGGTGTATGGCCCGGCGGCGCTGGCGCCGACCTGACCCGGCAGGACGTGCCGGGCGGCAGAATCGCCCGTCGCGAGATCGCGGAAGACCGGGGAAAAGCGCTGGCACGCGGGTTGCTGAACCACCGGCGATCTCCAGCGGAGGCAGCAATGAGCATTTCGGCCATCGGTCAGGGGCTGTGGCAGTCGGCCTCCACCGCCCTCACCACGCCCAAGGCGCAGACCGCCAGCTTCAACTTCAGCAGCAGCGTGAAATCCGCCCACCGGCACGAAGCCACGGACAAGACGCAGAGCGGCGGCAACCCGACGCCGCTGACCCCGCTTCAGGAATCCGGCCAGACATCGGGCGCCTTCGCAACGGACATGATGCAGGCGCTGAAGGCCTATGGCGCCGCGGCGAAGGACAAGCCGTAAAGGGTCTCGGCGGCGACGAAGACGGGCGCGCGGCGGTCGGTCACCTCCGCGCGGGTCTGCGGCGCCAGCGCCACCACCACATGCCCCAGGCTGCGCGCCAGCGCCCGGCGATCGGCCGCCGGCAGGGCGAAGCGGGCGGCGTAGCCCTGGGCATCGGCCAGCGCCACCGCCGACCAGGGCAGCCAGATCAGGCGCGCGAGCCGGATCAGATGGGCGCGGTAGCCGGCGGGATCGACGGTGACGAGGCTATAGGTGAGGTCGTTGCTCGCCGGCAGGAAGGGGCGGTCGGCCAGGCCCTCCAACGTGTCGAGCATCGCCGCCTCGATCGGCGCGGGCAGGCGTGACGTGGCCGCACGCGCCAGCACGCCGGCGACCATGGCGGTCAGGCTGCGGTCCGGCGCCATGTCGTCGCCCCGCGTGCGGCGCCAGCCGGCGGGTTCGCCGGGCACGAAAGTGTCGCGCAGCCATTGGACGGCGGCGGCGATGCGCCGGTCCAGCGCCGCGCGGTCGCCGCGCCAGCCCAGGCCGGAGTCGCGCAGCGCCAGCATGGCGTGCAGGGCGAATGCGGTGACGAAGGTGGCGTGGTCGGCCGGATCGGCCTGGCGCACGGCGAGGTTCCAGCCGCCATCGGCGATGGGCGCGAAACGCTCGGCCAGCGCCTGCGCACGGGCGAGCAGGGCGAGCAGCTCGGCCCGCTCCGGCCCCTCCGGCAGGCGCCGCAGCGCGAGGTCGAGCGCCAGGATGGTCCACAGCGGCACTTCCGGCGGCGCATCCGGCTCGTAGCCCCAGACCAGCGCGCCGGCCGCGCTGGGCGGCAGCATGTCCGGCGCGAAGGCGCGGCGCAGCAGGGTCATGGCGGTGGCCAGATCGCGCGCGTCCGCGCGGGGGTCGCCGAGGATGGCGCTGATCACCTGGCTGTTCTGCCAGACCGACCAGCCGGCGGCGCCGGGGTCGTGCGGGTCCGGCAGCCCGGCGCGCAGCACGGGCAGGCCCGCTTGCTGCAACGCCGCCACCGTCGTGGCGATCCGGTCCGGCGCGACGACCGGGCGGAACAGGGTGATGCCCTGGCCGTCGAGCCAGCGACGCAGCGCCGGGCTGCCGGGCAGCACCGCGGTGAGATCGGCCATCGCCACATAGGCGAGCCCCGCCAGTGCCAACCCGGCCAGGGCCAGCCCGGCGCGCAGCATCCGTGTCCGTCGCTGCCGCCGCCGCTCGCGCTGGCGCAACGCGTCCAGCCCCAGGCCGAGCGTGCCGGCGACCAGCTTCAGCAGCGCGTCCGCCCGCCCATCCGCGTGGATATCCGCGGCCAGTGGTTCGGCGCGCTGGCCGGTCAGGCTTTCATCGGCGGCGACCTCCCAGCGCAGGGCGGGCGGGAAGCACTCCTCCGCCACCGGCTCCGGCCCCGGCGATATCCCCGGCCGCCCCGCCACGATCAGCGGCAGCACCGGCCCCGCGCCGCCCAGCGCCTTGAAGGCGCGGATTTCCTCGTCCACCCAGCGCGACCGCGCCGCATCGGGCGAGCAGATGACGATCAGGCAGCGCGACCGCGCCAGCGCCGCGCGGATGGCGGCGGAGAGCGCCGCGGCGCTCGGCAGCTCCTCGCGGTCGCGAAACACCGGCAACAGCCGGCGCGGCACCTCCGGCCCCAGGCCACCGGGCACCCGGAACCGCTCCAGCGCGCCATGCAACCACGCCGCCCAATCCGCGTCGCGGTGGCTGTAGCTGATGAACGCCCAGTAGCGCGGCCCGGCCCGATGCTGCATCGGGCCAGGGTCATATCACGGCTTGAGCAATCCCCACGCGCCGAGATTGTGGCGCAGCTTCTCCTGCTGCCGCTCGGTCAGCGGCCAGGCACCGGGCGGGCGGACGGGGCCGCAATCCTGGCCGAGCAGCGCCAGCGCGGTCTTCACCACGGAGACGTTGGTGCCGTTGCCCTCCTCGGCGCGCAGCTCCTCGAACGGCGCCATCACCGCGATCAGCCGGTTGGCCGTGGCGTAGTCGCCCTTGGCCAGCGCGGCGTGGATCGCCACCGAATGCTCCGGCCACACATTGATCAGCCCGGAGGTGAAGCCGCGCGCGCCCACCGCGCAGAAGGGCGGCGCCCAGGGCTCGGCCAGCCCGCCGACCCAGGTGATCGCCGGGTCGGAGCGGCGGATCGCCTCGGCCAGGCGCAGCGGCGTCGGCGCGGCCCATTTCACCCCGATCACCCCGGGCACGGCGCAGAGCGCGGCGATGGCGTCGAGCCCGATGCCGTCATTGCGCAGGTAGAGCACGATCGGCAGCCCCTGCCCCGCCTCGGCGATGCGCTGCACATAGGCCACCACCCCGCGCGGGGCGACGAACGGATCGGGCGGCTGATGCACCATCAGCGCCGCCGCGCCGGCGGCGTGCGAGGCCTTGGCCAGCGCCACCGCGTCGTTGATCGCGCGGCCCACGCCGCCGATCAGCGGCACCCGCCCGGCGACCAGCTCGGCCGCCGCGTGCACCATGCGCTCGGCCTCCAGCGTGGTCAGGCCATAGAACTCGCCGGTATTGCCGTTGGCGGTGAGGATGTGCACCCCGGCCGCCACCGCGCGGTCGATCACCGGCTTGAGCAGGGATGGCGCGATGCGATCCTGCGCGTCGAACGGGGTGACGAGGATGCCGGAAATGCCCGGCAGGGCGGTGCGGATGTCCTGGGCCATTTCGTGGCGTATCCCCAATGCTGTCGTTGCCGATGATATCGTTACCAGAGGCATCTGGCAGGCGCGGCGCCGGCTGTCAATTTCCCCCTACCCTTCCGCCATCTCCAGCAGGCCACGATGGCGCAGCAGCGCCTCCGTGCGCGGCGCCTCGCCGCGGAAGGCGATGTACAGCTCCATCGGATCCCGCGTGTCGCCCGCTTCGAGAATGCGCCGCAGCCGCGCCGCCGTCGCCGCGTCGAACGCGTCGCCGGCCGCCTCGAACAGGCCGAACCCGTCGGCGTCCAGCACCTCCGCCCAGAGATAGGCGTAGTAGCCCGCGGCATAGCCGGCGCCTGCGAACAGGTGCTGGAAATGCGGCGGGCGGTGGCGCGCGCCGATCTCCTCCGGCATGCCCATCGCCGCCAGCGTCGCCCGCTCGAACGCCGCGACGTCGAGCGAGGCGGGATCGGGGTGGGTGTGCAGCGCCATGTCGAGCTTGGCGGAGGCGACGTATTCCACCGTGGCGAAGCCCTGGTTGAAGTTGCGCGCCGCCAGCAGCCGTTGCAGCAGCGCCTCCGGCAGCGGTTCGTTGGTTTCGTGATGGCGGGCATAGCGACGCAGCGTGTCCGGCACCGCCAGCCAATGTTCGTAGATCTGCGAAGGAAATTCCACGAAGTCGCGCAGCACGGAGGTGCCGGATTGCGAAGGGTAGCGCACCCGGCTGAGTAGCCCGTGCAGGGCGTGGCCGAATTCGTGGAACAGCGTCTCCGCGTCGTCGTAGCTCAGCAGGGTCGGCGTGCCCGCGGCGAAGTTGTTGTTGTTGACGATGATCGGCGCGATCGGGCGGTCCAGCGCCTCCTGGTCGCGATAGCTGCTCATCCACGCGCCGGAGCGCTTGCCCGGCCGGGCCGTGTTGTCGGCGAGGAACAGGCCGACATGCCCCCCCGCCGCGTCGCGCACCTCCCAGGCCCGCACATCCGGGTGATAGACTTGCAGGTCGGGGCGCGGCAGGAAATCCAGCCCGAACAGCCGGTGCGCCGTGTCGAACGCGGCCTGCTGGATGTTCTCCAGCACGAAATAGGGTTTCAGCTCCGCCTCGTCGATGGCGAACTCGGCCTGGCGCACCCGCTCGGCGTAGAATCGCCAGTCCCAGGGCGCGATCTTGTCGTTCATGCCCTCCGCGCGGGCCAGCCGGGTCAGCCGGTCGCGCTCGCGCGCGGCACGGCGCGTGGCGGCCGCCCACACCTCGTCGGTCAGCCGGTGAACATTGGCCTCGGAGGCCGCCATGGTATCGGCGAGGCGGTAATCGACATAGCTGGCATAGCCGAGCAGCGCCGCCTGCTCGCGCCGCAGCGCGAGGAGTTCCGGGATCAGCTTGCGGTTGTCGTGCGGCCCGTCATGCTCGCCGCGGGCGATCCACGCCTCGTAGGCCACGCGGCGCAGGTCGCGCCGGGCGGAGAAGGTCAGGAACGGCTCGATGGAGGAGCGCGCCAGCGTGATGGCGTAACCCTCCACCCCGCGCTCCGTGGCCGCCTGCCGCGCCGCCTCGCGCAGGAAATCCGGCAGCCCGTCCAGCTCGCCCTCGGCGAGCACCAGCTGCCATTCCTTCTCGTCATGCACCACGTTCTGGCCGAACTCGGTGTGCAGCACGGCCATGCGTTCGGCGATCGCGGCCATGCGGGCGCGCGCCGCGCCTTCCAGCTTCGCGCCCGCGCGCACGAAGCCCTCGTAGCGCCGCTCCAGCAGCCGCCGCGCGTCCGGCGCGAGGTCGAGCGAGTCGCGCTGGGCGTGCACGGCGGCGATGCGGGCGAACAGCCCCTCATGCAGCGCCACACGGGAGCCGTGCTGGGCCAGCTTGGGGGCGAAATCGCGCTCCACCTCCTCCAGCTCCGGCGTGCCCAGGCTGGCGACCAGGTTGAAGAACACCGAGGCGACGCGGCCGAACAGCGCGCCGCAACGCTCCAGCGCCTCGATCGTGTTGGCGAAATCGGGCGGCGCGGGGTTGGCGGCGATGGCCTCGATCTCCGCCCAATGGTCGTCCATGCCCTTCTGCAGGGCTTCGGGCACGTGGGCGGCGGTGATCTCCGCGAAGGGCGGCGCCTCGAACGGGCCGGTCCAGTCGGCCAGCAGCGGATTGCTCATGCGTCCCTCCATCGGCGTGCCCATCCCGACGCGGTCGGGCCCGGCGAATATGTCCGCGCGGGCGCGGGAAATGAAGAGCGCCGCCGCATCTTTCTGGCGTGGCCGGCGGTTGCCGGCGGGCGGGCGATGCACGATCATCCCGGCCGCAACCGGAGGGACCGCCATGCGCCCACAGGCCGAAGCCATGAAATCCCTGCTCGCCGGGCCGGAGCTGCACATCGTGCCCGGCTGCGGCGACGGCATGGGCGCCTGGCTGGTGCAGCAGGCCGGCTTCCGCATGGCCTTCGCCTCGGGCTCCTCCATCCACGCCATGCGGCTGGCCCAGCCGGACATGGACCTGCTGACCCTGCCGGAGATGCGCGACGCGACGGAGGCGATGGTCAACGCGGCGCCGGAGGTGCTGTGGGTGGCCGATGGCGATACCGGCCACGGCAACGGCCTCGCCGTGCGCCGCACGGTGCGCGAACTCGCCCGCGCCGGCGCCGCGGCGGTGCTGATCGAGGACAAGGCCTGGCCCCGCCCGCTCGGCCACCAGGGCGCCAAGCTGGTGGTGGAGCGCGACGAGGCGGTGCGCCGCATGCGCATCGCCCTGGAGGCGGCGCGCGAGGAAGGCGTGCTGCTGCTCGCCCGCACCGATGCCTGCCGCTCCCGCGGGTTCGACGAGGCGCTGACACGGCTGAAACTGTTCGTGGAGATGGGCGCGGACATCTATTTCCTCGACTCGCCGGCGGACGAGGCGCAGATGCGCGCGGCGGTGCAGGCCAGCGGGGCCAAGCCGCACATCTCCGTCACCGCGCCCGGCGCCACCCACTACATGCCGGACGCGGAAGGGCTGCGCCGCGCCGGCATCCGCATGGCCTTCCACCCGCAGGACGTGCTGGCCGCCAGCGTGCATGCCATGCGCGCGGCGCTGGCGGCGTTGAAAGGCGGTGGGCTGAAAGGGGGGGCGCCGCCGATGGCCAGCCTCGACGATCTCGCCGGCGCCATGCGCATGGCGGAGTATCTCGCCGAGGATGCGCGGCTGGCGAAGATTGCCTGACCGCGTGATTCCGATTTTTGGGCGGTTCCGCCAACCATCATCACGCCGCGGCATGCGTGTTCCGTTTCTTGCCGTCCTGATCTGGATATTCGCGGCAGCGGCCCAGGCCGCGACGCCGGACGCCGCCACCCAGCAGCGCCTGCTCGCGGTGTACGACGCCTATGCCAAGGCCATGGCGGCGGGAAAGCTCGACGCCGCCATGGCCACGATGTCCGACAAGCTGCGCGACCGCGCGCGCAACATCCTGCGCACCGACCAGGACCGCGCCAAGGTGATCGCCATGGCGCGGGACATGGCGCCCGAGACCACCTCCGTGCTGCACGGCTTCATCGACGAGAAGGCCGGCCATGCGCGGCTGATCCTGCTCACCACCCGCGCCGGCCGGCGCGGCGGCATGACGCTGGGCTTCCTGCGCGAGAAGGGCACGTGGAAACTCGACGACCAGGAATTCGGCGACGACCCCACCGCCGTCACCGGCTGCCGCGACGAGACGGCCGCCCCCCCGCCCGCCTACAACGCCAAGCGGCCGATCTCCATCGGCGGGCGCATCGTGCGCGTCGATTTCCGCGCCGATGCCACGCTGGTGGTGCTGAACGTGCTCGGCGACCCCGCCTGCATCTTCCTGCCCGCCAAGGCGAATCTCGCGGAGATGAAGCTCGACCCCGCGGGGCTGCTGCCCTACGCCACGCTGTCGGTGGACGGCATCGCCCATCGCGGCGACCCGCAGCGCATCCTCGCCACCCGCGCCACATTGCGCCCCGAGGAATAGCGCGTGTCCCCGAAATTCGTTGTGAAGGACAACGAATTTCGGGGGAAGGACACTAGCCTTGTTTTCAGTGGCCTGCTTATCCCCGAAATTCGTTGTGAAGGACAACGAATTTCGGGGGCAGGACACTAGCCTTGTTTTCAGTGGCCTGCTTATCCCCGAAATTCGTTGTGAAGGACAACGAATTTCGGGGGCAGGACACTACCCCTTCGTCGCGCCGGCGGTGAGCCCGGCGATGTAGTAATCCATCAGGAAGGCATAGATCACCACCGGCGGCGCCGCGGCCATCACGCAGGCGGCCATGATCTTGCCCCACTGGAACACGTCGCCGCGAATGAGGTCGCTGACGATGCCCACGGTCAGCGGCAGCTGGTCGCCGGTATAGAGATAGGCCAGCGGATAGAGGAACGCGCCCCAGGACGCGGTGAAGGCGAAGATGGTCGCGGCGATGATGCCGGGCATCGCCACGGGAATGAAGATGCGCCACAGGATCTGCAGATACCCCGCCCCGTCGATCAGCGCCGCCTCGTCCAGCTCACGCGGGATGGAGCCGAAATAGCCGATCATGATCCAGGTGCAGAACGGCACTGCCAGCGTGGGATACAGCAGCACCAGGCACCAGATGTTGTTGATCAGCCCGATCGCCCCGATCACCTGGAACAGCGGGATGAACAGCAGCGAGGCGGGGATCAGGTAGGTGAGGAAAACCCCCGTCGCCAGCGTCGAACTTCCCCAGAAGCCCAGCCGCGTCATGCTGAACGCCGCCATGATCGCGATGGTCATGCTGATGATCACCACCAGCACCGTCACCCACACCGAGTTGAAGAAATACATCTGAAAATTCGGGTAGGTGATCAGGTAGATGAAATTCTCCAGCGTCGGCGAATGCGCGATCCACGGATTGCCCGCCTGCGCCGAAATCTCCGCCGATGATTTCAGGCTGGTCATGATCATGTAGAACGGCGGCACCAGGAAGATCACCACGAACACCGACAGCGCCGCGTAGCTGCCCCACAGCGCCCAGCGCCGCTGCCGCTCCATGCTGCTGTGCCGCGCGCGCGGCGCGGCGCCGGCGATTGCCGCCCCGCTCATGCCATCAGCCATGAAGAATGGCCGGTGGCATGAGTCATTTTTTGGCGCGCCGCCGCCAGCCAACCCGGCGCGCGATACCGCTGCCTCTCAGCAATGGAAGGGTCATTGCTTCGTGTCATCGGTATCATGCCGCCATCTCCCGCGCCCGCTTCGTCACGCCACGCAGCACGAAGAACGCGGCGACGGCCAGCAGCGGGAACATGAACAGGCTCACCGAGGCGCCCAGCGGCACGTTGCCGGACTGGATGCCCATGGAAAACGCGTAGGTGGCGAACAGATGCGTCATGTCCTGCGGCCCGCCGGCGGTCAGCAGCCGCACGATGTCGAAATCCGCGAAGGTCACGATCAGGCTGAACAGCACGGTGATGGCGATGATGTTGCGCATCATCGGCAGCGTCACGAAGAACAGCTTCTGGATCGCCCCCGCCCCGTCGATCGCCGCCGCCTCGTACAGCTGCTCCGGCACCGATTTCAGCGCCGCGAGATACATGATCATGAAGAACGGCGTGCCGAACCACACATTCACCGCGATCACCGCGATGCGCGCGTTCCAGCCGGTGCCCAGGAAGGGGATGGACTGGAAGCCGAACGCGTTCAGCAGCCAGTTGAAGGCGGAATACGACGGGTCGAACAGCCACCACCAGGTCAGCGTGGACAGCGCCAGCGGAATCACCCACGGCACCAGCAGCAGGCCGCGCCATATCTTCTGCCGCGTGCCGGGAATGTTGTGCATCAGATGCGCCAGCACGAAACCGAGAAAGGCCTTCAGCACCACGGCGGAAATCGCGAACAGGCAGCTCTGGAACACCACCAGCTGGAAGGTCTGGCGGCCGATCAGGAAGGTGAAGTTGTCGAACCAGATGAACTGCGTCATCCGCTTGTTCAACATGCTCAGATAGATGGCGTAGAAGGCGGGATACACCACCAGCCCGCCGATCAGCACGATCAGCGGCAGCGCCATCAGGAAACCGATGGTGGATCGGCGCCGCAGGAAGCGCCGCACCGCGCCCAGCTCGCCCGGGCGGCGCAGGGCCACGCCGCCATAGGTGGAAACTGCGCCGGCTCCATCCGCCATTCGCTTCTCCTATGCAACGCGCGGCGGGGACGCGCCGCGCCCCCGCCCGTCGATCGCGATGTTCAGCGCGCGAAGCCTTCCAGCTCGTCCTTGGCCCAGGCAATCACCTGGTCGATGCTCTGCCCGCTCTGCAGCTTGGAGAACATCGTCGGCATGGTGCCGCGATTGTAGATCTGCACCGCGATCTCGAACGGCGCGGGCATGGCGGCGATCTGGGTCTGCGCATGGTGCTGCTTGCGCAGCGGGTAGTTGTAAACCGTGCCCTTCGGCGGCCCGGTCTCCGCCCACACCTTGAAGTCGTTCAGCCCCTCGAAGGGCGGCAGGTCATAGCCCAGCACCGCATTGTCGCGCTCCTCCACCAGGTCGCGCTGCATCAACGCCTCGATCAGCTCCTTGGCGGCGGATTTGTTCGGGCTGAAATTCCACACGCCCCAGAAGTTCATGTTGTGCGGCTCGAACCGCCCCGCCGGCCCCATCGGCGCCGGGAAGGTCCAGCAATCCTCGGCCACTTTCGGCGCGTCGCGCGTCGCCACCGCCCAGGCCGAGGGCGGGTTCCAGATCAGCGCGCTCTGCCCGGAAATCAGCGCGCGGTTGTTGGAGGCATCGTCGAAGCTGGTGGCGTCCTTGGGCAGGAACTTCACCAGCTTCTGGCCGTATTCCAGCACCTTGCGCACATTGTCGGAATTGACGGTGATGTCGCCCTTCTCGTTCACCAGCTGGGCGCCGAACGCCGCGAACATGGTGCCGATGCTGTCCACCGAATCCGGCGTGGTGCCCAGGCCGATGGCGAAATGCTTGTCCACCTTCGCACAGGCCTCGGCCGCCTTCAGCATCGCATCATAGGTCCAGGCCTTGCCCTCCGCCGTCTCCTCGTCCGCGGCGGGGAACATCTTGGTGACGTCGATGCCCGCCGCGTCGCGCAGAATGCTGATGCGCCCGCACGGCCCCTTGTTCTGCGTGCCCCAGCTCGAAGGCACCGCGGCCCAGCGCCCCTTGGAAAAGCCGAGATATTTGCCCACGGCATTCACTTCGCCGTACTGCTTCACCAGCCGGCCCACCACCTCGTTCATCGGCTCCATCAGCTCGGCCTGGTTGGGCACGTCCCAGTTGCCGATGGTGATGACGTCATGCCCGCGCTTGGCCTGCGCCTCGGCATTGATGGTCAACACGTTCTTGGAACCGAGCGAGGTGATGAAGTCGATCTGCACCTCCACCTTGTTCTTCTCCGCCCAGGCATTGACCTGCTTGCGGATCACGTCGTTGCCGGCGGGCACCCAATGGTCCCAGAAAAACACCGACAACTTGCCGGCGGCGGCGGCGGTGCGAACATGAACCAGCGGCAACGCGGCGGCGGCAACACCCAGCTTCAAGGCCGAACGCCTTGAAACGCCCTTGTGCGGCATCGTTTCGTCTCCCTTGCTGGCCACTCTGCGATGGCCGATTCTTGCGGACGGCAGGTTGACCCACTCGTTCCAGGCACCAGTAATGCACAGCGCGCATCGTGAACGCAACGCGCATGCGCGTGACCGATTGGAACACCCCATCGGTGGCGGCTCCCATATCGGCAAGGCCCAAGGCAAGGCAAGACGGGGGCTTTGCCCCTCGACCCCACTGGGGCCTTAGGCCCCAGACCCCGCTACTTTAGGCAACCGCGCGGCGACACCTTCGAGCGTGCGGGGGTGGCAAGCGGGGTTTGATGGGCCTTCGGCCCGAAGGGGAAAAATAAGAGGTCAGTGCATTTTCCTGTTGCGTCGGAGAACATGGTTCCGGTAGAACGGAACCTATGTTGAACCAGGAGCCCAACCCCACCTACCCCCATCTCAAGACGCCCCTGGCGCGCGC
>CAMFLK010000128.1 GCA_945957135.1 uncultured Rhodospirillales bacterium
CGCCAGCGCCACCGCCCGGTCCAGCGCCGAAGCCGCCTCCGCCGGCCGCCCCAGGGCGACATGGGCGAGCATGTCGCGCACCCGGTCGCTGAAGCTGCCGTCCGCGCCGTAGAACAGCTTGCGCGTGCCCTCGGTCAGCGTCGATCCCGGCGTGATGCAGTTGGTCAGCACGCCGCGCGGGCCAAGCTCCAGCGCCATGGATTTCGTGAGGTTCACCACGCCGGCCTTGGCGGCGACGAAGGCGCTTTGCAGGCGCAGCGGCACCAGCCCGGCGATGGAGGCGATGTTGATCACCCGGCCCTCGCCGCGCGCCAGCATCGGGCGCATCGCCACCCGGCTGGTCAGGAACAGCCCGTCGAGATCGATCGAGACGATGCGGTGCCATTCCTCCGGCGGAAAGGCGTCGATATGCACGCGATGCGCCATGGTGTTGACGCCGGCATTGTTGACGAGGATGTCGAGCCGCCCCCAGCGCGCCATCACCTGGGCCACCGCCGCCTCCACCTCGCCGGTCTCGCGCACGTCCATCTTGAGCGCGATGGCGTCGGGCAGGCTGGCGGCCAGCGCGGTGGCGCCGTCGAGATTCACATCGACCACCGCGACCCCCGCGCCGCTCTCGGCGAAGGCGCGGCACAGCGCGGTGCCGATGCCGCCGGCGCCGCCGGTGACGAAGGCCACGCGGCCCGCGAGATCGACCTTCATGTTGCGATCCCCGTACGGCTTTTCCCGTATCCCATCATGATATTATCATCGCCGCCATGACCGATGTCCTGACCCGCCAGCTGCGCCGCGCCGACGGCCCGCTCTATCGCCAGGCGGCCGAGGCGTTGCGCGCGGCGATCGGCACCACGCTGGCGCTCGGCGACGCGCTGCCGACCGAGGCGGAGTTGGCCCAGGGTTTCGGCATCAGCCTGATCACCGTGCGCCACGCCCTGCGCGAGCTGGAGGCCGAGGGGCTGATCCGCAAGCGCCCGGCCAAGACCGCCATCGTCGCGAGCCTGACGCCGAGCGTCGCCCTGCCGCGCCCGCTCAACAGCCTCGACGACATCATCGCGGGCACCGAGGGCGCGCGGCTGGACATATTGCGCTACCAGCCGCGCCGCACGGCGGAGGCGGCGGCGCTGTTCGCCCTGCCGCCGGGCACCGCCTGCCCCTGCCTGTCCGCCCGTCTGTGGCAGAAGGACGAACCCCAGGCGGACATCACCATCTTCTTTCCCCCCGCCATCGGCGAGCGGCTGTCGCGCGAGGATTTCGACGACGTGGTGGTGTTCCGCTCCGTCGAGCGGCGGCTGGGCATCCGCATCGCCGCCGCCCGCATCACCATCACCGCCGAGCTGGCGGACGCGAAGCTGGCCAGGGCGCTGGGCACCACCGAAGGCGCGGCCGTGCTGGTCAGCCGCATGGTGTATCTGGACGACGGCGGCGCGCCGGTGGAATTCACCATCGCCCGCCACCGCGCCGACCGCTACAGCCTGACCTACGGATTCCGCTGACACAGCCTAGGCTTTTTTTATCAGATGGGCGTTGACGCAGTTGGTCAGCCGCCCGTCGCGCAGGTAGTGCAGCACCACCTCCACCGCCTTGCGGCGCAGATCCTCGAAGGCGTCCGGGCTGTAGAAGGCGGCGTGCGGCGTGACGATCAGCCGGCCCTGGATCCAGGGCTCGCCCGCCTGCATCGCCGCGAGCAGCCGGGGCAGCGGCTTGGGCGGCTCGGTGGGCAGCACGTCCAGCCCGGCGCCGCCGACGCGGCCCTCCATGATCGCGTCGTGCAGCGCGTCGAGATCGATCAAGGGGCCGCGCGCGGTGTTGACGATCACCAGGCCGGGCTTGGCGGCTTTCAGCGACTCGCGGTTGATCAGCGCGTTGGTTTCCTCGTTGCTCGGCGCGTGCAGGCTCACCACGTCGCTGATCGCCAGCAGCTCGGCCACGCTGTGCACGCGATGCGCGCCGACCGCGAGTTCGAACCCGTTGGGCTGGTACGGGTCGTAGAAGGCGATGTTCATGCCGAAGCCGCGCGCGCGCAGGGCGGCGGCGAGGCCGATGCGGCCCAGCCCGATCACCCCGAAGGTCGCGCCCCGGAGCCGGCGGACCAGCGGCGCCTGGAAGAAGTTCCAGTTGCCGACGACGTCCTTCGCCAGCGCCGGGCCATATGTGGCGGTGCCCCTTGTCAGCGCGAGCATCAGCGCGATGGCGTGGTCGGCGACCTCGGAGGTGCCGTAATCCGGCACGTTGCACACCGGCACGCCGCGCGCCGCCCAGGCGGCGATGTCCAGATTGTCGAAGCCCACGCCCAGGCGCACGGCGATGCGCACGTTGGGATAGGCCGAGACGGGGCCGACATCGTCCTGCGCGTTGCAGTTGATCAGCGCGTCCGCCGCCGCCTGGCGCTCGGGCGAGGGCATGTCGGCCGGATCGGCCGGGCCGTGGCACAGATCGATCTCCGCCCCCGCCGCGTGGGGCGTAAAGTCGTAGTCGGGGCGGCCATGATTCAGCAGCAGGATACGCATCAGCCTTCCCTCACCACACCGATGACCCCACCCATCTTCACGGTGGTTCCCGGCTCCTTCACCATTTGCACCAGCTTGCCGGCGGAGGGCGCCTCGATCTCCACCACCGCCTTGTCGGTCTCGATCTCCGCCACGACGTCGTCCTTCTTCACCATGGCGCCGTCCGGGTGCAGCCAGCGCACCAGCTTGCCGGAATCCACCGTCAAATCGCCGAACGGCATGGTGATCGGCTCGCCCTGCAACGCCTCGGCCGGGCGCAGGGCAGGGGGCGCGGCGGCGGCTTGCGGCGCGGTCTCCACCGGCGCCTGCGCCCCGTCCGGCCGGCCGCGCCAGCGCCAGGGGGCGGTGGCGACGCCGGCGATCACCTCGCGCACCCGTGCGGCGACGCGGGTGGCATCGACCAGCATGGCGCGCTCCAGCCCGGGGCCGAACGGGTGGGTGACCGGGGCGGTGTGCAGCCGGGCGACCGGCGCGTCCAACTGGTCGAACACCAGCTCGTTCATCGCCTGGCCGAGTTCGGCGCCGACGCCCATCATCGGCCAGCCCTCGTCCACCACCAGCAGCCGGTGGGTGCGCGCGACGCTGTCGGCCACCGTCTCCACGTCCAGCGGTTGGATGGTGCGCAGGTCGATCACCTCCGCCTCGATGCCCTCCGCGGCCAGCGCCTCGGCGGCTTCCAGGCTGCGATGCACCATCTGCCCGGCGGCGGCGATGGTGATGTCGCTTCCCTTGCGGGCGATGCGGGCGAGGCCGAAGGGCACGAGATGCTCGCCCTCCGGCACCGGGCCGCGGCTGGCGAACAGCGCCTTGGGGTCCATGAAGATCACGGGGTCGCCGGCCCGCAGCGCCGTCTTCATCAGCCCCTTGGCGTCGGCCGGGGTGGCGGGCAGGCAGACGATCAGGCCGGGGATGTGCGCCCAGACCGGATGGTAGGTGCCGCTATGGTGCGGCCCGGCGCTGCGCACGGCGCCGGCGCCGACGCGGATGACCATCGGCGCGTTCATCTGGCCGTTGCTCATGTAGCGCAGCTTCGCCGCCTGCAGCACGATCTGGCCGCCGGCCTCGAACAGGAAGTCGGAGAACATCAGGTCGGCGATGACGCGCAGGCCGGTGGCCGAGGCGCCGAGGGCGGCGCCGGTGAAGCCGAGCTCGCTGATCGGCGTGTCCACCATGCGGTGGGCGCCGAATTCCTGATACAGGTTCTTGGTATGGGCGAAGGTGCCGCCGCGCTCGCCGGTGCCCTCGCCGTAATAGATGATGTTCTTCTCCCGCCGCATCTCCTCGGCGATGCCGTCGCGCACCGCGTCGAGCCAGGAGGTCTCGACGAACTTCGTGGGCGGCGGGGCGGCGATGGCGGCCAGCGCGTCCGGCGGGTTGATCGGGTCGGCATAGGTGTGGAGCATCACGGTGCGTGGATCGGGCTCGGCCGAGGCGCGGGCGAACTCGATGGATTCGGCCACCTCCGCGTCGATGCGCTTCTCGATCTCGGCCAGCGTGCCCTCGGTGGCGATGCCGAATTCCTCCAGCAGGCGCTTGCGGAATCCGGCGACGGGGTCGCGCTTGGCCCATTCGTCCACCTCCGCCTGGGTGCGGTAGGTGCCGGTGACCGGGTCGCCCTCGTGATGGCCGACGGTGCGGTAGGTCTTGGCCTCGATCAGCGTGGGGCCCTCGCCGTTGCGGGCGCGCTCGGCGGCTTCCTGCATGGCCTGCCACATCGCCACCACGTCGTTGCCGTCCACCGCCACGCCGGGAATGCCGTAGGCGGCGGCGCGGCTGGCGATTTCGGGGTTGAGGGTGACGGTGTTGAGCGGCGTGGCGGTGGCGTAGAGATTGTTCTCGCACACCAGGATGGCCGGGGCGCGCTGGTAGCCGGCGAAGTTCAGCGCCTCGTGGAAGGCGCCGTGGCTGGTGGCGCCGTCGCCGAAGAAGGCCACGGCCACGCCGTCCGTGCCGCGATACTTGGCGCTCAGCGCCGCTCCCACCGCCTGCGGCGCGCCGCTGGCCACCACGCCGTTGGTGCCGAACAGGCCGATCGACCGCTCATAGAGATGCATGGTGCCGCCGCGGCCGCCCACGCTGCCGTCGCGCTTGCCATAGAGCTCGGCCATCAGGGTCTTCGGGTCCATGCCCTTGGCCAGCGCGTGGCCGTGGCCGCGATGGGTGGAGGTGATCCAGTCGCTGCGCCGCAGATGGGCGCAGACGCCGACGGCCACCGCCTCCTCGCCGATATAGAGATGCAGGAAGCCCGGCGTCTCGCCCTTGCGGCAGGCGATCTGCGCGGCCGTCTCGAAGCGCCGCAGCAGGGCCATCTGCTCGTAGAGGCGGATCATCTTCTCCGCGTCCAGGCCGGGCGGCAGGGCAGGGCGGTTGGGGCGCGCGAGGGTTTTCGTGCCGGCGGCCATGTCGTTTCTCTCCCCGTTCCCTCGGGCGTCGCGTGGACACGGCCCGAAAGACATTATAATAGCTTGACCGTAAGCCATGACCGGCCGGCCCCGCAAGGTGGCAAAAATGCGCCGGCGCAACATGTGGGGGAGATGGGCATGCAGGTGGATCTCGGCGGCAAGGTCGCGCTGGTGACGGGGGCGGCACGCGGCATCGGCCGCGCCATCGCCGACCGGCTGGCGCGCGAGGGCGCGTCGGTGGCGTATTCGGACATCGCGGCGCCGACCGAGGCGGCCAACGATCCGCGCCACATGGCCCTCGCTCTCGACGTGACGGACGAGGCGCAGGTGGCGGCGGCGGTCGATGCCGTGCTGGCGCGCTACGGGCGGATCGATATCGCCGTGAACAATGCCGGCATCGGCACGGGGCCTGAGGACCGGCAGGACATCGACAAGGTGAGCACCGCGCAGTGGGAGCGGGTGCTGAAAGTCGATCTCACCGGCGTATTCCTGGTCAGCCGCGCGGTGTCCGCCGCGATGATCCGGCAGAATTCCGGGCGCATCATCAACATCGCCTCGGTGGTCGGGCTGGTGCCGTTGCGGCTGCAGAGCGCCTATGTCGCGGCCAAGGCGGGGGTGGCCAATCTCACCAAGTCGATGGCGCTGGAGCTGGCCAAGCACAACATCCTGGTCAACGCCATCGCGCCGGGTTCCACCGAGACGGATGCCTGGCGCGGCTGGATCGAGGATGCCAGCAGCGAGCAGCAGGCGCTGTACACCCGGCTGCTGTCGCACATCCCGCTCGGCCGCGCGGCCAAGCCGGCGGAGATCGCCCATGCCGCGCTGTTCCTCGCCTCGCCCGGCAGCAGCTACATCACCGGCCACGTGCTGACGGTGGATGGCGGCTGGACGGCGGGCTATTCGCGGGATTTCTGATGGCGGACGCGATCTATCCCAGCCTCGCGGGCCGGGCGGTGTTCATCAGCGGCGGCGCCTCGGGCATCGGGGCGTCGCTGGTGGAGCATTTCGCGGCCCAGGGGTCGCGGGTCGCCTTCGTGGACATCGCCGATGCAGCGGGCGCGGCGCTGGCGGCGCGGCTGGCGGAGGCGGGGTATCCCAAGCCGCATTTCCTGCATGCTGATGTGACGGACATTCCCGCCTATCAGGCGGCGATCCGCGATGCGGCGGCGGCGGTCGGCCCGTTCACCGTGCTGGTCAACAATGCCGGGCATGACGAGCGGCACGACTGGCGGGCGGTGACGCCGGACTACTGGCAGCAGCGGACGGATGTGAACCTGCGCCACCAGTTCTTCGCCATCCAGGCGGTGGCGCCGATGATGCAGGCGGAAGGCGGCGGCTCCATCGTCAATTTCGGCTCGATCTCCTGGCGCCTCGGCCTGGGCGGCATGCCCGCGTACACCGCGAGCAAGGCGGCGATCGAGGGGCTGACCCGCAGCTTCGCCCGCGACCTCGGCCCGCACGACATCCGCGTCAACTGCGTGCTGCCCGGCTGGATCATCACCGAGCGGCAGAAGGCGCTGTGGCTGACGGCGGAGGCGGAGGAAGAGACGCTGAAGGGCCAGTGCCTCAAGCACATGCTGTATCCGCCGGACGTGGCGCGGATGGTGCTGTGGCTCGCCGCCGACGACAGCCGCATGTGCACCAGCCAGACCTGGACGGTGGACGGCGGCTGGACCTAGCCTTCCGGCTTGTGGGCGACGGCCTCGCTCCGCGCATCCGCCTTCAGCCGGTCCACCACCTTCTTCACGTCCTGCGCCCGGTCGCGGTGCATGGCCAGCACGGCGTCGGGCGTCACCACCACGATCACGTCGCGCAGGCCGATCAGCGCCGTCACCATGCCCTGGGTGTGAACCAGGCAGTCATGGCTGTCCTCCAGCACCGCCGTCCCCACCGCCACGTTGCCGTGCGGGTCCTTGGCGCCGAGCTCCCACAGCGCCGCCCAGCTTCCCACGTCGGACCAGCCGATATCCGCCGGCACCACGGCGGCGCGGTCCGTGCGCTCGGCCACCGCGTAGTCGATGCTGATGGAGGGGCAGGCGGCGAAGGCGGCGGGGTCGAGCCGGATGAAATCGGCGTCCTCCACCCGCTGGGCCACGGCGGCGCGGATGGCGGCGAGCACCTCCGGCGCGTGCCGGCCCATCTCCGCGATCAGCGCGCCCGCGGTGAAGACGAACATGCCGGAGTTCCACAGATGCCGCCCGCCGGCGACGAAGGCGGCGGCGGTGGCGGCGTCCGGCTTCTCCAGGAAGCGGGCCACCGCATGGGCGCCCGCCAGGCCGGGCAGCTCGTCACCCGCCTCGATATAGCCGTACCCCGTCTCCGGCGCCGTCGGCCGCATGCCGAAGGTGACGATGCGGCCCTGGCGCGCGGCCGCCACCGCCCGGCCGAACGCCGCGTGCAGGGCGGGCAGGTCGGCGATGGCGTGGTCGGCGGCGAGCATCCACAGCACCGCGTCCGGATCGCGCTCCGCCACCAGCAGGGCGGCGGCCAGGATCGCCGGGGCGGAGTTGCGGCCCACCGGCTCCAGCACCACCTTCGCGCCCTCGATGCCCGCCTCGCGCAGCTGCTCGGCCACCAGGAAGCGGTGGGCGTGGTTGGTCACCACCATGGGCGGCGCGAAGCCTGGCCCGGCGGCGCGCAGCGCGGTTTCCTGGATCATCGTCCGCTCGGAGATCAGCGGCCAGAACTGCTTGGGCAGGCTCTCGCGCGAGACCGGCCACAGCCGCGTGCCGGAGCCGCCGGAGAGAATCACCGGGACGATCTGCGATGTGTTCTGTGACATGGCCGGGTGGCTATAGGGGCGGCGGGTGGGGGTGTCCAGGCTTGCCGCACCGCGGCACGGCCCGCATGATCCCGCCCCCACCGCCAGCCAGGGACCGGCCATGAGCAGCACCCTCAACGACCCGCAGACCGCCATCGCCGATATCGTCAAGCGCATCGAGCCGCATCTGGTGGAAATCCGCCGCGACATCCACGCCCATCCCGAGCTGGCCTTCGAGGAGGTGCGCACCGCCGCCCTGGTGTCCCGCGAGCTGGAACGCATCGGCGTGAAGCACGAGACCGGCATCGCCAAAACCGGCGTGGTCGGGCTGATCGAGGGCGGCCGCCCCGGCCCGGTGCTGGTGATCCGGGCGGACATGGACGCGCTGCCGATCCACGAACAGACCGGCCTGCCCTTCGCCAGCACCATCGACGGAAAGATGCACGCCTGCGGCCACGACATCCACACCACCACCCTGCTCGGCGTGGCCGAGGTGCTGCACGCCCTGGCCCCCCGCCTCGCCGGCACGGTGAAGCTGGTGTTCCAGCCCGCCGAGGAAGCCATCGGCGGCATGAAGGAGATGCTGGCCGAGGGCGTGCTGGACAACCCGAAGGTCGATTTCGCCCTCGGCTTCCACAACCACCCGAACACGCCGGTCGGCCAGTTCGACTTCACCCGCGGCCCCGGCCTCGCCGCCGCCGACCGGTTCGACGTGACGGTGCACGGCATCTCCGGCCACGCCGCCGCCCCGCACGGTGCGGTGGACCCGATCGTCGCCGCCGCCCACATCATCACCCAGCTGCAGAGCGTGGTGTCGCGCGAGGTGAACCCGCTGCACCCGGCGGTGGTCACGGTCGGCGCCATCAAGGGCGGCGAGGCGGCCAACATCATCCCCGACAGCGTGACGTTCCGCGGCACCGTGCGCACCCTGCACGACGCGGCGCGCGACACGGCGGAGGCGGCGATCCGCCGGCTGTGCGCGGGGGTGGAGGCCGGCATGCGCGTGCGCTGCGAGGTTTCGTACCATCGCGGCGTGCCCCCGCTGGTGAACGACGACACGGTGCTGGACCCCACCATCGCCGCCGTGCGCCGCCAGCTCGGCGAGGTGGTGAACGAGCGCGAGCCCAGCATGGGCGCCGAGGATTTCGCCCTGATGTCCCAGCGCGTGCCCAGCTTCCAGCTCGGCATCGGCTCCGGCACGCCCGGGCGCGACGACCGGCTGCACAATTCCGGGTACCAGCCGGACGAGGCCTGCATCGGCCTCGGCGTGCAGGCCCTGTCGCGGGCGGCGATGGACATGCTGTCTTGAGGATCTGCGTCTTCGGCGCCGGCGCCGTGGGCGGCCACGTCGCCGCCCGCCTGGCCAAGGGCGGCGCCGAGGTCAGCGTGGTCGCGCGCGGCCCGCATCTGGTGGCCATGCAGCGGCGCGGCCTGCTGGTCCACGCGCCGGACGGCGACATCCACGCCAGGGTGGCCGCGAGCGACGATGCCGCCGCCCTCGGCAAGCAGGACGCCGTGCTGGTCTGCGTGAAGGCGCCCGCCCTGCCGTCGGTCGCCGCCGCCATCGCCCCGCTGCTCGGCCCGGACACGGCGGTGGGCTTCGTGATGAACGGCATCCCCTGGTGGTATTTCGCCCGCCATGGCGGCCCGCTCGAAGGCCGCCGCCTGCCGCGCGTCGATCCGGGCGATGCGATGTGGAACGCGGTGGGCCCGGCCCGGGCGATCGGCGCCGTGGCCTATTCGGCCTGCGAGGTGGTCGAGCCCGGCGTGGTTCGGGTGGAGAACCCGAATTCCCGCCTGGTGCTGGGCGAGCCCGACGGTACGATGTCCGACCGGATCGCGGCGATCGCCGCCCCCTTGCGGGCGGGCGGCATGGGCGCCGCGGTCACCGACCGCATCCGCGACGCGATCTGGACCAAGCTGCTCGCCAATCTCAGCTCCGGCCCGCTCGCCGTGCTCGGCCAGTCGCCGCCCGGCACGCTCTACGCCGACCCCGTGCTGGCCGAGGCGGCGCGGGCGATCTTCACCGAGGGCGCGGCGGTGGCCGCGGCACTGGGCTGCGCCACGGAAGGCTCGGCCGAGCAGCGCATCGCCCAGGGCCGCACCTCCAGCCACAAGCCCAGCATCCTGCAGGACCTGGAACTCGGCCGGCCGATGGAGATCGACGGCATCTTCGACTCCGTACTGGAACTCGCCCGCCTCGCCGGGGTGCCGACGCCGACGCTCGACCTGCTGGTGGCGCTGGTGAAGGTGCGGGCGCGCGGCGCCGGCCTCTATCCCGGCTAGGCGGTGGATGTCGCGCCCATGGATGTCGCCCCCATGGATGTCGCCATCGTCTCCACGCTCGCGCGGCCCGACCTGGTGCCGCTCACCGCGCGCTGGCGCTGGC
Organism: uncultured Rhodospirillales bacterium; assembly: GCA_945957135.1. Classification (GTDB taxonomy): domain Bacteria; phylum Pseudomonadota; class Alphaproteobacteria; order Acetobacterales; family Acetobacteraceae; genus CAMFLK01. The sequence continues at coordinate 10,060 of CAMFLK010000128.1, forward strand.
AGGAATTCTACCGGGCGCGCGGCGTGCCCTTCGCCGAGGTGCTGGCCCAGACCGAGCGCGCCCTGGCCGCCGCCGCCCCGCTGCCGCGCACCCTGGTCCTGATCGCCGGCGGCGTGCCGGTGGGCACCGCGAGCCTCGCGGCGGAGGACATGACGGAGCGGCCGGACCTCACCCCCTGGCTGGCCGGCGTCGTCGTCGCGCCCCACGCCCGCGGGCAGGGCCACGCCACCCGGCTGGTCGGCGCGGTGGAGGCGGAGGCGGTGGCGCTCGGCTTCCGCACGCTGTGGCTCTACACCGACGCCGCCGAGAGCCTCTACGCCCGCGCCGGCTGGCAGCTGGCCGAGCGCATCGGCCGGGGCGCGCGCGCGTTCGCCCTGATGCGCCGAAGCCTTCAGGTGACGACCGCGATTCACCCCTCCGACGATTCCGCCTCCGGTGATCGCGGTCTGCCCTACTGATTCGCCGACAGGAACTTCGCGGGATCGGCCGACAGCACCGAGCGCCAATACACGTACAGGCAGATCGCCGAGGGCGGCAGGTCCGGGAAGCGGGCGGCCAGCGCCCCGGCCGCCACCCGCCCGCCGGCCATGCCCTGGATGATCGCCGCGGTATTCGGGCTGGGTGGCGGATGGCCGGCGGCGAGGTCTTCGCGCAGCAGCCGGGCGAAGCGGTTGCGCACGGCGGCACAGGACCCGTCCGCCCCCTCGCGCAGCGAGGGATACACGTAGAGGCCACCGGCCAGGATGATGAACAGAAGCAGCAGCCGCATCCCCCGGCGTTAACAGTCCGCAGGGTGGCGCGCAATGGCAGGGTACGCGCCGCCACCCCGGCATCGAGCCAGGGAAAAAAAGAATTGTCAGCCGGTCGGGGTTGCGGAAAACGCGGCGAGGGCCGGAGGGCGCGGGCGCTATCCCGACCATTCGCCCAGCCGCTTCACGGTGAGGGTCGGCCTGCCGCGTCGTGACAGGAGGCGGCGGGGGATGACGGCCCAGTTGACGGGCCGGAGGCGGATGATGCGGCGGGGTTGCGCCTGCGCCCGGCGGCGTGGTGCGGACGGACGGAGGCCGCGCGTCCGGGGACGGGCCGGCGCCTTGCGCGCTTTCGCCTCGACATGGTCCACCTCGACCTCCGGTTCCGGAGGCAGAACCAGCGTGCCGGCCTTCCAGCTCGCGAAGAGTTCGTCGAAGGCCTTCAGGCAGGCCATCACTTCCTGGAGTTCCGCGGCCTGCCTTCGCCCGAGGAACAGCTTCGCCCACACCCCACCCAGCA
>CAMFLK010000129.1 GCA_945957135.1 uncultured Rhodospirillales bacterium
GATAGGAGTCCGTCTCGTGGGCTCGGAGATGTGTATAAGAGACAGGCACGATGCCGCGCAGCACCGGATAGGCGAGCAGCACCGCCATGATCAGCCCCGCCGGCGCCAGCAGCGCCGGCGGCAGCCAATCGAAGTGCCGATGCCGTATCACGCCGCCGCCCACCAACCCGGCGCGGGGCTCACTGCTTCGCCGCCCAGCGTTCCAGCGCCTTCTGCGCGTCGTTCAACCCGTCCTGCACGCTCTTGCGGCCGGCATAGATCTGGGCGAGGTGGTCGGTGACGATCTGGCGGAACTCGGCCGCCCCCACCGCGAATCCCGGCGGCGCGTAGCCCAGGCCACTCGGATATTTCGCGGCGATCTCCGCCATCGTGCCAACCCATTCATGGGCTGCGAGGAAGTCGGGGTCGGGCTTCACGACGGTGCCGGGAATTTGCAGCAGCCCCTGCAGCCATTCGCGCTGCGGCGCCTCGCCGTTGACCAGGCCGATATAGGCGCAGGCGTCGTCCTTGTGGGCCGAGCCGGCGGGGATGGTGTAGAACGCGCCGCCGGTGATGGCGGCATGGGTCGGCGTCGGCATCACCGCGAAATCGACGTCCTTGAGCAGGGCGGGGTTGCTGCTCTGCACCTGCGTCATCACCCAGGGCCCGTCGAACAGGAAGGCCGCCTTGCCCTGCGCGAACAGGGTGCGCACGGTGTTGGCGTCCAGCCCGCGCGGGGACAGCCCCTCATCGAGGAAGCGCTTGGTCCAGCCGATCGCCTCCACCGTCTTCGGCGCGTTGGCGGTGATCTTGCGGTCGGGCGTCGCCCAGTCCCCACCCATGCCGATCACCCATTGCATGCTCTGGATGTAGATGAACAGCGGGCTCGCCACGTTGTTGGGAAAGGCGTAGCCCCACTGGCCGGTTTTCTCCTTCACCGCCTTCGCCGCGGCGTAGAACTCGTCGATCGTGGTGGGCAGCTTCACCCCGGCCTGGGCCAGCAGCGCCTTGTTGTAGAGCAGGGATTGGGGGCTCATCGTCAGCGGCACGCCATAGGTCTTGCCCCCGAACCGGGCGAAGGAAACGGAGGGCAGCATCCGGTCCTTGAAGCTCGATTTGGCGATGCAGTCGTCGAGCGGCGCGAGCACGCCGGCGTCCACCAGCGGAGCGAGCATATTGGTGAAGACCGGCAGCAGGTCCGGCACGTCGCCGGCGGCGATCTGCGTCTGCACCACGTTCTCGAAGCTCGAATTGGGCACCAGCGTAGCCTGCACCTTGATGTCCGGATGCGCCGCCTCGAACTCGGCGAGGCGCTTCTTGTGCCAGCGGCCGACATCGCCCTCCTCCCACATCCAACTCGGATATTTGAAGGTGTAGGCGCCGGCCGCGCGGGGCGCGGCGAGGCTGAGGGCCGCGATGGCCAGGGCGGCGGCGAAACGGAAACGGCGAGCGGGGGAAGCGGCGGCGATGCGCATGGCGTGCCTCTCGTTCTTGGTTCCTCACTTGTATTATGCTGGTCCCTATTGGTATGTAAATACCCATTGCAAGGGCGGAGATCGCCATGCGTGACAAGACCGGTCTGCTTGCCGCCACGCTGCGCGAGCGCATTCGCGATGGCGCCTACAAGGCGGGATCAGCGCTCCCTTCGGAACGACATCTTGTCGATGAGTTCAAGGTTTCACGCACCACGATCCGGCGCGCGCTGGCAGCCCTCGCCGAGGACGGAATGGTGCGGGCGCAGGCGGGAAGTGGTACCTTTGTTCAAGATACCAATTTCATACCAGCCATCGGCCCGGGCGCCACCCGAGCGGTGCAGCTCATCGTGCCCACCCTGTCCGATCCCTATTATGGCGAGTTGGTCGAGGCGGTGGGACAGGAATTGCGCCGCCACGGACTCAGCCTGATCGCCGCCCGCTCCGACTACAGCGTGGAGACCGAAACGGACATGCTGGCCCAGGCCGCCGGCGACCCGATCGTGTGTGCCTGCATCGTCGTGCCGAGCAGCGTCGCCGCCCCCTCCGCCGGGGCGCTCGCCTTTACCGCGGCCGGAAAACCTCTCGTCTATCTCGGCCGCTGGCCAGAGGATGGGCACGTTGCCGACCGCATCGGAACGGATTACCGCCAGGCCGCCTTCCTCGCCACGCAGCATTTGCTGGCGCGCGGACACCGCCGCGTCGCCTATATCGAGGGGCGGCCGCATCTGCCCGGCTTCTCCCCACGCGAGGGCCACGCGGCCGCCTTCGCCGCGGCGGGCATCGCCCTGCCGCCGGAGCTGGTGCGCATCCTCGAACTCCCCTCGGAGGTGGCGGGCGAGCAGGGTGTCGCCGCGCTGCTGCAGCGCATGCCGGCGTTCACGGCCGTGCTGGCGCGCAACGACGTCACCGCCATGGGCGTGCTGCGGGCCTTGCGCGCGGCGGGGCTGCGGGTGCCGCAGGATGTCGCGGTGGCCAGCATCAACAACAGCCTGTTCGCCCGCTCGGCCGATCCACCGCTGACCAGCGTCGATCCGTTTCCGCACGTGGTCGGCCGCATGGCCGCGCGGCTGGTGCAGGACCGGCTGGAGGGGCTGACCACCGGCCCCGCCGTCCAGCTCAGCGTCGGTTCCGCGCTGATCGTGCGCGCCTCGACGGCGGCGGCGCCGGCCAGCCAGCGGCGTCGGGCGACCCAGCCGGCATGACCGCGCTGCTCGCGGTCGGCAGCTACACGCAGGCCTATGGCGATTTCCGCGCGCGGGGCGAGGGTCTGTCGCTGGTCGGGCTGGCGGCGGATGGAAGCCTCAGCCTGCTGGACCGGCTGAACCTGCCGAACCCCGCCTATCTTCGCCCGGACCCCGCGCGCGGCCTGCTGCATGTCGCGCTGGAGACCGGCACCGAGGCGGCCATCGCCACCATCCGGGTCGATCGCGCGGCACGCCGCCTGGTCCCGCTCGCCACGCTGGAGATGCCGGGCACCGTCCTCTGCCATCTCGACGAGCATCCGCATGGCGGCTGGATCGCGGCGACCTGCTACGGCAGCGGCCATCTCGCGATCCGCCGGCTCTCCGCCGAGGGGCTGCCACAGACCGGCACGGGCGATGACCTGCGCCGCGCCGGCGCCAGCTGCCATCCCGTGCGGCAGACCACCGCCCATCCTCACGCGGTGCGGTTTGCGCCGACTGGCGATTGGCTGGTGGTGACCGATCTCGGCACGGACGACATCGCCGCCTACCCGTTCGATGCCGCCACCGGCCTTCTCGGCCCGGCGCGCGTGGAGAACGCCCCGGCCGGCAGCGGTCCGCGCCTGGCCCTGTTCGATCCGTCCGGCTGCTTCCTGCTGGTGGTCCACGAGTTGGACTGCTCGGTGTCCTGCTACGCCTGGGACAATGGCGCGCTGCGCTGCCTGTCGCGCCACCCCACGCTCGCGCGCCCGCCCGGCGCGGGCGACACGGCGGCGGGATTGCGCTGGCACCCATCGGGCAGGGTGTTCGCGGCCTCCACCCGCGGCGCCGACTGCATCACCCTGTTCGGCTTTCGCGAGGGGGCCATCTCACTGCTCGGAACGGCACCCAGCGGCGGCGCCAAGCCGCGCGACTTCGCCTTCTCCCCCTGCGGAAATTTCCTGATCGTCGCCAATCAGGACGGCGACAGCCTGCAGGTCTTCCCGCTCGACGCGCGGACGCATGCGCCCGCCACTCGCATGGCTTCGCTGGAGGTCCGATCGCCCGCCTGCGTGCGGTTTCTCGGCTGCTGAACCACGTTCAGGATTCCAGCATGCGCCGCAGCAGGTCCACGTCGTCGGCGAAGGCGCCGTCGGTGGCGATCAGCTCGGCGACGCGGCTGCAGGCGTGCATCACCGTGGTGTGGTCGCGGTTGCCGAACTTGCGGCCGATCTCCGGCAGGGAGCGGCTGGTGAGCTGCTTGGCGAGATACATCGCCACCTGGCGCGGGCGGGCCACGGCGCGGGCACGGCGGGCGGAGGTCATGTCGGTCAGGCGCATGTTGTAGTGCTCGGCCACCTTGCGCTGGATCTCCTCGATCGTCACGCGGCGGTCATGCGCCTTCAGGATGTCGTGCAGCAGCTCCTGGGTGGATTCCAGGGTGATGGCGCGGCCGAACAGATTGGCATGGGCGATCAGCCGGTTCAGGGCACCTTCCAGCTCGCGCACGTTGCTGGTGATCTTGTGGGCGAGGAATTCCAGCACCTTCATCGGGATGGCGCCCGCGTTGCTGGCCGCGGCCTTGGCCTCGAGGATGGAAACGCGCAGTTCGAAGGTGGTGGCGTGCAGGTCGGCCACCATGCCGCAACCCAGGCGCGTGCGCACCCGCTCCTCCAGCCCCGAGAGGTCGGAGGGGGATTTGTCGGCGGAGACCACGATCTGCTTGCCGGATTCCACCAGCGCGTTGAAGGTGTGGAAGAACTCCTCCTGCGTCGCGTCCTTGTTGATAAGGAATTGCAGGTCGTCGATCATCAGCACATCGACGCCGCGCATCTGCTCCTTGAAGGCCAGGGTGGAGTGCGATTTCAGGGCGCCGATGAAGCGGTGCATGAAGCGCTCGGCGGACATGTAGGCCACCGAGACCGGCTCGGCCCGGCTGGGCTGCGTCAGGTCCCAGGCGATGGCGTGCATCAGATGCGTCTTGCCCAGCCCCACCCCGCCATAGAGGAACAGCGGGTTGAACCCCTGGCTGGCCGGCTTTTCCGCGACCCGGCGGGCGCAGGCATAGGCGAACTCGTTGGGCTTGCCGACGACGAAGCTGTCGAACTTGAAGCGGGGGTCGAGCGCACCGAGCTCGCTGCGGTCCTCGACACGCGCGGGGCTGGCGGGTTCGGGTTCCGGCGCGGGGGCGGGCACCACCAGCGGTTCCGCGAGGCCGGGGGCCGGCTGGCGCGTGCCCACGCTGATCTCCACCCGGCGCACGGCACGGTTCTCCGCCTGCCACAGCGCCGTCAGCCGGGCCTGATAATGGCTGGTCACCCAGTCGCGCAGGAAGCGCGAGGGCAGCTCGACGGTGATCTCGTCCTCCGCCAGGCCGATCAGCACCATCTGGCGCAGCCAGGTGCGATAGTCGAGCTCGCCGACCTCGGCCTGCAACCGGCCGCGTACCCGCGCCCATTGCGCGGCGAGGATGTGGATATCCGGGGTGGCGCTGGGCGGCTGGTCCGAAAAAGCTTCCCGTTTGTTCCCGCCGCTATCGGACACGCAACCACCCCTGCGGAAAGGATACGCTTTCCGCCCAAACCGAAAAGCCCGCAATGGGCCTGGATATTTTGAAGGCGGGCCCACCCGGCCGCCAAGAGAAGGAGTAGGCGGAAACGCGGAGGATGGCAACGGAAAAACCGCGGCGAAAGATTAAAGAAAGAAGCTGCGCCGCAATACTGGATAATTACTTAGACTTGATAGATTACAATCAGGAAATATAGTAAAATGACTGGCTATGTCACTGATTGGACATATACGTGACATGCCAGCGACCCAAAAAGGCCGCCGGCATGCCGACGCCTCACTTCGCGGCGATGGCCTTGATGCGGGCGGACAGGCGCGAAATCTTGCGCGCCACGGTGTTCTTGTGGGTCACGCCCTTGCCGGCCGCGCGCTGCAGCTCCGGCTGCGCCGCGCGCAGCGCCGCGACCGCCGCGTCCTTGTCACCGCCGGCGATCGCCTGCTCCACCTTCTTCACGAAGGTGCGCATGCGCGAGGTGCGCGCCTGGTTGCGGGCGGTGCGGGTCGCCGTCTGGCGGATACGCTTGCGGGCGGAGGCGGTGTTGGCCATGGGTTCTCTTCGACAGTGTTTGGCCGCCGGGACGCTGTCACGGCGGAGCGGAGGTTGATCGCGTCAGACGCACAAGGGGCGCGTTCTACGGAGCGGGCCGGCGCGAGTCAAGAATTGCCGTCCTTGCCGGTGCGCGTATGGGCGAAGGCTGGTTTGCGCTTCTCGGCGAAGGCGGCCATGCCCTCGCGCTGGTCCTCGGTGCCGAACAGCGACAGGAACAGCCGCCGCTCGAAGCGCACGCCCTCGGCCAGCGTGCCCTCGAAGGCGCGGTTCACCGCCTCCTTGGCCATCGCCACGGCCACGCTGGACAGCTCGGCCATCTTCGCCGCGGCCTTCACCGCCTCGTCGATCAGCGCGTCGGCGGCCACCACGCGCGAGACCAGGCTGGCCCGCTCCGCCTCCGCCGCGTCCATCATGCGGCCGGTCAGCACCATGTCCATCGCCTTGGCCTTGCCCACCGCGCGGGTCAGGCGCTGGGTGCCGCCGGCGCCGGGAATGACGCCGAGATTGATCTCCGGCTGGCCGAATTTCGCCGTGTCCGCGGCGATGATGGTGTCGCACATCATCGCCAGCTCGCAGCCGCCGCCCAGCGCGAAGCCGGCCACCGCCGCGATCACCGGCTTGCGCACGCGCAGCACCGTCTCCCAGCGCGCGCCGATGAAATCGTCGAGGAACAGGGCGGGATAGGTCCGCTCGCGCATCTCCTTGATGTCCGCCCCGGCGGCGAAGGCCTTCTCGGAGCCGGTGAGCACGATGGCGCCGATCCCAGGGTCCGCGTCGAAGGCGAGCAGCTGGGTGCCCAGCTCGTCCATCAGCTGGTCGCACAGCGCGTTCAGCGCCTGCGGCCGGTTGAGGCGCACCAGCCCCACGCGCCCGCGCACCTCCGCCACGATCATCTCCGCCATGCGACCCCCTCCGTCTCTGCTCCAGCTTCTAGCCAAGCCGCGCACGCATGGCGAGAGCCGCCCCTATCTCTGCTTGCGCGGGCACCAGAAGGTGCTGCGCCCCGCCTGCACCATCCGCGCGATGCCGGGGCAGCCGGGCGGGCCGGGGCAATCGGCGCAGGGCTCGCCCTCCCGCCCGTACACTTTCCAGGCATGCTGGAAATAGCCCAGCTCGCCATCCGGCTTCACGTAGTCGCGCAGCGAGGAGCCGCCGGCGGCGATCGCCTCCTCCAGCGTCGCGCGGATTTCCGCCACCAGCCGGGCAACGCGCGCCGCGCCGATGCCGCCGGCCAGCCGGGCGGGGGCGATGCCGGCGCGGAACAGCGCCTCGCACACATAGATATTGCCCAAGCCAGCGACCAGCCGCTGGTCCAGCAGCGCCGCCTTGATCGGCGTGTTCCGCCCGGCCAGCGCCGCGCGCAGCGACGCGGGCGTGAACCCCGCCTCCAGCGGCTCCGGCCCCAGCCCGGCCAGCAGCCGGTGCCCGTCCTCCCCCGCCGTCGCCACCAGATCGACCAGCCCGAACCGGCGCGGATCGATGAACCCCACCCGCGCCCCGTCCTCGGTCTCCAGCGTCAGGTGCTCATGCGCCGGCAGCGCGTTGGGCCGGTCGGACCCGATCACCATGCGGCCGGACATGCCGAGATGGATCAGCACGCTGTCCCCGCCATCCAGCCGCATCAGCATGTATTTCGCCCGCCGGCGGAAGCCCACCACCGTCGCCCCGGTCAGCCGCGCCGCCAGGCCGGGGGGAAAGGGCAGGCGCAGATCGGGCCGATGCACCAGCGCGCGGCTGATGCGCCGGCCTTCCAGCCGCGCCCGCAACCCACGCATCACCGTCTCGACTTCGGGGAGTTCCGGCATGATGGGCGGAAGGCTATACATCGCCTTGCATGACCGACAACACACCGCCCGCCGCCACCGTCGATTTCGGCTTCCGCCAGGTGCCGCTGGCCGAGAAGAAGCCGCTGGTGCGCGCGGTGTTCGACAGCGTGGCCAGCCGCTACGACGTGATGAACGACCTGATGTCGCTCGGCATCCACCGCGCCTGGAAGCGCATCTTCGTCACCGACCTCGCGCCCCGCCCCGGCCGCACCCTGCTCGACCTCGCGGGCGGCACCGGCGACATCAGCTTCGGCTGGCTGCGCGCGGGCGGCGGCCCGGCCATCCTGTCGGACATCAACGCCGCCATGCTCGGCGTGGGGCGCGACCGCGCGATCACCCGCGGCTTCGCGCGCGACCTGTCCTTCCTGGTCGCCGACGCCGAGCACCTGCCGCTGCCGAGCGCCACGGTGGACACCGTCTCCATCGCCTTCGGCCTGCGCAACTGCACCGACAAGCAAGCCGTGCTGGCCGAGGCGCGGCGCGTGCTGCGGCCGGGCGGGCGCTTCCTGTGCCTGGAATTCTCCCGCGTGCGGGTCGCCGCCCTGGCGCCGGTGTACGACGCCTGGTCGTTCCGCGTGCTGCCCCGGCTCGGCAGCGCGGTGGCCGGCGATGCCGAAAGCTACCAATACCTCGCCGAGAGCATCCGCACCTTCCCGGACCAGGACACGCTGGCCGGCATGATGCGCGCGGCCGGGCTGGAACGGGTGCGGGTGCGAAACCTCTCGGGCGGCATCGCGGCGATCCATAGCGGGTGGCGGCTGTGACGCTGGCCGGCAAGCGCGTCCTGCTGATCGTCGCGGGCGGCATCGCCGCGTACAAGGCGCTGGAACTCATCCGCCTGCTGCGCAAGGAGGGCTGCGCCGTCACCTGCGTGCTGACCGCCGCCGGCGCCCAGTTCGTCACCCCGCTCTCGCTGCAGGCGCTCACCGAAAACCACGTTTACACCGATCTCTTCTCGCTGACCGACGAGAGCGAGATGGGCCATATCCAGCTCTCGCGCAGCGCCGACCTGCTGGTCGTCGCCCCCGCCACCGCCAACCTGCTCGCCCGCATGGCGGCGGGGCTGGCCGACGACCTCGCCTCCACCGTGCTGCTCGCCACGGACACGCCGGTGCTGGTGGCGCCGGCGATGAACGTGCGGATGTGGCAGCATCCGGCGACCCAGGCCAACATGGCGAGCCTCATCGCCCGCGGCGTCAGCGTGGTCGGCCCCGACGAGGGGGTGATGGCCTGCAACGAATACGGGCCCGGCCGGCTGGCCGAACCGCCCGCCATCCTCGAAGCCATCCGCGCCCTGCTCGCCCCGTCGCCCGGCCCGCTGGCGGGCCGCCACATCCTCGTCACCAGCGGCCCGACCCATGAGCCGATCGACCCGGTGCGCTACCTCGCCAACCGCAGCAGCGGCCGCCAGGGCCACGCCATCGCGGCCGCCCTCGCGGCCCTCGGCGCGCGCGTCACCCTGGTCAGCGGCCCCGTCACCCAGCCGGACCCGCCCGGCGTGACGGTGCGCCCCGTCGAGACCGCGCGGCAGATGCTCGATGCCTGCACCGCCGCCCTGCCCGCCGACGCCGCCATCTGCGCCGCCGCCGTGGCCGACTGGCGGGTGGACCACGAGGCCGAACTGAAGCTGAAGAAAACCCCCGGCGGCGCGCCGCCCGCGCTGGCGCTGGTGCCCAACCCGGACATCCTCGCCACGCTCGCCGCCCCCGGCCCCGCCCGCCCGCGCCTCGTCGTCGGCTTCGCGGCCGAGACCCACGACCTGCGCCACTACGCCGAGGACAAGCGCCGCCGCAAAGGCTGCGACTGGATCGTCGCCAACGACGTCAGCCCCGCCACCGGCAACATGGGCGGCACCGACAACGAGGTGGTGCTGGTCACCGCCGATGGACAGGAGGCATGGCCCCGCATGACCAAGGACCAGGTGGCCGCGCGCCTCGCCGCCCGCATCGCGAAAGCGCTGACAGGAGTAGCGGGGGCATGACCATCGACATCGCCGTCCGCCGCCTGCCCCACGCCGCCGGCCTGCCCCTGCCCGCCTACGCCACGCCGGGCGCCGCGGGCATGGACCTGCTCGCCGCCGTGGACGCCCCGGTCACCGTGGCACCCGGCGAACGCGCCCTGATCCCCACCGGCCTGACCATCGCCCTGCCCCCGGGCCACGAACTCCAGGTCCGCCCCCGCTCCGGCCTCGCGCTGCGCCACGGCATCGTGCTGCCCAACAGCCCCGGCACGGTGGACGAAGACTACCGCGGCGAACTCCAGGTGATCCTGCTCAACGCCGGCGACACGCCCTTCACCGTGGAACGCGGCATGCGCATCGCCCAGGCCATCCTGGCGCCCGTGCTGCGCGCGACCTGGCGCGAAGTGGAGACACTGGATGATACGGCGCGGGGCGAGGGGGGGTTTGGGAGCACGGGGCACAGGTAAGGAAGGAAGAAAGCGCTTCTTTTTTGAAAAAAAGAAGCAAAAAACTTTCTATCCGTTGGTGGCGTGCGTCGGCACTATTGTACCAACACCCCTTATCGTCATGGCCGGACTTGATCCGGCCATCCACGGCGTGAAATCCCGCTGGCCCAGCCTTCATCGCAGAATATGCGCCGACGTACGGATCAATAGAGAAAAGTTTTTTGGTTCTTTTTTCCAAAAAAGAACGCGCTTTCTTCCTTCCTGACTTTCCCCCGTGGATGGCCGGATCAAGTCCGGCCATGACGGGTTTTCCATTTTTATTGACAAATCCGGCTTATTCTACACTCGCGTCACCACCACCCAAACCACCACGCAGGCCAGCGCGAAGACGGCGATGGCCAGTGCGGGCGGGGCCATGCGGGGGGCGCGGGTGGCGGCGGGGAGGCGTTTCTTGCCGGTGAGCATGGGGCGCACGAGGTCGTGGCGTTTCACCACGGCGTAGGCGATCACCGCCAGCACGTGCAGCCCCACCAGGATTTGCAGCACGGTGAAGTTGAGTTCGTGCAGGCCGGAGAGGCGGTCGCTCAGCGCGTCGCTGACATGGCTGGCCAGCGGGCCGCGGGCGAAGGGGCCGTCGCTGGCGAACAGGCCGGTGCCGACCTGGATGGCGAGCACCAGCAGCAGCAGCAGCACCATCCAGCCGCCGGCGGCGTTGTGGCCGATTTCGCGGTCGGGCTCGCGGCGGGCGAAGTGGGCGAGGTGGCGCAGGGCGGCGAGGGGCGATTTCAGGAAGAAGGTGAAGCGCGCGGTGTCGCTGCCGATGAAGCCCCAGACCAGCCGGAAGAGCACCAGCGCCATCACCGCGTAGCCGCAGAGGATGTGCAGGTCCATCCGGTCGATGCGGCGGGTGACGTAGGCCGCCACCACCGCCACCACCAGCAGCCAGTGGAACAGGCGGATGGGCAGGTCCCACACGCGCATGGGCAGTTGCATGCCGGGCTTCGGTGTGCCGGAGCGGGGGGGCCGGACGGCCATGGGCGGTTCCTTCGTCGGTCGGGATCAGGCTAGCCAAGCGCGCGGAAATGGACGAGGGGGCGGAAAACGCAAGCCGGGCGTTGCCCGGCGAGGCCGTGCGGCTGTACGATCAATTCGATGTCAGATTTCCCGCCACCGCCGAACCGGGCGCCAATGCTGGCCGGGCTGCTTGCCGCCGCCGCGGTGGCGGTGCTGGGCGTGGGCGCCTGGTTCGCGCTGCGGCCGGAGCCGGGAACGCCCGTGGCCCCTTCGGCCACGTCCGTGGCCCCTTCGGCCACGCCCGTGGCC
>CAMFLK010000130.1 GCA_945957135.1 uncultured Rhodospirillales bacterium
CGGCACATCCTGCCCAACATCGCCGCCACGCTGATCGTCTCGGCCACGCTGTCCTTCCCCGAGGTGGTGCTGCTGGAAAGCGGCCTGTCCTTCCTCGGCCTGGGCGTGCAGCCGCCGATGACCTCGCTGGGCAACATGGTCGGCTACGGGCGCGAATACCTCACCCGCGCGCCGTGGATCCTGCTCGCCCCCAGTGCCGTGATCGTGCTGACCACCCTGGCCGTCAGCATGCTCGGCGACTGGCTGCGCGACCGGCTGGACCCGACGCTCAGCTAGAATTCATCTCCGACGTGCTATAGCCCGGGCCCATGACAGACCAACCCGCGCCGACGGACCCCGCGCCTACGGACAAGGTGGGCGGTCGCACCGCCATCGGTGCCGGCTGGCTGATGGCGTGGCGGCTGGTGACGCGCGGGCTGGGCCTGCTCAGCACGCTGGTGCTGGCGCGCATCCTGGTGCCGGCCGATTTCGGCCTGATCGCCATGGCCACCACCTTCAGCAACGCGCTGGAGATGCTGTCGCGCGTCAGCGTGCTCGACGCGCTGGTGCGCCGGCCGGATACCGGGCAGTCCTGGTATTCCACCACCTTCACCTTCCAGGTGACGCGCTATGCCGTGACCTCGCTGATCATCTTCCTGGGCGCGCCCTGGGTGGCCGACTGGTTCAACGAGCCGCGGCTGGTGGACATCCTGCGCGTGCTCGCGGCGATCACCATGTGCAGCGGGCTCGAGAACATCGGCCAGGTGGAGTTCCGCCGGAAGCTGCAGTTCAGCATGGAATTCAAGCTGCTGTTCCTGCCGCGCATCCTGCAATTCGCCACCACCCTGTCGCTGGCGCTGCTGATGCGCAGCTACTGGGCGCTGATCGCGGGCATCGGCGTCTCCGCCGTGTCGCGGCTGATCCTGACCTATGTCGTGCATCCCTGGCGGCCGAGCTTCTCCATCCGCCATTGGCGCGACCTGTGGGAATTCTCCTTCTGGTCGTGGGCCGGCAACGTCGCGACCATGGCGTGGGAGCGCTGCGACGTGTTCATCGTGGCCCCCGCCATGGGCACGGCGAAGTTCGGCGTCTATCTCGTGGCGCAGGAAATCGCGGTGCTGCCGATCACCGAGATCGTGACGCCGGCGATGCGCGCCCTCTATGCCGGGCTGTCGGTCGCGCGCAGCCAGGGCACGCCGATCGTGAGCCTGGCGCTGGAAGTGGCGGCGGCGCTGCTGACCCTGGTGGTGCCGCTGACCATCGGCGTGTCGGCGACGGCCGGCTATATCGTCGCGGGCATGCTGGGGCCGAACTGGGAGGCGGCGCGGCCGATGATCGCCACCTTCGCCTGGCTGTGCTGCATGTCCCCGGTCAGCGGCGTGTGCTCCGCCTTCCTCAACGCCCAGGGGCAGGTGCGGCGCAACTTCCTCGCGGTGGCGGGCGCCGCGTCCGCCAAGGCGGTGGTGATGGTCGCCGTGGTGCAGTCCGGCCGGATCGATCTGGCGCCGCTGGCGGTGGTGCTGTCCGTGGCGGTGGAATCGCTGATGTTCCTCACCCAGCTGCATGGCCATGGCGATGCGCGCTGGAAGCAGAATCGCGGCGGCTTCCTGCGCATCGGCGCCGCGGCGCTGGTGACGGTGGGGCTGCTGCACGTCACCGGGCTGGGCTGGCAGCATGTCGATCTGCCGCCGGTGCAGGCGCTGCTGGTGGGCGGGGCGATCGGACTGGGGGCGGTGGTCACCTATGTCGCCGTCCAGCTCGCGCTGTGGGCGGCGGTGGGCCGTCCGGCCGGGCCGGAGAAGCGGCTGATCGGCGTGGTCGGCGGCGCGCTGTCGCTGGCGGTGCCGCGGCTGCTGGCGCGGGCGCGCTAGGTTATTCACGAATTTGAATGGTGTATTCCCCGCGCTGGGCGCGAGGCTGATTTCGCACGTCACCACGTAAAATTCGTTGACGGATAATTGTGCTTATATCATCGTGAAATAGGTCGAAATTTCACGATTAAAAATCGTGTTTTCACGAGGCGCCCATGTCCCTGGCTCTTTCCCTCTCCCGCCCGGCCACGCCGCGCGTCCCGCGCTGGCGGGCCGACTGGCGGGCGGCGCGGCGCTTCGTCTCGCCGCTGGTGCTGGTGGCGGCTTGGCAGGTGGGCTCCATGCTCGGCTGGATTTCGCCGCGCACCCTGGCGGCCCCCAGCACCATCCTGGCCACCGCCTGGGGCCTCGCGGCTTCGGGTGAGCTCGGCACCAACATGGCGGTGTCGCTGGGGCGGGTGCTGTCCGGCCTGGCGATCGGGGTGACCACCGGCACGTTGCTGGCCATCGCCGCCGGGCTGTCGCGCCGGGGGGAGGAGGTGGTGGACGCGCCGATGCAGGCGCTGCGCACCCTGCCGTTCCTCGGGCTGGTGCCGCTGTTCATCCTGTGGCTGGGCATCGGCGAGGCGCCGAAGATCGCGCTGGTGGCGCTGGGCACCACCTTCCCCGTCTATCTCAACCTGTTCGCCGGCATCCGCGGGGCGGACCGCAAGCTGGTGGAGGCGGGGCGGGTGTTCGGGCTCGACCGCCGGGCGCTGGTGCGCCACGTGGTGCTGCCGGCGGCCCTGCCCTCCGCCCTGGTGGGGCTGCGCTACGCGCTGGGCGTGGCGTGGCTGAGCCTGGTGGTGGCCGAGCAGATCAACGCCAATGCCGGCATCGGCTACATGATCAACGACGCGCGGGATTTCCTGCGCACTGACATCATCGTGGTCGGGCTGCTGGTCTATGCCCTGCTCGGCCTCGGCGCCGACGCGCTGGTGCGGGCGCTGGAGCGGCGGGCGCTGGCCTGGCGCCCCTCGCTGGTGGAGGGCTGAGCGGTGGCCCCCATGGAAGTGCCCGTGGAAGTGCGCGGCCTGACCCGGCGCTTCGCCAGCCACACGGTGCTGGACGGGCTGGACCTGACGCTGGCCCCCGGCGAGTTCGTCGCCCTGCTCGGCCGCAGCGGCTCCGGCAAATCCACCCTGCTGCGCACCCTCGCCGGGCTCGACCCGGTTCCCGCCGAGGCGACGGTGCGCCTGCCCGCGCCGGTGGCCATGGCGTTCCAGGAGCCGCGCCTGCTGCCCTGGCAGCCGGTCTGGCGCAACGTGGCACTGGGGCTGGAGGGGCCGGACATCCGCACCCGCGTGCAGGCCGCCCTGCGCGAGGTGGGGCTGGAGCGGCATGAGAATGCCTGGCCGCTCACCCTTTCCGGCGGCGAGGCGCAGCGCGCGGCGCTGGCCCGTGCCCTGGTGCGCGCACCCCGGCTGCTGCTGCTCGACGAGCCCTTCGCGGCACTCGACGCGCTGACCCGGATGCGCATGCACGCGCTGGTGATCGATCTGTGGCGCGCCCACGCGCCGACCACCCTGCTGGTGACGCATGACGTGGACGAGGCGGTGCTGCTGGCCGACCGCGCCCTGGTGCTCGCCCATGGCCGCATCGTCGCGGATATCCCGATTCCGCTGCCCCGCCCGCGCCGCCACGCCGATCCCGGCTTCGCCGCCCTGCGCGCCCGCCTGCTCGCCGAGCTCGGCGTGCCCCAGGCCGAGGCCGCCTGACCCCATACGGAGGAAACCCACATGACCGTCGAATTCATCGGCATGATCCAGCCGCGCCCGCAATCGGAGGTGCTGCCGCCGCAGGGGCCGGGCATCGACCCCGCCTATCTCATCGCCTCCGCAAGGGCGCATGACGAGGGCGGGTTCGACCGGGTGCTGATCGGCTGGCATTCGGACGGGCCGGACGGGCTGCAACTCGCCGCCACCGCCGCCCAGCACACCAAGCAGGTCGGCTTCCTGGTGGCGCACCGGCCCGGCTTCCAGGCGCCCACCACCGCGGCCCGCGCCTTCGCGACGCTGGACCAGCTCTCCGGCGGCCGGGCGGCGATCCATGTGATCTCCGGCGGCGACGACACCGACCAGGCCCGCGACGGCGACTGGCTGGACAAGGATTCCCGCTACGCCCGCACCGACGAATATGTCGGCCTGCTCAAGCAGATCTGGACCGGCACCGCCCCGGTGGACCACGCGGGCGACTACTACCGGGTGCGCGGCGCCACGGTCAGCCTGCGCCCGGCGCAATCCCCGCGCATCCCGATCTATTTCGGCGGCGCGTCGGAGGCGGCGGTGCGGGTCGCGGGCCGGCATGCCGACGTCTATGCGCTGTGGGGCGAGACCAAGGCCCAGGTGCGCGAGATCGTCGCCCGGGTGCGGGCGAGTGCCGCGCGGCACGGGCGGCAGGTGCGCTTCAGCCTGTCCTTCCGCCCGATCCTGGCGGAAACCGAGGCGGCCGCGTGGAAGCGGGCGGAGGAGATCACCGCCACCATCCGCGCCCTGCGCGGCACCGCCAGCCGCACGCCGCAGAACGCCGGCTCGCAGCGCCTGCTCGACGCGGCGGCGCTGGGCGACCGGCCGGAGGGCCGGCTCTACACCGCCATCGCCGCCGCCACCGGGGCGCGCGGCAACACCACCGCCCTGGTCGGCACGCCCGAGCAGGTGGCGGAGGCTTTCGCCGAGTATCACGATCTCGGCGTGACCACCTTCCTCATCCGCGGCTTCGACCCGCTGGGCGACGCGGTGGAATACGGCCGCTCCCTGCTGCCCGCCACGCGTGACCTGCTCGCGTGGCGCGCCCGCCAGGTGGCCGCGGAATGATCGCGCGTCGCACCCTGCTCGCCGCCCCGGCCCTGCTGGTGGCGTCACGGGCCTTCGCCGCCGATCCGGTGCTGCGGGTGGGCGACCAGAAGGGCGGCGTGCAAGCGTTGCTGAAGGCCGCGAACCTGCTCGACGGCCTGCCCTATCGCGTCGCCTGGAGCCAGTTCGCCGCCGCCGCGCCCTTGCTGGAGGCGCTGAACGCCAATGCGGTGGACACCGCCTTCGCCGGCGATGCGCCCAGCACCTTCGCCCTCGCCCAGGGCGTGCAGGCGCGCATCATCGGCGCCACCCGCGGCACCGGCCGGTCCACCTCCATCGTGGTGCCCGAGGCCTCGTCGATCCGCGACGTGGCGCAGCTGAAGGGGCGGCGCATCGGCACCAATCGCGGCTCGATCGGCCATGCGCTGGTGCTGGCGGTGGCCAAGCGCCAGGGCTGGGCCTTCGCCGATCTGCCGGTGGCCAACCTGCTGCCGGCCGATGCCAAGGCGGCGCTGACCGGCGGCGCGGTGGAGGGCTGGTCCACCTGGAACACCTTCGTGGCCCAGGCGGTGGTGCAGGACCATGCGCGGGTGGTGGTGGACGGGCGCGACGGGCTGCTCTCCGGCCTGTCGTTCCAGCTCGCCCGGCCGGAGGCGATTTCCGAAAAGCGCGCGCTGCTGCACGATTTCCTCGGCCGTTACGCCCGCGCCAAGCTGTGGGCGTTGGACCACGAGCAGGACTACGCGCGGGCGCTGGCGGCGGAGATCGGGGTGAGCGAGGAGGTGGCCTTGTGGTCGTTCCGCTCCGAGGGTTCGCGCCCGGTGCCGATCGACGCCTCGGTGATCGCCGGCGAGCAGGGCACCGCCGACCTCTATGCCGAGGCCCGGCTGATCCCGCAGAAGCTGGATGCCGCTTCCGCCTTCGACCGCAGCTTCAACGCGGCGGTGGCGGGCGCCTGACGCGAGGGGCTCACATCCGCCCCTTCTTCGCACGTCCGGCAGGCTTTGCCTGCCAGCCCTCGCTTCGTTGCGGCGGGTGCTGTCAAGGCGCTTGAGCGCAGCGTGCCTTGACAGCGCCCGCCGCAACGCAAGCACAATCGCGAGATGCGAAGGAGCTCCGACAAGCTCCCCAAGGAGGACGCCCCCATGCCCGACACAAACCCGCCCCACGCCGGCGTTTCCTGGCTGCGCCTGCCCGAGGCCACGCCGACGCCTGAGGTGCAGGAGGTCTATGACCGCACGGAAAAGCGCATCGGTTACGTGCGCAACATCCAGCGCACCGCCGCCCATCGCCCGGCGCTCGCCATCGCCCAGGACGCGCTGAGCCGCGCCGTGAACAGCGACCAGCCGGAGGGCCAGCCGCGCGGCCTGACAGCTCGCGAGCGCGAGATGATCGCCCTCGTGGTCAGCGCGGAAAACCGCTGCGAGGCCTGCATCTTCGGCCATGCCGCCGCCCTTCGCGGCATCACCGGCGATGCCATGTTCGTCGATCTGCTCGCCGCCAACTGGCGCCATGCCGGGCTGTCGCCGCGCGAGCACGCGCTGGCCGACTACGCCATCCGCATCACCCGCGCGCCCGGCGAGATCGGGCCGGAGGTGCTGGACGGGCTGCGCGCGGCGGGGATCAGCGAGCCGGAAATCCTCGACGCCGCCTTCATCGCCGCCTATTTCAACTTCAGCAACCGGGTGAACAGTTCGCTCGGCGTGGCGGTGAACGCCGACGCGTGGCGCGCCCATCGCTGACATCCCGCGGCGCTTGACGCGTTTCGCGAAGCTCTCCACCCTCCGGAACAAATCACAAGCATCCTGAGGGGGACGTCCATGACACCGGTATCCGCGCCGTTCGGCCGACGCACGCTTCTGGCCGCCGCCGCCGCCGTGGGCGTGTTCGGCCGCGGCGCCACGCCCGCCCAGGCCGCGCAGGCCACCGTGCGCTGGCTTCACCTCGAGGTGAACCCGGCCATCCTGAAAATCTGGACCGACGCCGCCGCCGAATTCCAGGCCAGCCACCCGGACACCGAGGTGAAGCTGCAATTCCTGGAAAACGAAGCCTTCAAGGCCAAGCTGCCGACTCTGCTGCAATCGCCCGACGCGCCGAGCATGTTCTACAGCTGGGGCGGCGGCGTGATGCGGGCGCAGATCGAGACCGGCATGCTGCGCCCGTTCGGCGACCAGATGGACAAGGCCTGGCAGGCGCGGCTGAACCCCGCGGCGCTCGATGCCTTCCGCTATCAGGACAAGATCTGGGGCGCGCCGCACCAGATGGCGCTGATGAACATCTTCTTCAACAAGAAGCTGATGCAGAAAGGCGGCGTTGACGGCAGCCAGATCAGGAACTGGGACGACCTGCTCGCCGCGGTGAAGGCGCTGAAGGCGGCCGGCGTCACCCCCATCGCCATCGGCGGCGGCGACAAATGGCCGATCATGCACTGGTGGGCCTATCTGGTGGTGCGGGCCGGCGGGCGGCAGGCGCTGGCGGACGCGAAGGCCGGCAAGAATGGCGGCTTCACCGGCCCGGCCTTCATCCAGGCCGGCCAGCTGCTGAAGCAGCTCACCGACCTCAAGCCCTTCCAGGATGGCTGGCTGGGCCACACCTTCCCGCAGATGCTCGGCGTGTTCGGCGACCAGCGCGCGGCGATGCTGCTGAGCTTCGCCGGCACCCCCGCCCGCCAGGCCCGCGCGGCGGCGGACGGCAAGGGCGTGGCGATCGAGGATACCGGCCTGATCTCCTTCCCGCTGGTGCAAGGCGGCAAGGGCCTGCCGACCGACACGATGGGCGGCATCAACGCCTGGCTGCTGTCGCGCAACGCGCCGCCGCAGACCGCCGAGTTCCTCAACCTGCTGACCAGCGTGAAATACCAGAAGGCCACGGCGGCGACCGGCATCTACATGCCTTCCGTGCCCGAGGCGAATTCCGCCATCACCGACCCGCTGCTGAAACTGGCCGCCGAGGAGCTGGCCCGCTCCACCTACCACCAGAACTATTTCGACCAGGATCTCGGCCCCGATGTCGGCCGCCAGCTGAATGACAAGACCACCGAGCTGGCCGCCGGGCGCATCACCCCGGAAGCCCTGGCCAAGAACATCCAGGAGGCCTGGGACCTCAGTCATTGAGTGTTGCACTCGGCCGGCGCCGCGCCTGGACGGCGGCGCCGGTCCTGCTGCTGTTCCTGCCGCCGGCGCTGCTGCTGTTCACGGCGCTGGTGGTGGTGCCGATCGGCGAGGCTGGCTGGTACAGCTTCTACGACTGGAGCGGCTACGGCGTGCCCACCAACTTCGTGGGCTGGCGCAACTTCTTCCTGATCTCGCGCTACCCCGCCTTCCACACGGCGCTGATCAACAACCTCATCATCATCGCCGTCTCGCTGTGCATCCAGCTGCCGATGGCCCTCGGCCTGGCGACGCTGGTGGCCAGCCGCATCCGCGGCGCGCTCGTCTTCCGGCTGATCTTCTTCCTGCCGTACATCCTCGCCGACGTCGCCGCCGGGCTGATCTGGAGCTTCATGTTCGACGGCGATTACGGCATCACCGGCGCCATCGCCCGTGCCCTGGGCTTCCCCGCCCCCTTCGTGCTGGCCGACCCCAACTGGGCGCTGGTCGCGGTGCTGGTGGTGATCGTGTGGAAGTATTTCGGCTTCCACATGATGCTGTTCATCGCCGGCCTCCAGGGCATCGACGCCCCCCTGCTCGATGCCGCCGCCATCGACGGCGCCAATCGCTGGCAACGCTTCCGCCGGGTGATCCTGCCGCTGCTGCGGCCGACCATCCGCCTGTCGGTGTTCTTCTCCGTCATCGGCTCCCTGCAGCTGTTCGACCTGATCATGCCGCTGACCAAGGGCGGGCCGGCCGACAGCACCCAGACCATCGTGACCTTCCTCTACACCTTCGGCATCACCCGCATGCGCGTGGGCTTCGGCAGCGCCGTCGGCGTGGTGCTGTTCCTGATCTGCGTGGTGTTCGCCTTCAGCTACAAGCGGCTGACGTTTCGTGACGACGAGTAGCGCGCCATGACCCGGCACGGCTGGCAGCGCCTGCTCGTCACCACCGCCATGTACGCGGTGCTGGTGGTGATGGCATGCATCATCCTGGTGCCCCTGGTCGCCACCCTGCTCGGCGGGTTCAAGACGCTGGGCGAGTTGCGCACCAACCCCTCGGGCCTGCCGCGCGAATGGCAGTGGGACAACTATCTCGGCATCCTCGCCAGCGCCCGCTACTGGCGCATGCTCGGCAACTCCATGCTGATCGCCTCGCTCACGGCCCTCCTCACCCTCTCGGCCGGCGCCATGGCCGCCTTCGCCTTCGCCCATGTCCGCTTCTTCGGGCGCGAGATGATGTTCAACTACTTCCTGCTCGGCCTGATGTTCCCGGCCGCCACGGCGGTGCTGCCGCTGTTCATCCAGATCCGCGATTTCGGCCTGCTCGACACCTACTGGGGCGTGATCCTGCCCGAATCCGCCTTCGGCCTGGCCATGAGCATCCTGCTGTTCCGCGACTTCTTCCGCGCCATCCCGCACGATCTGTTCGAGGCCGCCTTCGTCGATGGCTGCGGATATATCCGCTTCTTCTTCGCCATGACCCTGCCCCTGTCGCGCCCCATCCTGGCGACGGTGGCGATCTTCAGCTTCGTGCGAAGCTGGAACAACTACTTGCTGCCGCTGATCATGCTGAACAGCGAATCCCGCTACCCCTGGCCCCTGGGCATCATGGTGTTCCAAGGCGAATACAGCACCGAATGGCAACTGGTGCTGGCCTTCGTGACACTCACCATCCTGCCCGCGGTGATCGTGTTCTTCGCCGCCCAGAAACACATCATTTCCGGACTCACGGCGGGGGCGGTGAAAGGGTAGGAAAGGCGGGCGATGTACCAGAACGCCGCCCTTCTCGCCATCTTCCTGCTGGCCTACGCCCTGGTCTCGCGGCGCGTCGAACGCTCCGTGATCAGCGGGCCGATCGTGTTCACCGCCGCGGGATTCCTGCTCGGCGCGGACGGGCTGGGCGTGCTGGCCATCCGCATCACCGGCGAGGGGCTGCGCGTGCTGGCCGAACTCACCCTGGCCATGGTGCTGTTCACCGACGCGGCGAACGCGGATTTCGGCGTGGTCCGGCGCAATCTCGGCCTGCCGGAGCGGCTGCTCGGCATTGGCCTGCCCCTCACGCTGGGGCTCGGCTTCCTCGCCGCCGCCCTGGTGTTCCCCACGCTGGGCGTGCTGGAGATGGCGTTGCTGGCGGCGATCCTGGCGCCGACCGACGCGGCGCTGGGCAAGCCGGTGGTGACCAATCCGAGCGTTCCCGCGGCGATGCGCGAGGCGCTGAACCTGGAAAGCGGCCTCAACGACGGCATCTGCGTGCCCGTGGTGGTGATCCTGCTGGGCCTGGCCGTGGGCATCCAGGCCGAGGGCGGCACGCTGGGCCATGTCGCCGCGGTGGTGGCCGAGGAAATCGGCATCGGCGTGCTGGTCGGGCTGGGGCTGACCGCGCTGGCCCTGCGCCTGCTGCGGCTCAGCGAGGCGCGGGACTGGATCGGCCACAACTGGGGGCAAATCCCCGCGGTCGCCCTGGCGGCGGCCTGCTTCGCCACCGCCCAGGCGGCCGGCGGCAGCGGCTTCATCGCCTGCTTCACCGGCGGATTGCTGCTGAGCGGATCGCGCGGGCTGGGCGAACATCGCAAGGAGGAACGGCTGCGCGGCGCCGAGCAGATGGGCGAGGCCCTGGCCCTGCTGACCTGGGTGGTGTTCGGCGCCGTCGTGGTGGTGCGCATGATCAACGGGGCCAGCTGGCCGGTCCTGCTCTACGCGACGCTGAGCCTGACGGTGATCCGCATCCTGCCGGTGGTGCTGTGCCTGGCCGGCACCACCACCACCCTGGCCGACCGGCTGTTCATCGGCTGGTTCGGCCCGCGCGGCCTGGCGACGATCGTCTTCGCCATCCTGGTGCTCGACGCCGGCCTGCCCGGCAACGAGACGATCATGCTCGCGGCGGGATGGACGGTGCTGCTCAGCGTCATCGCCCACGGCATGACCGCCAACGGCCTGGTCAAGGCCATCGCGGCGCGCAAGGCACGGGGGTAGGGAAGAAGAAAGCGGTTCTTTTTTGAAAAAAGGAACCAAAAAACCGCAGTGACCGGGCACTTGACCCGGCCATCCACGCGGTAAAGGAAGCAAGGAAGAACGTTCTTTTTTGAAAAAAAGAACCAAAAAACTTTTACTCGTTTGGTTTGTACATGCGGCGTCGCCTCGGGAATCACCCAAGGTTTTGGAAATTCCAGGGTTTTACGGGTCAGGCCCAGCCAGGGTCTTCCCACCAGCGAGCACGGACGATCCGGCGCGGGCGGGGCTGAGGCCGCTTCCAGGTGAAGATGGGCGCGGGGCGGGAGGGAGCCATTTCGAGGAGCGGCATCGCACGCTCCGCCGGGGCCTCCGCCTCGGGCATGACTTGGGCTTGGCCTTCGCAGGCCTGGTCGATCAGCTCGGCCAGCCAGTTCTTGCGGCGGGGACGGCGATGAGGCGTGCGCTTTGCGCGACGGACCGGCGCCACCGGCGGCGGTGGCAGCGTGCCGGTCTTCCAGCGGTGGAACAGGATATCGAGCCTGGTGACCAGCCAGAGCATGTAGGC
>CAMFLK010000131.1 GCA_945957135.1 uncultured Rhodospirillales bacterium
CGCTGAGCGGCGGCGGTATCCGCGCGCCGGGTTGGCGGGCGGCGGCGCGCCAAACAATGACTCATACCAACGGTCATTCTTCATGACCGTTGGTATGAGCCTTTTCCAGCTTTCCTGTTCGGCTGAAAAGGGCCGCTTTCCTGCCCCGGCCTGACTGTCCAAAGGCGCCGCGCGCAGATGTCGTCAAGGCCCTTGAGCGAAGCGTGCCTTGACGACATCGAGCACGGCGCCACCCTCGAAGAAAGGCGGGCCGCTACTTGATCGCGCCCTGCGTCAACCCCGCAATGAACTGCCGCGACAGCGCGATATACACCAGCGTGATCGGCAGCGCCGCCAGGGTCAGCCCGGCGAACAGCACGCCCCAATCCGTGTTGTATTCCCCCATGAACACCGTCAGCCCCTGCGGCAGCGTCTTCAGCCGCTCGTTGGTGATCAGCACAAGGGGAAAGAAGAAGTCGTTCCAGATCGGCACCGCGTTCTGGATCGCCGCGATCACCAGCGCCGGACGCGCCAGCGGCAGCATGATCGACAGCATGATGCGCGCCTCGTTCGCCCCCTCGATGCGCGCCGACTCTTCCAGTTCACCCGGCAGGGTGCGCAGGAAGCCGGTGAGGATGAACACCGCCGAAGGCAGCCCCATCGCCACATACACCAGCACCAGCCCCGTCCGCGTGTCGATCAGGCCCAGCGTGTCGAGCTGGATGAACAGCGGAATGATCGCCAGCTTCAGCGGCACCATCAGCCCGCTGAGGAAGAACAGGAACACCGCCGAACTCAGCCGGAACGGATAGCGCGCGATGGCGTAGGCGGCCATGGTGCCGAACACCAGGATCACCACGATGGCGCTCGCCGTCACCACCACGGAATTGACCAGGTAGCGCACGAAGCTGGTCTCGTTCCAGATGCGCATCGCGTTCTCCGGCGCGAAACTCTCCGGCAGGCCGAACGGGGAGGAGAAGATCTCCGCGTTCGTCTTGAACGAGAACAGCACCATCACGATCAGCGGATAGATCATGATGAACGCGTTCAGCACCAGCAGCACCTGGATGCCCGCAACCTTCAGGCGCTCATTCATGCCTCCGGTCATGAAGAATGACCGTCGGCATGAGTCTTTGTTTGGCGCGCCGCCGCCGGCCAACCCGGCGCGCGATACCAAACGCTCTTCGCGATGGAAGAGTCATCGCTTCGTGCGTTTGGTATCATACTTCAATCTCGCGCCGCCGCAGGAAGCGCAGGCTGATCGCCGAAAATCCAGCGATGAACAGGAACATCAACACCGCAAGCGCACTGCCATGGCCGAAATCCTGCAGGCCGGAATTGGCGCTGCCGAACGCCGTCCGATAGAAATACAGGCCCAGCACATCCGTCGCCCCGCCCGGCGTGCCGTTCACCCCGGCCATGATGTAGGGCAGCTCGAACCAGTTGAAGCTGCCGATGAAGGTCAGCGTGAACACGATCGTCGCGCTCGGCGCCACCAGCGGCCAGATGATGCGCGACAGCAGCACGCCATCCGTCGCGCCGTCGATGCGCGCGGCCTCCAGCGTCTCCTTGCTGATGCGCTGCATGCCCGCGAGGAAGATCAGCGCCGGGAAGCCCATCCAGTGCCAGGCATTGGTGAAGATGATGCTGCCCAGCGCCGTCGATTCATCGCCGAGCCAGGCCGGCCCGGCGATGCCCACCAACGCCAGCGCCTGGTTCACCACGCCGAAGATCGGATGCAGGAACAGCTTCCACAGGAAGCCGACGATCACCGCCGACAGCACCACCGGCAGGAACACGATCACCTGATGGACACGATGCCCCGGCAGGGCTTTCAGCAGCGCGAAGGCGACGAGATAGGCCAGGCCGTTCTGAAAGATCATCAGCGCCACAAAGACGATCACGTTGTGGCGGAAGGCGCGGAAGGTCCAGCCGCTGAACGGCTGTTCCAGCAGCACTTCGCTGAAATTGCGCAGCCCGATGAAATGGTCGGGCACCAGCCCGTTGAAGGCGTAGAACGCATAGCGGAACGCCGACAGCAGCGGCCAGGTGACGAACAGCGCCATCACCAGCAGCCCAGGTGCCAGCAATGCGGCGATCCACAGGGATCGCCGCATGCCGTGTTTCCGTAAGGCGAACACTACTTCTTCTGGAACGGCGCGAAGTAGCGGCCGATGCCCTGGGTGAGGTCGGCGCCCAGCTGCTGCGGCGTGATGCTGCCGGCCATCATCTTCTGAATGCCGCTCTGCAACAGATCGGAGCCGGTCGGCGATTCATAGCGGAAATACACCGCCATGATGTACGGCATCGCGTCCGGGTTCATCTGCGCCACCTTGGCCAGCAGCGGGTCCTTGATCTCCACGCCCTTGATCGGCGAGATGTTGCCGAGAAGCATCGAGAACTTGTCGCCGAACTGCTTGGTGCCCAGCCAGCGGATCAGCTTGATCGCATCCGCCTTGTTGGGGGATTTGGCGTTGATCGCGTAGCCGCCATCGAAGAATTTCGAGGCCGGCCGCGGCGCCCCGGCCGTCGGCGCCGGCGGCAGGATGAAGTCCATGTTGATCTTGGGATTCTGCTTGCGGAAATTCGCGATCTCGAAGCTGCCGCCCGCGAACATCGCCGCCCGCCCGCTCAGGAACAGCTGCTGCGCCGTGGCGTAGTCCACGCCCGCCGCGCCCGGCGGCAGGAAGTCGCGCAGCTCCAGCAGCTTGGAAATGGCGTTGATGTAGCGCGGGTCCTCGAAGGTCGCCTTGCCGGCCAGCAAATCCTTCACGAAATCGGGGCCGAGGAACGGGTTGATGAAGACCGAGACCATCACCTCGTCCATCCAGCCCGTGGCCAGGCCGTTGGCGATGGGGATGATGCCCTTCTCCTTCAGCGCCTTGGACACGCTGATCAGCTGGTCCCAGGTCTGCGGCGGCTGCAGCCCGGCCTTGGCGAACACGTCCTGATTGATGAACAGGCCCAGCGTCTGCGAGGCGAAGGACAGCGAATAGACCTTGCCGTCCGCCCGCAGCGTCTCGGAAGCCAGCGCGTCATCGGGCAGGTTGCCCAGCTCCGGCACCTCGGCCTTGTCCAGCGCCAGCAGGTAGCCGGCCTTGGCGAACTGCTCCAGCCCGCCATAGGCGCGGGTGTGGATCACGTCCGGCCCGCGCCCGGCGGCAAGGGCGGTGGAAAGGATGGTGGCGTAGTTCTCGGTGTTGAACGCCTCGAACTTGACGGTGATGCCGGGATTGGCCTTGGTGAAGTCGTTGAACAGCTCGGTATAGGCGGCCTTGTCCTCCGGCCGCCACGTCCAGAACGTGAGTTCGGTGGCGCGCGCGGCGGCGACCCCCATGCCCCACAGCGCGGTGGCCGCCAGCATCAGACGGCCAATGCGAAACCCAGCCATGCCAATCCCCTCCTGAACTTGGTTGGCGGGACGCTAGCAGGCGCGGGGATGACGGGAAAGTAAGGCCACGCCGTCCGGGCTGCTTCACCAAACCCGCCGCGCCGGCCTATACAGCCGGCCATGCACGGGATGCGCGCATAGAAATGGCGGACCTCACCCTCGTCACCGGCGCCAGCGGCTTCGTCGGCTCGGCCGTGGCACGGGCGGCGCTGGCGCGCGGCCGGCGGGTGCGCGTGCTGCTGCGCGCGACCAGCGACCGGACGAACCTGGCCGGGCTCGATGTGGAGGAGGCGATCGGCGACCTCGCCGACCCCGCCTCCCTGGCCCGCGCCGCCCAGGGCTGCCGGCATGTGCTGCATGTCGCGGCCGATTACCGCATCTGGGTGCCCGATCCCGATGCCATGCTGCGCGCCAATGTGGAGGGCACGCGGGCGATGATGCGCGCCTGCCTCGATGCCGGCGTGGAACGGGTGGTGCATTGCAGCTCCGTCGCCGCCCTCGGCCTGACCGGCACCGACGCGCCGGCCGACGAGTCCACGCCGGTGCGCGAGGACGGCATCGTCGGCATCTACAAGAAATCGAAATTCCAGGCCGAGCGCGTGGTGCGGGAGATGGTGCGCGCGCAAGGGCTGCCGGCGGTGATCGTCAATCCCGCCGCCCCCGTGGGACCGCGCGACATCAAGCCCACGCCCACCGGCAAGATGATCCTCGATGCCGCGGCGGGGCGCATGCCCGCCTATCTCGATACCGGGCTGAACATCGTGCATGTGGACGACGTGGCCGAGGGCCATCTGCTGGCGCTGGAGCACGGGCGCATCGGCGAGGGCTACATACTCGGCGCCGAAAATCTCGGCCTCGGTGAATTGCTGGCGCTGGTGGCGGAACAGGCCGGCCGCAAACCGCCGCGCATCCGCCTGCCGGTGGCCGCCGTGTGGCCGGCCGCCATCGTGGCCGAGGCGCTGGCGCGGGGCTTCGGCATCGAGCCGATGCTGACGCGCGACCATCTGCGCATGGCGAAGAAGAAGATGTTCTTCTCCTCCGCCAAGGCCACCGCCGAACTCGGCTACCGTCCCCGGCCGGCGCGCGTCGCGGTGGCCGATGCCATCGCCTGGTTCCGCGCCAATGGCAGGCTGCGATGATCGCCTTGATCGCCGCCTTCGCCTGGGCCTGGCTGCTGGCGCTGCACGGGCGGTTCTGGAGCGCCGGGCCGGTGCTGGCTCCCGCCCTGCCCGCCACCACCCCGCCGGTCGCCGCCGTGGTGCCGGCGCGCGACGAGGCGGAGGGCATCGCCGCGAGCATCGGCAGCCTGCTGGCGCAGGATTATGCCGGGCCGTTCCGCGTCATCCTGGTCGATGACGGCAGCACCGACGGCACCGCCACCATCGCCGCCGCCCTGCCGGGCGCCGAGCGGCTGACCATCGTGCCCGGCACGCCCCGCCCCGCCGGCTGGGCCGGCAAGCTGTGGGCGGTGCAACAGGGTGTCGCCGCCGCCGGCGATGCCGCGCTGATCCTGCTGACCGATGCCGATATCGTCCACGACCCGCGCCACGTCGCCACGCTGGTGGCCCAGGCGGAACGGACCGGCGTGGACCTGGTCAGCGAAATGGTCGCGCTGAACTGCGAAAGCCCGGCGGAGCGGGCGCTGGTGCCGGCCTTCGTCTATTTCTTCCAGCTGCTCTACCCGTTCGCCCGGGTGAACGACCCGCTCTCGGCCACCGCGGCGGCGGCCGGCGGCACGATGCTGGTGCGGGCGCGGGCGCTTGCCCGCATCGGCGGCATCGAAACCATCGCCGGCGCGCTGATCGACGATTGCGCGCTGGCCGCGAAAATCAAGACAGGCGGGCGCATCTGGCTGGGCCACTCCGCCCTCGCCCGTTCGGTGCGCCCCTATCCCCAGGCGCGGGACATCTGGGCGATGGTCGCGCGCTCGGCCTATGTCCAGCTGCGCCACTCGCCGCTGCTGCTGGCAGGGACCACGCTGGGGCTGGGGCTGCTGTTCCTGGCGCCGCCGGCCTATGCCCTGTTCGCGGCCGGGCTGCCGCGACTGGCGGGCCTGTTCGCCTGGCTGGCGATGGCCGCGTCCTTCCTGCCCACGCTGCGCCGCTTCCGCCGCTCGCCGCTCTGGGCGCCCGCCCTGCCGGCGATCGCCGCCTTCTACATGGCCGCGACCATCGGCTCCGCCTGGAACCACCATCGCGGCCGCGGGGTGGTGTGGAAGAACCGCGCCTATGGCGAGGGCCGGGCATGAGCGCCGCCACCTCCGTCGAGGAATGGTCGGGCAAGGATCGCGGCGACGAGAACTTCCCCGTCGGCTCGCTGCTGATCGCGCCGCGGCTGCGGCCGCATGTCCACGCCTACTACGCCTTCGCCCGCAACGCCGACGACATCGCCGACTCCCCCGCCCTGGCACCCGAAGACAAGGTCGCCCGGCTCGACGTGATGGAGGACGTCCTGCTCGGCCGCCGCGAGGATGGCAGCCCCAGCGCCACCAAGCTGCGCGCCAGCCTCGCCATCACCGGCGTCGATCCCGTCCACGCCACCGACCTGCTGATCGCCTTCCGCGACGACGCCACCAAGCTGCGCTATGCCAGCCTCGCCGAGCTGATGGCGTATTGCCGCCACTCCGCCGCCCCGGTCGGCCGCTACGTGCTGTCGCTGCATGGCGAAGCCGCCGACACCTGGCCGCCGTCGGACGCGCTGTGCGCCGCCCTGCAAATCCTCAACCATCTGCAGGACATTCGCCGCGACCTCGACACTCTCGACCGCTGCTACCTGCCCGCCGACCTGCTCGCCGCCCACGGATCGGGCATCGACGACATCCGTGGGCGCGCGGAAACCCCGGGGCTGCGTCGCGTCATCGCCGCCCTGCTCGATCATTGCGACACGCTCGCCGCCACCGCCGAAGACCTTCCCCGCCGCACGCGCGACCGCCGCCTGCGGCTGGAAACGGCCGTCATCACCGGCCTCGCCCGCCGCCTCGCCCGCCGGCTGCGGACCGGCGACCCCATCGCCACCCGGGTGAAGCTGACGAAGGTGGACGCCATCGGCGCGGTGCTCTCGGCCCTGCGATACCTGCCATGACGCCCCTCGACGCCGACCCCGCCGATCTCGCCGCCGTCGAGGCCATCGTCCGCGCCGCCGGCACCAGCTTCCACCGCGGCATGGCCGTGCTGCCGCCGGACCGGCGCGCGGCCATGTTCGCCATCTACGCCTTCTGCCGCATCGTGGACGACATCGCCGACGACGACACGCCCTTCGACACCAAGCGCCCCCGCCTGGATGAATGGCGCCACCGCATCGCCGCCCTCTACGATGGCGAGGCCGACGACCCCACCACCCGCGTGCTGCGCCTCGCCATTCCCCGCTTCACCCTGCGCCAGGCCGACTTCCTCGCGGTGATCGACGGCATGCAGATGGACGCGGAAACCATCATCGTCGCCCCCACCCTCGCCACGCTCGACCTCTATTGCGACCGGGTGGCCGCCGCCGTCGGCCGCCTCTCCGTGCGCGCCTTCGGCGATGCCTCCCGCGCCGCCGACCGCGTCGCCCATCATCTCGGCCGCGCCCTGCAACTCACCAATATCCTGCGCGACATCCACGAGGATGCCGGCCGCGGCCGGCTCTACCTGCCCGCCGAATACCTGACCGCCGCCCAGATTCCGCTCTCGCCCGGCGCCGCCCTGGGCCACCCCAACCTGCCCACCGCCTGCCGCCGCCTCGCCCGGGATGCCCACGCCCATTTCGCCGCCGCCAGCGCCGCCATGGAAAAATGCGACAAGGCCGCGATGAAACCCGCGCGGCTCATGGGCGCGATGTACGCCGCCATCCTCTCGCGGCTGGAACGCCGGGGCTGGAAGCGCCTCGACCGCCCGGTGAAAGTCCCCAAATGGCAGAAGCTCTGGATCGCCGTCCGGTTCGGGGTATTGGGATAGAGCTGGCCCTACCGCCCTATCATCCCCGCCACCGCATCCGCGAACTGTCCCAGCAGATCGCTCATGGTCGCGACCAGATCGGGGGTGGAGGTGGTGGCGGGCGTGGCGGTCAGGCGGACGGTGCGGGTGGTGGCGTTGGCGCGGCCGGTTTCGCGGCGGGTGGACACCTGGGCGAGCAGCACCACGGTGTTGGAGGGGTCGGCGTCGAAGCGCTGCACGTTGATTTCGAGGATGATGTCGGGCGTGGCGGTGATGGCGCCGGATTCGGCGTAGATCGCCGTGCTGGGCAGGCGCTGCGCCAGGTTTTCCACCAGCACGCGCTCCATCATCCGGCCGAGCGCTTCGCCCCAGCGCTCGGTGTCCGCCGTGCGCAGCCGGTATTCCGGGGCCGAGCGGACGATCTCCGGCCGGTCGAGATAGCCGGCCAGCGCGATGCGGTGCAGCTCCACGCTGCGCACGCCGGTGCGCACCACCGGGCCGGGGCTGGGGGCCAGGGTGTAGAGCGTGGGGTTGGGCGAGGCGCAGCCGGCCAGGGTGGCCGCGCATGCCAGCGCGCAGAAATGGCGTCGGTTCATCGTCAATCTCCTGAGCGGCCGCTGCGTCCGCGCACCAGGGCTTCGGGATGCTGGTCGAGGAAGTCGGCCAGCAGCCGGACGGAGCGGGCGGTCTCGCTCGCCTGGCTGAGCAGGCGGATCAGGTTGCGGCGGAATTCCGAATTGTCGCCATAGCCCGCATCCATGGTGGCGAGCAGCCGGCTGGCGCGATCGACCGTGGTCTGCAGGCCCTGGGCGATCTGCGGCAGCTTGCTCATGGTGGGACCCAGGCCGGAATCGATGTGCTTCAGCGCGTCGTTGGCGCTGGCCATCGCCTGGGCCATGGATTGCAGGGCCGACTTGATCTCCGGCCCGTTGGTCATGCCGGCGACGCCGGCGATGGCGGTGTTGAGGTTGGCCACCACCTGATCGAGCGGCAGCCGGTTGACCTTGTCGAGGATCTGCCCGACCGAGGCGGCGATGTTGTCCAGCCCGCCGGGCGCGCTGGGCAGCACGATGATATTGCCTTCCTGCTTCACCTCGGCCGGTGGCGCGTCCGGCATGAACTCCAGCGACACGATCTTGGAGCCGGTGAGGAAATTGCCGGTGGCGAGCTGCACGCGCAGGCCGCGGGCCACCAGGGCGCGGGCCACGTCGATCTCGTTGCCGTCGTGCAGCAGCCTGTCGGTGCCCGGCAGCCGGTCGCGCTGGATGTC
Source organism: uncultured Rhodospirillales bacterium (assembly GCA_945957135.1). Taxonomy (GTDB): domain Bacteria; phylum Pseudomonadota; class Alphaproteobacteria; order Acetobacterales; family Acetobacteraceae; genus CAMFLK01. Next base: position 8,552 of record CAMFLK010000131.1, read on the forward strand.
GAACCCCACCTCCACGAACAGGTCGCGCTTGGCGGTGTCCGCCTCCAGCCGCACGGAGCTGACGCTGCCCACCCGGATGCCGAACATCTCCACCGCCGCGCCGGGCGCCAGGCCGCGCACCGAGCCCTCGAACCGCGCCATCAGGCGGGCATTGACGGAGTAGCCGGATTCGGTGGCCTGGGTCTGGTCGCGGAACAGCGGGAAGGCGGTGTTGGCGGCGATCGGCTTGTCGTCGGCATGCAGGCCCGGCGTGTCGAACGCCACACCCCCGGCGATGACGGCGAGCAGGCTCTCCATCTGCACCCGCACCCCCTGCGTGCCGAGATCGACCGACAGGCCGGAGGCGTTCCAGAAGCGCGTGGCGCTGGTGACGAAGCGGTTGTACGGCGCGCGGACGAACACCTTGATGGCCACGGCGTCGCCGTTGGGCGAGAGGTCGTAGCCGAGCACCTCACCCACCTGGATGTCGTGGAAGAACACCGGCGAGCCGCTGGACAGCGAGCCGATGCGCGCCGTGTTCAGCACATAGGTGGTGCCCGGCTCGTCCGAACGCACGGCCGGCGGCTCCTCGAGGCCGGTGAAGCGGATCTGCCGCGCGCCGCCGCCCTCGCCGGGGTCGATGCTGATATAGGCGCCGGACAGCAGCGTATCGAGGCCGGACACCCCGCCCACGCCCAGGCGCGGGCGCACCACCCAGAAGCGGGCGCGTTCGGTCAGCAGCGGGTCCGCCGCGTGCTGCATCTCCACGCTGACTTCCACATGGCTCATGTCGTCGGACAGGCGGATGCCGCGCACCGTGCCGAGATCGACGGCCTTGTGCTTCACCTTGGTCTGGCCGGCCTGCAACCCGTCGGCGGTGGTGAAGGTGAGCAGGATCGTCGGGCCACGGCTCGTATAGGCGCGGTAGCCGAGGAACAGGGCGATGCCGACCGCCACGATCGGGATCAGCCAGACCATCTGCAACCGGCTCTTGCGGTCGATGCGCGCGGTCGGCGGCGAGCTGGGGGGGTGGGCGGTGCCGCTCATGGCGCGGGCCTTTCGTCGAGCGCGTCCCACATCAGGCGCGGGTCGAAGGACATGGCTGACAACATCGTCAGGATCACCACCGAGCAGAACGCGATGGCCCCGGGACCCGGCAGGATCGTGGCGATCGCGCCGAGGCGGACCAGGGCGGTGAGGATGGATATCATGAATACGTCGATCATCGACCAGCGGCCAAACCCCTCGACCAGCCGATAGATGGTCGTCCGCCGCCGCAGGTTGGCCGTGCTGCGGCGCCCGGCGCTGACCAGCAGATAGACCAGCCCGATCATCTTCAGCACCGGCACGGTGATGCTGGCGAAGAACACCAGGGCGGCCAGCGGCCACATATTGGCCTGCGCCAGCTCCACCACCCCGCTGAAGATGGTCGAGGGCGAACCCTGGCCGAACGAGATCACCGTCATCACCGGCAGCAGGTTGGCGGGGATGTAGAGCACGGCCGCGGCGAACAGGAAGGCCCAGGCGCGCGACAGGCTGTTCGGCTTGCGCGCGTGCAGGGCCGCCCCACAGCGCGGGCAGGCATGCACGCCCCGGCTGACCAGGCCGCAGCATTCGCAACCGACCCGCCGCCCGCCGGCCGCCGGCGGCGCGGGCACGGACACGACACCCTTGCGCTCCAGCGCCGCCCACACCGTCTCGTCGTCCAGCATCGAATCGGCGGCGGCCATGGTGAGCATCAAGGCACCCAGCGCATAGACGGCGATCCCGACCTCGACATGCGCGATGTCCACCAGCTTGGTGTAGGCGACGAACACGCCGAGCAGGAACACCTCGATCATCGCCCAGGGCCGCACCTGCTCCACCCAGCGGAACACCACCGCGAGGTGGCGGGGCGGGCGGGGCAGCCGCACGCCGATCAGCACGTAGATCATCATGCCGAGCTTGGCCGCCGGGGCGAGGACGGAGGTGACCAGCACCGCCAGCGCCAGTTCCCACAGCCCGGCCACGTCCAGCTCCTCCGGCCCGGAGACCAGATGCGTGCCCAGCTCCTTGCCCTGGAGGTCGAGCGCGATGAACGGCATGGAAATGGCGATCACGAACAAGGTCAGGCCAGTGATCGAGAAGGCCAGGGCCCGGCCGTTGCCGTGCGGCCGGCGGCGGCGCAGCGTGGCGCCGCAACGCCCGCAACGCGCCGTGGCCCCGCGCGGCAACGACGGCAGGAACTGCATCAGGCCACAATCATGGCACTCCCGCAGGCGATGCGAGATGGCTGGCGGCGCGACGGCTTCGGCGATGAGGGTGGATGCGGACACGGGGCGATGCTCTATCAGGCAATGATTGGCACGGGATGCTATTTCGCGACAGAGCATGATGTTTCGGGTTTATGTTGCATTGCAGCATCACCCACCCCATACTTCGCGACGAGGAAACGTCCTTCCCGAACCTGGAAGGAGTTCCAAAATGCATCTTTTTCCCCCCGACCACGCACGGCTGATCGCCCAAGGCCAGCAGGAAATCGCTCAGGAAATCGCCGCCGCACTGGGCCGCATCCTGCACCGCCTGCGAACGCGGCTGTTCGGCCGGTAAGACTTGGTGGCAGGAAGGAAGAAGGAAGCGGTTCTTTTTTGGAAAAAAGAACCAAAAAACTTCTGCTCGTTTGGTTTGTACATGCGGCATCGCCTCG